>DKFS01000013.1 GCA_002452855.1 Sulfurospirillum sp. UBA6790 | reverse complement strand
GCACATCAATGACTTCTAAACGAGCGCCTGCAAGG
Source organism: Sulfurospirillum sp. UBA6790 (assembly GCA_002452855.1). Next base: position 6,587 of record DKFS01000013.1, on the reverse strand, counting down.
GTTGCTCTTCTTTGAAGCGCTTCAAAATGGTCTTCTTTGACACCAAAACCGATGTTGATATGTGTGGCAATGACTTCAATGCCTTGTAATGTAAGCAGTTTGATAGCCAACATGCTATCTAAACCGCCACTAAAGAGTACTAATGCTTTCATACGGAACGAGTTCACCTTTTTTTAATTTCATCATTTTTTCTTGAATTTTACGAATCAAAAATTGCTTTTGCTCATAATTCATCGTTTTGGAGTTTTTGATCTCCTGAAACTTCTCATTGTAGTAGTGGTATAAAAATGCCACCATGGAAGCGATGAGCTCTTTTTCATCGTAGATTTTGATGTCTTCCCACAAAGAGATGCGTCTAAGTTTTGGATGCTCCAATTGATTTTCCAACAGCAGTAAAAATTCTTCATGATGCGTTTTGAACATGGAGTTATCAATCGTGTCTAAGACCGTATCGATGAGATTAGGTTCACTCAAAATAGTTTTAATAATCGTAAGTTCCAACATGTCTTCAAAACTGCGCTCTTTTTGTTCCATGCGTTTGGGCTTATGCGTTTGAATTTTGACCAAGTTATGGTGCAATCCTAACTTTTCAGAAAGCATGCCTGTGTAACTCTCTTGAACCGCTTGCGGTAATGTTTTAAGATACCCCATGGCTTCAGTTAAAGCTTGTTGTTTAGCAAGGGGGTCTTTGAGATTGTATTTTTTCACCATACGTTCTAGCGCAAATTCGATAAAAGGTTGAGGCGACAAGAAAAGGTGATTGAGAGCGTCTATCAGACCATTTTGTACCATATCTGCAGGGTCCATGCCATTACCAAAGAGAACAACACCGCCTTTAATGCCATGCGCACTTAAGAGTAGGGAAGCTTTGAGTGCTGCATTAATACCTGCATCATCCCCATCGTATGCCACAATCACTTCAGGGTCGCCGCGTATGATAAGCGGAATATGCTCTTGTGTCAGTGCCGTACCAAGCGTTGCAACCGCTTGCGTGAATCCTGCTTGATGCAACATGATGACATCCAAATAGCCTTCTGTAATGATAATTCTCTTTTGTTTAAAAATGCTCTCTTTTGCGAGGTGATACCCATAAAGCAGCTGCGACTTGTTAAAGTGTTTGGTTTGGGGTGAATTGACATATTTTGCTGGATGATTGGTGAGAGTTCGTCCTCCAAAACCAACGAGTCTGTTACTTGGGGAGTAGATGGGAAATGTAACGCGCTCAATAAAACGCGCGTAAGGGTTGTTATTTTCCCCAATACCAGCAACCCCATACTCCATCGCTTCACTCATCGCATAGCCTCTGGTCTTTAAAAACTCTAAGGTGCTAAAAGAGGCGGGTGCATAGCCAATTTCAAATTTTTCCACCGAAGCGTCCGAAATACCTCGTTTGGTAAGATACTCTTTGGCAAAGGGTGTTTGGTCAAGCTGTTTGATGTAAAAAAGATTGAGGTTTTCCATCAATTTGCGGTCTTCTTTTTTTATACCATCATTGGTGGTATATGTGAGTGAAAAATTGACCATGTTGGCAAGTTTTTCAAGCGCTTCAGGGTAGGAGAGTTTTTCATATTCCATAACAAATTTGATGCTATCACCGCCTGCACCACAAGCAAAACAGTGGTAAATTTGTTTGGAAGGGCTCACTACAAGACTAGGCGATGTGTCGTTATGAAAAGGGCAGACACATTTGTAGTTTGCGCCATTTTTTTTCAGCTCCAAGTACGAGCCTACGACATCAACAATATCAAGTCGTTGCTTCAAGTTCTCTATCGATGTTTTATCTATCATAGTCATATTATAGCAAGTTTGGTATAATAGAGTTCTTTCGTTATTGAAAAGGCGTCACTTCATTTTGATGAAGAGAGGCGCAGAGCATAAAAGGGTAAGATTTGGATAATTTTTTTATAGCATACCGCGATCCACTTTTTGGTGTTATCATCTTGTTTGCCATTGTTTTTGTCATCTCTTTTGCCAACTATTGGTGGGGAGTTTTCAAAAGTAAAGAAGAGAAACAAAGCATTGATAAATTTGTCAAAAAATTTGAAATAGTGACCGATGAGAATGAGTACAAAAAACTGCTGGAAGACTCATCCATTCCTCTAGAATCTCTAGCACTTTTAGCACATGCCTATGCCAAAAGCGGTGATTTTGAAAAAGCAATCAATATTTATCTTGTCACGTTAAAACGGGTCAAAGGCAAAGATGAAAAACAGTATTTGCTCTCAGCGCTTGGAAAAACATACTTTAAAGCAGGTTTTTTGCGCCGTAGTTCAGAAGTCTTTTTAGAGTCTTTACGTTTGCAACCTCGCAATGAAGAGTCGTTAAAGTATCTTACGGTTGCGTACGAGCAACTTCAAGAGTACAGTAAAGCAGAAGAAGTGCTGGACTCTTTGGAAGAATTGGGTGCGAAAGTCGTGTTGCAACGCACTTACCTTAAAGCCCTTGCGACCCTCAAAGATAGTTCATTAAAAGAGAGCGAAAAGGTTGAGCGCTTTTTAATTTTGTGTGAAAAAGCACCTTTCTTACGCCGAAAGCTTTTTGAGTATATGCAAGAGACAGGTTTAAAAATAGAACCAAGCTTTTTTGAAACATTGCCGTATTCTGAGATGATAGACCTCTTGTGGTACGTTGATCCGATGGTCTATAATATTCTGACATGTAAAAACGCTTTGGTTGAGCATATCGCTATGGCACGGGGATTAAAGCCTTATGAAGCTACGGAAGAGGAGATGCCTTTTGCTATTGAAATTTTAGCCAAGCTTCGCACACTGGATTTTAATAAAGCCACGGTTGGATTTGAATATCTCTGTTTGGAGTGTAAACAGATTTTTCCTATTCATTTTTATCGTTGCCCTAATTGCCAAGGAATTCATACGGCCTCCATTCAGACCAAACTCATTAAAGCTGATGATGAAGAAAATATCTCTTTTCTGTGATGGCTCCTCTTTAGGCAATCCTGGTGCTGGGGGCTATTGCGCCATTTTGCGGTACGGTGACGTGGAAAAAATTGTCAGTGGCGGTATGGCAAATGTAACCAACAATCAGATGGAACTCCTCGCGGTCATTGAAGGTTTGGCTGCTTTAAAAGAGCCGTGTGATGTGACACTCATTAGTGATTCAAGTTATGTGATTAAGGGCATTAATGAATGGCTAGAAGGGTGGAAGAAAAAACAGTTTGCCAAGGTAAAAAATCCAGAACTTTGGCAGCGTTATGTAGACGTGTCACAAGCACATAAAGTGCGTGGTATTTGGGTAAAAGGGCATGATGGACATACTGAAAATGAGATGTGCGATAAGATTGCTAAAGAAGAAGCAACCAAAATAAAAATGGGCTAATGAGCTTTTCTGCCTCAAAAGCGTTGTAAAAATAATAAAGGAAATAGAATGCAAAAAAGATTAGAAGCGTTACAGAAGCGTTTGGGTTATCAGTTTAGCAACCAAGACCTGATAATCGAGGCACTTACGCACAAAAGTTCAAAACAACCTTACAATAACGAGCGTCTGGAATTTTTAGGGGACGCTGTTTTAGACTTGATTGTCGGAGAATATCTCTACCATGAATTTAAAGATGTCGCAGAAGGCGAACTTTCCAAATTACGTGCGTCGCTTGTCAATGAAAAAAGTTTTGAAAAATTAGCACGTTTATTACACCTTGGTGAGTACATTTATATCTCCTTAGCAGAAGAAAATAACAATGGGCGCGAAAAACCCTCGTTGCTCTCCAATGCATTTGAGGCAATTATTGGCGCACTTTATCTGGATGCGGGATTGGAAAAAGCACGAACACTTGCCATCATGTTGCTTGAAGAGGCGTATCCTAAGATTGATATGGATGCCATTTTTAGAGACCATAAAACAACGTTGCAAGAACTCACTCAAGCGCATTTTGGCATGACACCCGAATACCGTTTAGTACGCGCTTTTGGGCCTGATCATAAAAAAGAGTTTGAAATTGCGGTGAGTGTCAGAGGGCGTGATTTATCGCTTGCGAGTGGGAAGAGTAAAAAAGAGGCGCAACAAAAAGCGGCGATGCTGGCACTTGAAATTTTGAAAAAAGAGATTGTATGAACAGGTTTGGTCAAAAATTAACATTTACAACATTTGGTGAATCCCATGGGCGCGCGATAGGCTGTGTGGTAGATGGATTACCTGCGGGTCTTTTGATTGATGAAGCCTTTATCCAGAGTGAACTTGACAGACGAAAACCGGGGCAAAATAAGTATGCCACAGCACGTAAAGAAGGCGATAAAGTAGAAATTTTAAGTGGCGTGTTTGAAGGCGTGAGCACAGGAACGCCAATTGCCATGGTGATTTTCAATGAAAACCAAAAAAGCAATGATTATGAAAATGTGAAAAATCTCTTTCGACCAGGACATGCCGATTTCACCTATTTTCACAAATATGGAGTTCGTGATTACCGTGGAGGCGGACGCAGTAGTGCGAGGGAAACAGCGGCACGTGTAGCAGCAGGTGCTCTTGCAAAATTACTCTTAAATGCATTACATGTAAAAGTCCAAAGTGGTATTTGCTCCATTGGCGGCATTGAAGCAAAAGCGTATGATTTTGAACGTGTCGCGTCGAGTGAAATTTATGCATTAGATGCTTCTGTTGAAACAGCACAGCAAGATGCGATATTAGAAGCGAAAAACAGTCATGACTCTATTGGAGGTGTCGCCTTAGTGCAAATTATAGGCGCACCCATAGGTCTTGGCGAGCCGCTGTATTATAAGCTCGATGCTATCTTGGCCGAAGCAATGATGGGCATCAATGGTGTCAAGGGCGTTGAAATTGGCGAAGGACTTCACGCTTCATCGCTAAGAGGTTCGCAAAATAATGATGCCATTACGCAACATGGATTTAAGAGCAATCACAGCGGCGGCATTTTAGGCGGTATCAGTAATGGCGACGTCATTACATGTAAAGTCTATTTTAAACCGACGCCTTCTGTTTTTATTGAACAAGAGACGATTGATACGAAAGGCAATGCGCTCACTTGCGCGCTTAAAGGTCGTCATGACCCCTGCATTGCTGTGCGAGGAAGTGTTGTCGCGGAATCGATGGCAGCACTTGTGATTGCCGATATGATGTTACTCAATCTTGGCTCTCGAATGGAGCATCTACACGCTATTTATCCTTAAGTCTCCTTATACGGGTAGGGCGATTATAAAGCGTGTATCGCCATGGTAGCTTTGGACTTCTAAGGTTCCCTTGAAATGCGTTTCAATGATGGTTTTACCCATATATAATCCAAGTCCCGTACCATTGGCATTGCTTTTTGTCGTAAAGTAAGGCTCGAAGATATGCTCTTGCACATCTGGCGCAATGCCACCCGCATTGTCTTCAATCTCAATACATACCGTATGCTCATCTCGTAGATACGTTCGTAGGAGAATATGCTTTTTAACAGAAGCATGTTCCTTGAATGCCTCACTAGCGTTCTTGAGGATATTAAGAAGAACTTGAATCAACTCATTGGTATGAAGTGTCATCGCTGGCAGATGCCCGTACTCTTTAATTACTTCTATGCCATGATTCTCCAATGATTTTCCAATCAGCACGAGTGCATTTTCTATGATAGAATTGACATCTTCGACATATTGTTTTTCTTTATTGGGTTTAAAATAGTCTCGAAAATCGTCAATCGTATGAGAAAGATAAAAGACTTGGCGATGGAGTTGATCGTAGTAATTTTGAAGTTTTTCAGACTGAATGATGCCTCGCTCACTGTCCATCTTAATGTTATTTGCAATCATAGAGAGAACGGCTAAAGGTTGTTTCCATTGATGCGCAATCAGACTAATCATTTCGCCCATAGCCGCATGACGTGATTGGATAATAAGCCTCTTTTCTGCCTCTTTAAGAGCGGTTACTTTCACATCCAAAAGATGTTTAAAAAAGACAATCAGTCCCACTAAAATGAGAAATACGATAAAAACACCCGCTAAAAACCACTGCGTCCAAAGAGGAAGCACAAGTGAGGGATTGGATTCAAACCACTTGGTTTTTGCTTGATAGAAGAAGGAATTCGTGTCATGTTTAGCCTCTGCAAGTGTTTGGTCGAGTTGATGAATGATGGTTTCATGGGTATGTTTAGGAAACGCAAATTTTAAAATAACAGGGTTGAGTAAAATAGATGTTTTTGTGAAATGGCGTACATTGAATGTTGTATCGGTGTAAAAGTTATTGACAATGGCAGCATCGACTTTTTTAGCGCGAAGAAGCTCAAATGCTTGCTGAAAACTCTCTACTTCCACAAAAAAAGGTTGAATATCAAACAACGCCGCATCGGCTTTGATGGTTTGCGCTTGAATGCTGTTTTTAAGCACGGCAACTCTTTTTACATGTAAATCCAAAATAGACGCAATGGTACTTTTTTTATTGGTGTAAACAAGCGACCAGCTTGAAAGAGCTACTTCATGATTGAAGTCAAATTTTTCCTCGCGTTCTTTTGAGTATGCCACATCGGGCATAATGTCAATTTCACCTTTTTCCAACTTGCCAAGGCACTCTTGCCATTGGCAGGGAACATAATTTAATTGCCATTGATTTTGTGTCGCAATATGGTTGAGTATATCAACAAAAAATCC
>DKFS01000029.1 GCA_002452855.1 Sulfurospirillum sp. UBA6790 | reverse complement strand
GAGATGGTGTATGATAACACCTTTGAGTGGATCGTCGTCGCAACAATTGGGACGATTGCTTTTGCCGCACTTTTAGCAATTGTTTTATTGCAAAATATTCGTTTATTGCATACCAGACTTGCTAAGATGGTTGATGCCAAAACACAAGAACTTCAACAGCTCAATCGTAATCTTGAACTAAAAGTCCAGTATGAAGTTGAACAAAGCCGTCAAAAAGATCAGATTATGTTTCGACAAAGCAGACTGGCCTCCATGGGTGAAATGATTGGAAATATTGCTCATCAATGGCGACAGCCCTTAAATGCGATTGTGTTAATTATCCAAAGTTTTCAGATGAAGCGTATGGCGGGACTTGAATTAAGTGATGAATTTATTGATAAACAGGTCAAAGAAGGAATTGAGCTTGCATCATTGATGTCACATACGATTGATGATTTTCGAAATTTCTTTAAACCCAACCACAATGAAGAACAATTTAGTGTGAAATCATTACTGCACTACACAATCAATCTTGTCAAAGACTACTACAACAAATCGGGAATTGAAATCTTCCTCAATTGTGCACAAGATATTGAAATCAGCGGTTATCCTAATGAATTTTCACAAGTGATTATGAATTTACTTTCAAACGCAAAAGACGCACTTGAAGAAAGAGGTATAGAGCAAAAGTATATAGAAGTCGTTATGAGCAAAGAGGCAGGAAATGCTATCGTCAGTGTTATTGATGATGGCGGTGGAATCAGCGAGGAAGTTTTAGATAGGATGTTCGAACCCTATTTTACAACAAAACATAAATCCTCAGGCACAGGTATTGGACTTTATATGTCCAAACAAATTATTGAAAAGCAAATGCGAGGAACTATCAGTGGCACAAATATCGCGTATACTTTTCAAAACGGCACCTATTTTGAAAAGTGTGCCATCATCACAATTTTAGTACCACTTGATAAAAAAGAGGAGAAGTAAGATGGATTTTAATGGGCTGAAAGACATTGTAGTCTTATACGTAGAAGATGAGAAAACGGTACAGATGCAAACTCAAATGATTCTAAAAGACTTTGTTAAAGAGGTGTATTTAGCGTCAAATGGAGTAGAAGGACTCAAAATAGCGCTTGAAAAGCAGGTAGATATTATCGTGACAGATATTTTAATGCCAGAAATGAATGGCATTGAAATGCTCAAAAAGCTTAAAAGAGAGCACAATCGTGAGATACCGACGATTATTACAACCGCCTTTACAGAGACAGAATATTTGATGGAAGCGATTGCACTTAAAGTCGATGGTTTTATTATGAAGCCGATTAACGTAAAAGACTTAATCAGCAATATTTATACCGCAATGCTTCCAAAACTCCATAATAAAGAGATTCAAGGATGTTCGTTTATTATTGAAGGATTAGCAGCACTTATTGGTGGTAAAAAAATTGAAATCTTAAAATACATCATCAATCATTTGGACGAAAATAAAATTTTTAATGGTTCATATCAAGATATTATTGACAATATCGGTGTCAGTAAACCAACAGTGGTTCATATGTTCCAACAACTTATTAAAGTAGGCATTTTAGAAAAAGTGAAAAACAAAATGTATCGTTTCCGCAATACAAAGCTAATTGGAGATCAATAACCATGAGAAAACTTTTCTTACTTCTTTTAATAGGTGCATGGGCTACACTGTGGGGCGCAAATCAAGTTGTTTTTGAAACCAATCAAGGCACAATCGTTTTTACACTTAAGCCAGAGATTGCTCCTAAAGCATGTGAAAATTTTGAAGAGCTCGTTAAAAAGGGCTATTACAATGGGGTTGTGTTTCATCGCATTATAAAAAATTTCATGATTCAAGGCGGTGACCCCACAGGAACAGGACGTGGTGGGGAGTCTATTTTTGGTAAGACTTTTGAAGATGAATTTAAGCCCAATGTTGTTTTTAATAAGGCGGGTATTTTGGCGATGGCCAATGCTGGAAAAAACACCAACGGAAGTCAATTTTTTATTACAACCGTTCCAACCCCTTGGTTGAATGGTAGGCACACTATTTTTGGTGAAGTAACCGAGGGGTTGGATGTTGTTCGAAAATTGGAAAATGTTGCAACCAATGGCAGAGATATGCCCGTTGAAAAACAAGTCATTCTCAAAGCATATTTAAAATAATTTAAGGTAAAATAGTTCCAATTTTGAAAGTTAAGGGGAATATACAATGAAAAAGATTGAAGCAATCATTAAACCATTCAAACTTGAAGAGGTCAAAGATGCTTTAGGAAGCATTGAAATCACAGGTATGACTGTTCATGAAGTTAAAGGTTATGGTAGACAACAAGGACACTCTGAATTGTATCGAGGGGCTGAGTATGTGGTCGATTTTTTACCAAAAATTAAGATTGATATTGTTGTTGCTGATGAAAATGTAGACAAAGTAATTGCAACCATCACAGAAGCCGCAAAGACCGGTAAAATAGGTGATGGAAAGATATTTATTAGTGAAGTTGAACGTATTATTCGTATTAGAACAGGTGAGCAAAACGAAGATGCCATCTAGAAAATAATGTCTAGTGATTAAATTTTAATCACTAGATCACGCTACTTTTTTGTAAAATCATCCGTTACATTTTATTTTATTACAAAGGGCACATGTAATGGATTTATCTCACATTCAATATATTATTGACACTCTCTTTTTACTTTTTACAGCAGTTCTTATTATTTTAATGGTTCCTGGCTTTGCAATGCTTGAGGCAGGTCTTGTGCGTACAAAGAACGTTTCAGCCGTTCTAACAGGGAATGTTTTACTCTACGCCATTACATCATTTGTCTTTTTACTATGGGGCTATAATGTCATGTTTGGTGGCACAGGTATGTTTTTAGAAGGTGTGAGTGTAGATGGGTACAGCCCTTACGCTTATTTTTTCTTCCAAATGGCATTTGTGAGTAAGACAGTCTCTATTATGAGTGGTGGTGTAAGCGAGCGAATTCGCATTATCCCTTTTATGATTTTTGCAGTTTTAATGAGTGGATTGATTTATCCGTTAGTGGGTCATGCAATTTGGGGCGGAGGCTTTTTAAAAGAGGTACACGACTTAGCGGGATGTACGGTAATACACTCGGTGGGTGGTTGGGCTTTATTGGCAGGTATTTTAGTACTTGGTGCAAGACGTGGACGTTATGGTAAAGAAGGACAAGTTCGTGCGATTCCTGCCTCTAATATTCCATTAGTAACTCTAGGTGCGATGTTATTGTGGATTGGTTGGTTTGGATTTAATGGCGGAAGTGCTTTTCATATTGCCACGGATAAAGATGCAGCGGATTTAGTAGGGCTGATTATTGTAAATACCAATACAGCAGGTCTTGCAGGTGCCATTATCGCAGCTTTAATTGTTTATTTACAATACCGAAAGCTAGATATTACCATGATTTTAAATGGTGCATTAGGTGGACTCGTTGCCATTACCGCTGGTGCAGACGTTGTAAATTTATGGGAACCTATTATTATCGGTGCTGTTGGCGGCGCATTAGTCGTATTTGCGATTCCCGTGTTTGATAAACTTCGTATTGATGATCCTGTAGGTGCCCTTTCCGTTCACTTGGTTAATGGTATCTGGGGAACGATTGCCGTAGCGTTATTTGCAGATTTTTCTTTTATGACGCAACTCAAAGGTATTGTCATTGTAGGTGTATTCACGTTTCCTGTCTCTTATGTTGCTTTTTGGATAATTAAAAAGATGATTGGGCTTAGAAGCGATGAAGAGCATGAATATGTTGGACTTGATTTGGAAGAGTGTGGTTTGGAAGCATATCCAGAGTTTGTGAAATCAAAAGTATAAACTATTAATCCAAAGAAGATTTCTTCTTTGGATGTTTTACATGTAATGATGAAGCTTTGCTATAATGGCTCAAATATTTGCCAAAGGCATGTGAGTGATCTATTCATCCCATTCAAAATCATCTTCTTTTGTCATTCGGTTTTTTAATGAAATAGCACTTTATTCAGGTCAATATGCCCTTTTTTATCTTTTCATGCAAATGAGTACGCATGATAGTTTTTGGAATAATATGGGGCATGTTATCCTTCTTGGTGCATTACTGATTCAAACCAGTGCTTTAGTACGATGGGGTGATAAAATACAGTACCGCATTATGCTCTCTTTTCTCTCTTTAGCGGTTTATTCATTTTTTGAATGGCGTGAAGATGGGATTGATTCCCTTGTCAATATAGGGCATCTTTTCTTTTGGGTTTCCACTTTACTACTAGTCTCACTCCAATATATATCGTATAAAATGCCAAGAAAAAATGTGCGATTTATTGTTGAGTTCTTGGTGTCTAACATCAATATTTTTATCTTCATTTTTATCTACTTCTTTTTTGATTTGAAATTAAAACTTCAAGAAGATTTAGCAACTGGAACAATTTCAGAAATGTATGCAAAAGAAGAGCTGTTCATTTGGCGTCTTTTTGATGGTTTTCGTGAGTTTGTCGATGATCCTGCACATGTTTATATTATTTTAGGCGGTCTTTTTCTTTCATTAACCATTGCATATAGTAGAATAAAAATATTACTGCTAACCGAAAAAATTGACGCTTTACTGGTACGTTACATTGGTGAGGAGGCGCGCGATACTTTAGTGGAAAAAAATCTTGATGTCTTTTCTGCAAAAATAAATGTTGCTCTCTTGTATGCAGATATTCGCAACTTTACAACACTCAGTGAAAAGCATGATGCGTCTAAAGTGGTTGCAATGTTAAATTATTACTATGGAATTTGGCATCAGAGCATTAAAAAACATGAAGGGACTATCAATAAATTTATAGGAGATGCACTACTCGCATTTTTTTATCGTACGAAAGAAGATACCAGCAATGCCAATAATGCTGTTAAGGCTGCACTTGCCATGCGCGCATCTTTGGAAAGCATGAATGATTCGCTTAGAGAACAAGGATTACCGAAGTTTGATGGTATTGGGATTGGCATTCATTTTGGAGAGGTTATTTTAGGCGATATCGGAGGAGAGCGCAAAGATTATACATTAATTGGCGATGCTGTGAATACGACAGCGCGTTTAGAAGGGTTGTGTAAGCAGTTTCAATGCTCTTTAGTGATTAGTGAAGCGTGCTATCTTTTACTGGAGCAACCATTACAGCAACGCTTCATCTATCTCTCTTCGATTGCGCTTAAGGGAAAATCAGAGAAAATTACCTTTTATGGATTAAATGAAGAAGTTTCATCCCAACGGGTATAAAATCTCTTTTTGAACTTTCTCACACTCGTTTAATATTTCAGGGCTTAATTTGATTTCCAATGCTTTAAAACTCTCTTCAAGTTGCGTTGCATACCGTGCGCCAATGATGGTTGAAGCAACAAAATCAAAATGCATACTCCAAGCCACAGCTAATGTTACAGGACTCATATTGTATTTTTTAGCAATTTCTATGTATTTGGCTGTTGCGGCTAAGGATTTGTCATTGACAAAGCGTTTATACATTGCCTTTTGTCTGGCTTCGCCCGCTTGTAAATATTCACCAAATCGACTTTTAGGGTCGATAAAACTTTGATTGTATTTTCCGCTTAGCACACCTCCACCCATAGGAGAATATGGAAGTAAAGAAATTTTTTCTTTGCGACACACCGTTGAGAGTTCATCTAAAAAGCGAGGATTGAGTAACGAAAAGTTATTTTGAATCGATTCAAACCGTGCGAGCTTCTCATACCTTGCGATGGTATTTGATTTTGTGAGTCCATAAGCGGTATCGTTGGAAGTACCAATGTAGCGCACTTTACCTGATTTTACCAGCTCATCCATTGCACGCATCGATTCTTCTTTAGGGACAACTTCATCAGTCCAATGAATTTGATACAAGTCGATATAATCTGTCTTAAGGCGTTTTAAACTTCCTTCAACTGCTTTTTGAATATGAAAACGATCAATGGCGGTATACCCATACCGAATGGGTGGTACAAACCAACCACTAGCAGCACCTGCGACTTTAGTCGCTAGAATAATACTTTCCCTAGGTTTTGAAGCGAGCCATTCACTGATAATTGTTTCAGTCAGTCCTGCATAATCTTCACGCGGGGGAACAGGATAAAGCTCTGCCGTATCAAAGAAGTTGATACCTCTATCATAAGCAGAATCAAGAATTTTGAAGGACTCTTTTTTATCACTCCAACTACCAAAACTCATTGTACCCATACAAATAGGTGTTACTCTAAGACCACTTTTGCCTATGTAACGATATTCCATCACTGAACCTTTGTTTGTTTTTAATTCTATAGTATAGCATTATCTTTTTGGTGTGGCTTTGATATAATAAAACTAAAAAGGTTTTCTCCAATGACGCATACATTGATTTCCCCCCTAGATATGCACTTACATTTACGAGACGAAGCGATGCTTAAAGTCGTTGCACCACTGAGTGCATATAGCTTTGCTGGTGGAATCGTTATGCCTAACCTCGTCCCTCCTATTTCAACGATAGAAGCTGTTGAAGCATACAAACAAAGAATTCTAGACGCAATGGGCAATAATCTGTTTGATCCTTTAATGACACTATTTTTTAGAGCCGATTATACGAGAGAATTTTTAGAAAAAGCAGCTTTACATGTAAAAGCATTAAAACTCTATCCAACAGGGATTACAACCAATTCTGAAGGGGGTGTTTCGAGTATGGATATCGAAACATTAAGACCGGTTTTAGAGGCGATGAGTGATTTAGGACTTATCTTATGTGTTCATGGAGAAACGAATGGTTTTGTTATGGATCGAGAAAAAGAGTTTGGTTCGATTTATGAAAGCTTAGCTTCGTCATTTCCAAAGCTCAAAATTGTGATGGAACATATCACGACAAAAGAGAGTGTAGCACTTTTAGACCAATACGAAAATCTTTACGCAACCATTACCCTTCACCATCTTTTAATAACCCTTGATGACGTAGCAGGTGGTATGTTGCAACCCCATCTTTTTTGCAAACCCATTGCAAAACGTTATGAAGATCGTGATGCACTTTTACATGTAAGTTTGAATGCGCATCCCAAAGTTATGTTTGGTTCCGATTCGGCACCACATCCTATTCACAAAAAAGAGTGTTGCGGTTGTGCCGCAGGTGTTTTTACCGCACCAATTGCTTTGCAAGCTCTCGTTGAACTGTTTGAAAAACATAACGCATTAGCTTCATTACAAGCATTTGTGAGTAACAATGCACAAACAATTTATCGTTACAAAGCGCCTTATAAAGAGGTTGTTTTAGAAAAAATGCCATTTACAGTAACACACAGTTATGCAGACGTTGTTCCTATGTTTGCTAACCAAATTTTACAATGGAGCATCAAACGTGTCGTATAAGCTCTTAATATTAGAAGACAATACTCTTTTACTCAATACATTGGAAGATTTCTTGTCGGGACATGGCTATGAGTGCATGCTTGTTAAAAACGGTAAAGAGGCTTTGAAGCGGTGTTATGAGGGTAAGTTTGATCTTTATCTTCTTGATGTAAAAGTTCCTGATATGAATGGATTTGATTTTTTAAAAGAGCTTCGAGCATCAGGTGATTACACGCCAGCCATTTTTGTGACTTCTCTTAATGATCAAGAGAGTTTGACAAAAGGCTTTATGCTTGGAGGCGATGATTATATTAAAAAACCATTTGACCTAGGTGAATTACTGCTTCGAATCAAGGCAATTTTAACGCGTACCAAAGGGATGGTGGATGACTGGTTGGTGATTGACCCTCTTTATAAACTCAATCTTGCCCGCAAACGCCTTTTCTATGGAAGCGAAGAGCTAGATATTCACCTTAAGGACTTTGAGTTGCTGTATTTA
>DKFS01000005.1 GCA_002452855.1 Sulfurospirillum sp. UBA6790 | reverse complement strand
TTTCTACAAATAATTGATATACAAAAATTACCCAATGAGTTTCAACCATTAGGCAATAGTATTAATAAACTCGTTGAGCGTATCCAAATTTTTGTGAATTCTCAAAAAGAACTTTTTATTGGTGCCGCGCATGAACTTAAAACGCCTCTTGCCGTTATGAAAACAAAAAATGAAGTGACACTTTTAAAACCACGCGAATCTGAAAAGTATATTGATACCCTAAAAAGCAATAACCAAACAATTAATGATATGAACAAAATGATTGGCAATATTTTAGAAATTGGGCGGCAAGAAGGAGCTCAATTTGAAAAGCCTGTTGAAATTGATTTGGTACTTTTTTTAAAAGAACAGATCAATAATTATACGATTCTTGCGAAGATGGAAGAGAAAAACATTATTGAAGAAATTACTCCAAAACACTATAAAATTATTATCCAACCTACTCTTTTAGTACATATTTTGCAAAATTTTGTTCAAAATGCCATTAAATTCACTCCGATTGGTGGCAAAATAACGATTCAAGCCTATCTTAACAAAGATGGCTTTTATATTCATGTCATTGATGAAGGCATTGGTATTGATGAGAGTAAAGACCTCTTTGCGCCCTTTAAACGCTATGGAAACCAAACAGGCGCTGGACTTGGACTTTTTCTAGCAAAAAACGCTGCAGATGCAATCGGTGCTAAAATATCACTCAAAAACCGCGAAGATATGCAAGGTACTCGTGCAACACTTTTTATTCCCCTACGCAAACACACTATTTAAATTTCGTTAAAGTATTTTTAGTGTATAAACTCGTCAAGAAAATTGACTTTAACGAAGGAAAGTAAGCATGTCTTTAATGATAACGGAAGAATGTATCGCATGTGACGCATGTCGCGACGAATGTCCCAATGGCGCTATAGAAGAATCTGATCCGATTTATATTATTGATCCAGATGTCTGTACAGAATGTGTGGGCCACTATGATGAGCCTGCTTGTATTTCTGTTTGCCCGGTTGAATGTATTATCCCTGATCCTGATAACATTGAGAGTGTTGAAGAACTCAAGCTAAAATACGAACAACTCAACAGCGACAATTAATGTCTAAACGAACAGCCATTATAGATATAGGGTCTAACTCCGCTCGAATGGCTATCTTTGAGAAAAGTAGTCGCTTTGCATTTCATTTAGTCAATGAAACCAAAAGCCGTGTTCGGATTGGAGAAGGTGCCTATAACGATGGCGGAATTTTACAAGAACCCGCCCTCAAACGCGCTTACACTGCTTTAGAAGAGTTTGGGCATATCATTAAGAGCTTTCAATGCTCTAAAACACTTTGCATCGCAACTTCAGCACTTCGAGATGCGCCCAATGCTTCAACGTTCATCAATCAAATACGTAATGACCTTAATATTCATATTAAAATTATTGAAGGTACGAAAGAAGCTTATTTTGGTGCCGTAGGTGCACTGAACTATCTTAAAGAAATCAAAGAAGCTGTCACAATTGACATTGGTGGAGGTTCAACAGAACTCGCCAAAATTGAGAATGGCCTCATTGTTGAGACTATCTCTTTAAATATTGGTACGGTACGCCTTAAAGAGCTTTTCTTTGACAAAAAAGTTCCATTAGATAGAGTTCGTTCATTCATTGATAATGAAATTTCTAAGATTCCAGAACGTTTTACATGTAATACCATCATCGGCATTGGAGGAACATTACGTTCTCTTTCAAAAATCATTATGGAACGCACGAACTACCCTTTAAAAACGGTGCATGGATTTGAATATGAAATCTCTAAACACGAATCTTTTGTCAATGCAATTGTTACTTCAGATGTCTTAGGTCTTAAGAATCTTGGTATTCGCAAAGACAGATACGACACCATGCGTGAAGGGTGTATTATTTTTCAATCTATCTCCAAAAGACTCTCTAACCAAATCATGATAACGAGTGGAGCGGGGGTAAGAGAAGGCGCTTATTTATGTGATTTGCTACGTTCTCACCATCATAAATTTAGCCCCGAGTTTAAGCTCAGTTTGAGAAGCCTCAAAGATCGTTTTAGTATGATGGAAAAAGAGAATTTACATGTAAAAAAAATTGCGCTCTCTTTGTTCGATACATTAGCGCCTATTCACATGATTGATCCTTGTTTTAAACATGAGTTAGGTGTTGCAGCTGAACTTTACAATATTGGTATAAAGCTAGGTTTTTATCAGAATCAATTGCACAGTTTTTACTTTATTTTGAATAATCTCAACTATGGTTTTTCACACGAACAGAAAATACTGATTGCTATGCTTATAAAGTATCATGTTAATAAATTACCCAGTGAAGAAGATATACAAACCTATAAAATGCTGCTTCCTGACACTGCAACGCTGCATTGGTTAAGTTTCTTACTCTCTTTAGCGAAAGCTATCAATATCGATTTACAGCAAAGTTATACCTCTTTTAGCTACCAAAACCATACGCTGACCATTCAAAGTGAATCAAAACTTTTCCTCGCCAGAGAACAAATT
>DKFS01000049.1:862-8034 GCA_002452855.1 Sulfurospirillum sp. UBA6790 | reverse complement strand
TTGGGTCAAAGTATAGTCAAAGGAGTCTCGTGTCACCGCTTGCGTTCTTAAGTTGGGACGTTTGGATATGTCAAAATTAGAACTGGCGTAGAGGTAATTTCCCTCAACATCGGCAAATCCAAAAGCAACCACGGAAGGATTGAGTATGAGCAGGTCATCTAAAATGCGGGAGTTTTTATCTTTAACAATTTGCTTTCCTAAAATATTTAGCATCATTTCTTGAGTTAGAAAAAGCGAGTGGGTTGCATTGGAAACCAGTTTAACAAGGTTCATCTGATCGGTTGCGTATTTTTCGTGAATACTATTCCATTTGACATAAGAGATAAGGCCTAAAAAAACAAGGGCGCCGACCAAAAGAATGTAAAAAATCATCCAGATGTTTTTTTGAAGAATTGCCAAAAGAATCTCCTATTTGTCATAGTAAATAATCATAACATAATTTATAACCTTCTTAATCGTGATTAGAAAAAATGTATAAGATTAAAGGGCGATTAGAGTAAGATTTTCAATGTCATTGTGGGATGAAGGAGAAAATATGAAATTAAAAAAGAGTCTATTTTCATTGCTTGCTTTGGGTGTATTTCTTGCGCCATTAAGCGCTGATGTTGATTTTGAATGGCGTTTGGGTCTTAACAACCGCTATCAAGCAGACCCATACGAATACCGCTACGATTTGTCACAACGCTTTAGACTTCCTGAGTCGCGGGTCATTGGTATTTTAAGAGAGGTACGAGAGCCTTCCGATGCCTATATGATTTTTCGTTTGGCAGAATTGAGTGAAAAGCCCTATGATTATGTTTTAACCGTCTATCGACAAAATCGCTATGCTTCATGGCTAGAAATCGCAAGACTTTTAGGCATTCGTGTTGATTCTTCGGAGTTTAATGCGCTTAGACATCAGCATGATTTACGAGATGACTACCATTACGACAGCAGGCGTTATGACCACCGTGATGATAGAGGAATTATCATCAAAAGAGAAGAGATTTATATTCCCCAAGGTTACCAAGGTGATCCTAGAAAATACCGCGATAGAGACGATGAATACAGAGATGAAGAAAGAAGGCGCTAAGCCTTCTTTACTCCTTGCGTTTTAAAAACGTTTCGATTTCTTCAATCGCTTTTTTATTGGAAAGCGTAAATTTAATCTCGATGCGGCGTGACGCATCTTTATCTTCCACACCATTTTTTAAGATAGGGTCACTGTAAGACCTACCAATGGCGCTTAAGTATTTTTGCAACAGCGGATTTTGGTTTTCATCCCAAGAGTAAATGAATGCCATAACCGAATACGCGCGTTTTTGAGAAAGGTCAAGATTGTGCATGTACGTACCATCGGAATCCGTGTGCCCTTCAATGATGATATGGTCGATATTGTCGCGTATGGATGCATCACTGAGTAATGCATTTAGATAAGGCTTAAGCGTCTCTTGAAGTTGTTTTTTGGCTTCGGGTTTGATTTCATACGAACCAACGTCAAACAAAACAGCAGAAGGCAAACGGATGGCTCCGCTATTAGGGTCGATATTGATTTTTCGACCAAGTTTTTGTTTGAGCTCTTGCACCACTTTGATGCGAATACCTGTTAGATTTTTGATGCGCGCTTTGGTGATATTGAGGTCTTCAATGAGCTGTTGGTGCGCCGAAGTGGTCTCTAATAATTTTTGAGACATCAGGGCTAATTCCCCTTGCTTAAGTTTGAGTGTATTGCTCGCATCACTCAGCTCTTTTTGGCTCATGAGTAACTCACCTTTGGTTTCATCACGTTCGCCTTCAACATCAAGCAACAGTTTTTTAAGACTTTCTACCTCTTTGGCGGTTAGTTCCAATTTTGCGTTGTTATCATCCAGCGCTTTGCCTTTTTCAGCTAAGAGCGCACGCGCGGCGAGTAAGGACTGCTCGGTAGCATTGGCATCGGTTTTAAGTTTTGCGAGTTCATCTTGGAGTTTAGCTTGCATCGTTGTTAAGTCTAAGTTTTGTTGCTGTGCTAAGATAAGCTTATCGGTGACACTCGCCACATCACGTTTCTTTTGCGCCAGGTCTTGTTCGCTGATGGCAAGGACGCGTTTTTGCTCTTCAAGGTCTGTTTTTATCGCCATCAAATCCGTTTGCACATAAGTGTATTTGATGATAATCGCGCCGATGAGCAAGATAAAAACAAACAACAATCCTGCCATCAAATCCGCATACGAGACCCAAAAGTTTTGGTCACTGCTTTTTGATTGACGGTAGCGCATTATTTTAACGCATCCATTTTTTGGATGATCTCTTCGGTTTCAGCGTCGATGATTTTCAAACTCTCTTTGAGCGACTCGACCTCTTCATTTTCAATATTACTGGTTTCTGGTGCATTGGGCAGCGTTTCTCTGAGCGTATGCAACAGTTCTTGATTGGCTTCTAACATGGCTTCGTTGGTGGTATTGAGTTTTACATGTAAAGCGGTTGTGTTTTCATTAAACGCGTTCATCTTAGTTAGCATTTCATCGTAAATGAGGGAGAGTTCACGTTGCTTTTCTTGCGAGCGTGAGAGCGTGTCCATACCCGTTTTAAGGTGTTCTGCACTTTTTTTCACCGCTTCACTTTCAAGTTTTAGCATCTCATCAAAAAGCCCAAATTTACTCTCAATCGTACGACCCAATCGTTCAAAAAAGTCATTGGAGCTTAGACGTTCAAACATCTTTCCGATTTTTTCAAAGTGTTGTAAGTTCTCTTTTAAATAAGCTTGCTCAATCTCTTCTTTGGTCCAGAACAGTTGTGAAGTCGCTTCGCGGATGAGTTCAACATCGCTATCGAAATGGCTTAGGCCTCTTTTCTCAAAGAATATCCACCATAATGAGAGCAAGATACCATAAATGGAAACATAAAACGCTGTACCAACACCGCTTAAAAGAAGTGATATTTCATGCTCCAACGCGCCTGCTGTTTGCGATGAAAAATCAGGTAACGTTAAAGCGATAGAGATAAATGTACCCAAAATACCCATGGTAGGAAAGACGCCAGCCGCAACAGAGGCGTAGTTGTCGTTACGAATACGTTTAGCGTAAGCTTCGATAAAATTGTCAAACGATGCATTGGATTTTTCGACATCGCCAATACGCATAAGGTTTTTGGTGACATATTCATTGAGTTCATCTTTGAACTCTTTGGAGTAACGCCTAAAGATACACGAGCCAAACTCGCCGTTATGTTTAGCAAAAAGGAGCGATACGAGAAAAATAAGACCAATCAAAAGGATGCTATGCAAACCCACTTGAAAATGAATTACACCTAAAAAGCCCAGTAAAAAGTAGAGATACGCCAAAAAAGGCAACGCGATAATTTTAAAATAAACCGCAAAGCAATTTTTCTCTTTTGATTCTAGCGCACTCAAATCTTTGAGGATTTCATTCATATTTTCTTGCATGTAAAAGCCTTTGTTAAATTCTATCTGGCACTATTATAACCTAGCTTTTTATACAGTTGTTAAACAAATCAACAAAATTGAGTTCTTTTTAGCTTCTATTAATAATAAAAGACTACAATTTTTCATATTATCACTCAACACATTTTCAACATTAGACAAACAAAAAAGTCATATAAACTTGAGCTAAGGAGAGAAAATGAGTCTACCTACAAATACAATTGCTAGTAGAGATATGGTTTTGCCGCAAGCTTCAACACTTTCTGATACTGGTTTTCTGGGCTATGGTTACGATGTTACAGGCTTGTATTGTCATCCGAGTGGTGTGCGTGCACATGTGATTGATATGCATCGTTTTTTGGAAAATGAAGTTGATGCGGGACGGTATGAGCGAAAAGTCGGGAGTAGTTCTGATACTAAAGCAGTTACTGCTGAAAATGCAATGAAATATTGCACAAAACTAACTGCAAACTTAGGTGTAGATGTAAAGTATAAAAAATTATTTTCTGGTTCCTTGTCTCTAAAATTTGACTATAAAAACAGTTGCTCCTCTAAGTACTCTTTTGCTAGTTACTTTAGTATTATGCGTAAAGTAAGTGTTGCTTTAATTGCTGATGCAAGTGATCTGCAACCCTATCTAAGTGTACAATTTTTAAAAGATATTAAATCAAAACCGTGTTCAACACTCATTCGACTTTATGGCACGCATCTTATGACGCATATTGTACTTGGTGGCCGTTTAGAAGTTTTGTGCCGTTCTATTATTGAAAATACGGAAAAAGAAAAAAGTGTTGAGGCAGGTATTAAAGCGTCCTATAACAAAATCGTAACGGCTGATCTTAAGGTAGCATATGATGAAAGTTTGGTCAAAAACAACAAAGAACTTCAAGTCAATATCGAAACCATTGGTGGCGATCCTTTTAAATGTATGAATGTTTCATTTGATTATGCAAAAGCAAATATTGATCTTAAAAGTGATTTTTCTGCATGGAGGGATAGTCTTGATGACACAAATATGACGCTTGTCGATATGGAAAAAGGTTCACTGATTCCTATTGTTGATTTAATTCCAGACGATTCGGAATATAAGAGTAAAAAAGAAGAATTTTCAAAAGCGGTGGATAAATATTTAAGTGATAATGAATTTAATTTGGTGGATCATCCCAAGCCGTTTTACCGTTACTTTTGCCCAACGATGGATGACCATTTTTACACCATGAATTGGGATGAGTTGAAATATGGCAATGGTAATTACAGCTTTGAGCGCATTGAATGTCGTATGTATGACCTTAAAGTTGAAGGCAGTGTTCCATTATATCGATATTATAGCGAGAGCAATAAAGACCATATCTATACAACAAATTGGAATGAATTGCAAAATGGAAAAATTGGTTATGTCTTTGAGGGAATTTGCGGGTACGTGTTTGCATCCAATCAAACAGATAAAAACCTCGTTCCTTTATATCGATGTCTTTTCGTGCATGATAAAAAAATGGACCATTTTTATACACTAGACAAATCAGAATTTGCTAATGGAAATCCGCCTTATACCGATGAAGGTATCGCATGCTATGTTTATAAGCCAATAGAGTAAGTTTTACAACGTATCTTCATTTGTTATAGCTTTGTTATCAAATGGAGATACGATGAAGCGTTTTTATACTACAATTTTCTTTTAAATCTGCAAGGTCAAATCTATGTCAAAAAAAATTTGTTTAGAAGCACACAGCGTTAAAGATTTGCTCAAAGAAACACTCTTAGAAGCAATCCGCAATATCACGCAGTATCTGGAAGATTTTTTACGAACCAAAGAGGCGGAGAGTTTGCATCAGTACCGTGTCAATATACGCATGGCGCGTTCTATCTGCAAAGAATTTAGTACGTTTATGGAAAAAAACCGTAAAAAAGTTCTGGATGATAGGCTCAAAGTTTTGCAACAAGAGACCAATGAGATGCGCGATATTGATGTTTTTATCGAATGCATCGAGACGTATAAAACCAAGGTAGATGAAGCGTGTGCGAGCGAGTTTAAGCGTATCGAAAAAGCACTGTTGCATGAAAAAAAGGTCGCATACGCACAGTTTTGTGAAAAATACGCCGAGAACCAAGAAGATGTCACCGCTATGGTAGCTTTGCTTCACGATGAAAAGTTGTGCCTTCCAAAATCCGAGGGAAAATTGTTTGTTCATGTTCAAAAGATTTTAGAAAAACGTTTCAAAAAAATCGCTAAAATTTCTCAAAAAATCGACCTAGACTCTCCCAATGAGCAATTTCACAAGCTAAGACTTCACTATAAAAAGCTTCGTTATACGTGTGATGCGCTACAATTAAAAGCGTTTGCAAAGAGTTTCAAGCCGATTCAAACAGCGTTTGGACATGTCCAAGATAAAAACACGCAAATAGCGCGTATTAGAGAACACAATACCAATAAAAGTGCTTTTTTAGAACAAATCATCGCACTGCTTGAACAAGAGCTATTGGAAGACAAACGTGAATGCATCAAAAAATCCGATAAAAAAAGCATTGAAAAATTGCACGAAAAATTGCATTATATTATTACATGTAAAAAGAGTTAAATGCCACAACTAACCTATATAGAACACTATCCTGAGCATCTTAAAAGCCAAATCAAAACTTTGGTTGAAGAGGGAAAACTAGGACGTTATTTGCTGTTAAAGTACCCAAAGACACACGCCATCACAAGCGATAAAGCGCTGTACACGTACGTGATGGAACTAAGAGCCGAGTTTCTTCGCAAAAGCGAGCCCATCACTAAAGTGCTTTACGACGGTAAAATCAGCGACATCAACGATGCGCTTGGGCTTCATCGTGTCACCATCAAAAACCACGGCGGCAGACTTCGCAGTAAAAGTGAAATCCGCGTAGCAACGCTGTTTAAAAACACCCCCGAATCTTTTTTAAAAATGATCTGCGTACACGAACTCGCCCACCTCAAAGAAAAAGAGCACAACAAAGCCTTTTACGCCTTGTGCGAAAAAATGGAGCCGAGTTATCATCAGTTGGAGTTTGATGTCAGGCTTTACTTGACGCATTTGGATTTGTTTGGGAAGTTGTATTAGTTTTACAGGTAAAAACATAAGAACATTGTGAGTAATGATACTTTAACGATAATACGCTAAACTTTTATTTCAAAACATCCTTAATAGGACACAACAATGAAACTCTCCCAATTCCCGCTTTACATCATCGATGCGTTCACCAACGAACTGTTTAAAGGCAATCAAGCTGCTGTTATGCCGCTTGATAGTTGGTTGTCTGAAAGTATGATGCAAAGCATTGCGTCTGAAAACAATCTTTCAGAAACGGCTTTTTTTGTTAAAAATAATGAAGGAATTTATGAAATCCGTTGGTTTTCGCCACTGACCGAGATAGCCTTTTGTGGGCATGCGACGTTGGCGAGTGCGTATGTCATTTTTAACTATCTGGGCGAAAAAGGTACGATTCGCTTTTGGGCGAAAGCGGTCAATACTATTGAGGTGAATTTGCGTGATAATGGGCTGATTGAAATGAGTTTCCCCAATCGTGCGCCTGAAAAACTAAGCGAAGTTCCAGAAGCATTAAAAAAGGGGCTTTCCATCACACCGCTTGAATATCACAAGAACCAACAAGCGTACTTTGCGGTATATGCGAGTGA
This sequence comes from Sulfurospirillum sp. UBA6790, assembly GCA_002452855.1. Next base: position 979 of record DKFS01000049.1, on the reverse strand, counting down.
AGATGATGTTAAAAAGGTCGTGCCTGATCTTGAAAAGCTCAAAACCCTTGGACCGCTTGATGTGGTGGTGACCGCTCCAAGTACGGCGTATGACTTTGCATCACGCTACTTTTGGCC
>DKFS01000049.1:0-708 GCA_002452855.1 Sulfurospirillum sp. UBA6790 | reverse complement strand
CGATTGCCTAGAAGTAGAAGCGTCGCTAGAGAAGAGATGCCGATGCCGACGCCAATATCCCATGTAATAATGGCACCTTCGAGCAAATACAACAAAAGAGCGATACTCGCCGGGCTGATATAAACATACGCCATCACCTTTTTAGGACCGATGATGATGGAAGTTTTTTGCGTCAAATAGACGGTCATCAGCGTTGCTCCGATGACAAGGTAGAGCATATAAAAGAGTGCATTGCCTGTGATAAGCTCCCATTGAAGCGGTATATCCATCAACATCAATGCCCCAAACATCCACACGCTTCCACCCACAAGCGTCATAAAAACCAAAACCAGTACGTCATCGTCTTGTCGGTGCAAATATTTGGTCAAAATCGAGTAAATTGCCATAAAAAGAACGGCACTTAGGAAGATATAATCGCCTCTGTTGATTGAGAAATGAAGCAACAGCGTCAGCTCACCTTTAAAAATGACGGTGATGGTTCCTAAAATTCCGCAAAAATAGACGACTAACTGAAAAAGGCTAATGCGCTCTTTAAAGAAAAAGATACACAAAATAGCCGTAACCAACGGTACGAGCGTATAGAGTGTGCCGGTATTAAGCGCGGTTGTTAATTCGAGTGCTTTAAAAAAAGCGATGATATAGAGCGAATAAAAAGGGCTAATCATCATCGCTTTTGGAAGTGTTTTTTGCATTTTTTGTCGTTTCGTG
>DKFS01000031.1:7088-48652 GCA_002452855.1 Sulfurospirillum sp. UBA6790 | reverse complement strand
TCAAAAAGTGCTTGCATCTTTTCTCCTTTTCCATATTATATAGCGGTTGATTATAACCAAACACTCACTTAGGAATATTGACACTTTACATGTAAATATTTTGCTTTATGTTTGAATTTTTTTTCCAAAATATTTTTCTATGGAACACTATATGCAAAAGTGTGTTGTGAAATAAAACTCACACAAGGAGAACAAAATGGCAGAGCTTCGACAAATTGCTTTTTATGGCAAAGGCGGAATTGGTAAATCTACCACTTCACAAAATACACTGGCTGCAATGGCACACTACTTCGGTAAAAAAATCCTTATCGTTGGATGTGACCCTAAAGCGGACTCAACACGACTTATTTTGCATGAAAAAGCACAATGTACCATTATGCAACTAGCAAGTGAAGCAGGTACGGTTGAAGACTTAGAGCTTGAAGATGTATGTAAACCAGGCGCGGCTGAGTTTGACCCAGATAACACAGATATTACAGATGGTTTTATCATGTGTGCAGAATCAGGTGGACCAGAACCAGGCGTTGGTTGTGCAGGTCGTGGTGTTATTACAGCGATTAACTTCCTTGAGGAAGAGGGTGCTTATGACCAAGATTTAGATTTCGTCTCTTACGACGTACTCGGTGACGTTGTTTGTGGTGGATTTGCGATGCCAATTCGTGAAGGTAAAGCACAAGAAATCTACATCGTTATGTCAGGTGAAATGATGGCTATGTATGCGGCTAACAACATCTCTAAAGGTATTTTAAAATACGCAAATACAGGTGGTGTCCGTCTAGCAGGTCTTATTTGTAACGCTCGTATGACAGACCGTGAATACGATCTTGCAAAACACTTGGCTGAACAAATCGGAACACAACTTATTCACTTCGTACCAAGAAGTAACCACGTACAACGTGCAGAGCTTCGCCGTATGACGGTTGTTGAGTTTGCGGATAAAACAGACCAAGCGTTTGAGTACAAAGAGCTTGCTCGTAAAATCATTCACAATGACCTTAAAGTTATTCCTAAACCATTGGAAATGGATGACCTTGAAGCGTTATTGATGGAGTACGGTTTGGAAGAAGAAGTCGAAGCAGACGCTATCGGCAAAAAAGCAACAGCTTAATAAACAACCGAAGGAAACTCTGCCGACATGTTCGGCAAGCTTTAGTGCCCCAGTGGCTAACGTAGTCAAAAGAGCTTTGCCCTTTTGACGTATTAAATGAAAAATGTAAAAGGAGCACACAATGTTTATTTGCGGATACCACTTTCCAGCAACAATGGGAAATAAAATTAGTCATGAACAAGTTATCGAAAGAGTCACAGCAGAAGTTGGCGATCTTTCAGATGTTAGTTACGCAGTTCTTATCAGTGAAAACCGTGATGGTGTTAAACAAGAAGACTTAAGAGTTGAAAAAGGATCATTCCTTTTCACCGCATTGGCTGATTACTACAAAAAATCAGACATCGAAGGTGAATACAAAATGATTTTCTACACCAACAAGTATCAAATGAGCGAAATTTCGAAAGCAGTCGATGGTGCTGCAACAGCAGATGTTTGCAAAAAGCTTGACGATATGCTTCTTTACAGAGTAAAAGTTGCTTAATCGCGCTACAAAAAATTAAGGAAAGAGCCATGACAACAGAAACATTGCTAAGCCAGCAACAAGCCGCAATCGCGGAAGTGCTTGAAGCTTATCCTGAAAAGGCAAAAAAAAGTAGGGAAAAACACCTTGGTGTTGATATGCCTGATGGTGTAAAAGGTGCTTGTGACGCGACGAAGAGCAATAAGCAAACTGTTCCAGGTGTTATGTCTCAGCGAGGCTGTGCGTACGCTGGAAGTAAGGGCGTTGTTTGGGGTCCTGTGAAAGATATGATTCATATCAGCCATGGACCTATCGGATGCGGTCAATACAGCCGTGCAGGTAGAAGAAACTATTACATCGGAACAACAGGCGTTGATACCTATGTAACGATGAACTTTTCAACCGATTACAACGAAAAAGATATCGTATTTGGTGGCGATAAAAAACTCAAAGCGGCACTCGCTGAGATTGATACGCTTTTCCCACTTAACAACGGTATTTCCGTACAAAGTGAGTGTCCAATCGGTTTGATTGGTGATGATATCCAAGCTGTTGCTAAAGCCTATAAAAAAGAGTCAGGCAAACCTACCATTGCTGTTTCATGTGAAGGCTTCCGTGGTGTTTCTCAAAGTCTAGGTCACCATATCGCGAACGATATGATCCGTGATGAGGTCTTACCTGATAACTCTTATAAAAAAGATTTTGAATCAACTCCCTATGATGTCGCTATCATTGGTGACTATAACATCGGTGGAGATGCGTGGAGTTCAAGAATTTTACTAGAAGAGATGGGTCTTCGTGTTATCGCTCAATGGAGTGGTGATGCAACCTATAAAGAATTGACGATTGCTCCAAAAGCAAAAATCAACCTTCTTCACTGCTACCGAAGTATGAACTACGTTGTTCGTCATATGGAGCAAGAATTTGGTGTGCCTTGGATGGAATATAACTTCTTTGGACCAAGTAAAACAACAGAAAGCTTACGCAAAATTGCGGCATTCTTTGATGAGAGTATCCAAGCAAAAACAGAAGAAGTGATTGCTAAATATACTGCAATGACCGATAAAGTCATCGCAAAATACAAACCAAAGTTAGAAGGCAAAACCGTAATGCTTTACGTTGGTGGTTTACGCCCTCGTCACGTTATCGGTGCTTACGAAGATTTAGGAATGAAAATTATTGGTACAGGTTACGAGTTTGGTCACGGTGATGACTACAAACGAACCAAAGATGAGTTAAATGGTACAACATTGATTTACGATGATACCAACGAATATGAATTAGAGCAATTCGTTAAAAGACTCAAACCAGACTTAGTAGCCAGCGGTGTTAAAGAGAAGTATGTCTTCCAAAAAATGGGCTTGCCATTTAGACAAATGCACTCTTGGGATTATAGTGGTCCGTATCATGGATACGATGCCTTTGCAATTTTTGCAAAAGACATGGATTTGGCGTTGAACTCCCCAGTATGGGCTCACACCAAAGCACCATGGGAATCTAACTAAGGAGAGCACAATGCAAGACGTAGAAAACATAGTAAATGGGCAGAAGCTCTTTTTAAAACCAGAGTATCAAGACGTTTTCAAAAACAAACAACAATTTGAAGGTCACGCAGGTGCTACCAATCCTGAGAAAGTTGTTGAAATCGCTAAGTGGACAACCACATGGGAATACCGTGAGAAAAACTTAGCACGTGAGCACATTACGATTAACCCAGCAAAAGCATGTCAGCCTTTAGGAGCTGTTATGGCTGCGCTTGGTTTTGAAAACACTATGCCATATGTTCATGGAAGTCACGGTTGTGTGGCTTACTTTAGAAGCTATTTTACACGTCACTTTAAAGAGCCAACTCCTTGTGTATCTGACTCTATGAGTGAGAGTGCGGCGGTTTTTGGTGGACTTGCAAACATGAAAGAGGGTTTACGTAACTGTAAAGCCCTTTACAAACCAGATATGATTGCGGTTTCTACGACATGTATGGCAGAAGTTATTGGTGATGACTTGGGTGCGTTTGTTATCGGTGCGCGTAAAGATGCTGAAGGGGAACTTGACAATACGCCAATCCCAGCGGCACATACGCCTTCATTTGTCGGTAGCCACGTTACAGGTTATGACAATATGATGAACGCTATCTTACAAGAATTGAACCCTTTTGAAGCACGCGGTGAGAAAGATGCTGAACGTATCAACATCATTCCTGGTTTTGAACCATACCTCGGTAGCTTAAAAGAAGTGAAAAAAATCGCTGCTATGTTCAGCGACAAAATCGTTATGATTGGTGACCATGAAGAGCAATGGAATACTCCAGCAGGCGAATATAAACTCTTCGCAGGTGGTACACCACTTTCTGTTGCTAAAACAGCAAGCAGTGCAGGAGCGACGATTTCACTTCAAAAGTATTCAACACAAGCAACAGGTAAAACCGTCAAAAATGATTGGAAACAAGAGTACATTACATGTAATCCAATCGGTCTTGGCGGTACAGACGCGTTTGTGATGAAACTCAGCGAACTTACGGGTAAACCAGTGCCAAAAGAGTTGAGTGTTCAACGTGGTCAATTAGTCGATGCTATGCAAGACAGTTATCCGTATATGCACGGCAAAAAATTCGCTATCTGGGGAGACCCTGACTTCTTGTTAGGTGTTGTCTCTTTCTTAGTTGAAATGGGTGCTGTTCCAACGCATGTTCTTTGCCACAATGCTCCACGTAAAGGTTGGGAAAAAGAGATGCAAGCTATCCTTGATAAATGTACTTTCAAAGAAGAGTGCAATATCTGGGCGGGTAAAGACTTGTGGGCTTTAAGAAGTCTACTTTTCACAGAACCTGTAGATTTCATGATCGGTAACGTTTATGGTAAAGAGTTGTATCGCGATACAAAAATACCACTTATTCGTATCGGTTTCCCAATTTTTGATAGACACCACCTCCATAGATACTCAATCAGTGGCTATGAAGGCGCGCTTAACCTTTTAACTTGGATTACTAACTCCGTCTTAGACGCGCTTGATGAAGAGACAAAAGGTATCGCAAAAACAGATTATTTCTTCGACTGTGTGAGATAAGAGAAGAGCGTAAGCTCTTCTTCTTTCTCCTTCCTTTCTTTCCTCTCTCCTTTCTTTCCAAACCAACGGTAAATACAAACTGTGATAAGATTTCATGAATACTTTTTAGCCTCAGGGTACAATAAAAAAGGAAATTTTTATGGGAAACAGTGACGATTCAAAATTTGCAAATAAACTGATACTTCGCAATCTACAATTAGAAGACTACGCGCAAGTTAAAAAAATTATGGACAGAGTTTATCCGACGCTTGGAGGTTGGACGCTTGAAGAGTTTAGCGCGCAACTGAAAACCTTTCCTGAAGGGCAAATTTGCATCGAAGACGATGGAAAAGTCATCGCGGCGGCGCAGAGCTTAATCGTGGATTATGATAAATTTGGCGATAGGCACACGTACAATCAAATTACGGGTGAGGGTATGATTACAACGCACGACCCTAAAGGAAATACACTGTATGGATTAGACATCTTTGTCGATCCCGATTACAGGGGACTTCGCCTTGGCAGAAGGCTTTATGATGCCAGAAAAGAGCTGTGTTACAGGCTGAATCTTAAGCGTATCATCGCCGGAGGGCGCATTCCTGGATATGCAGAACATGCGCATGAAATGACCCCTAAAAAATACATCGAATTGGTTAAAGATAAAGAGCTACGCGACCACGTTTTAGGGTTTCAGCTCTCAAATGATTTTCATGTCAGGCGTGTGTTAAAAGGCTACCTCAAAGGAGATGCCGCATCACGTGAGTACGCCACGCTTTTGGAGTGGAGCAATGTGGACTATGAAGAGCCGCACACCAACCCAACGGTCAATCGCGGCATTGTGCGTGTGGGCATTGTACAGTGGCAAATGCGCAGTGTTAAAAGCGTGGAAGAATTTTTAGACCAAGTTGAGTTTTTCGTGGACGCGATGGCAGGGTACAATGCCGATTTTGTCTTGTTTCCTGAATTTTTTAATGCGCCACTTATGGCGCTTCGAAGCGATGAAAACCCTGAAACGGCGATTCGTACCGTTGCGGCACATACGGACACATTGGTCGAGAAAATAGGGCAGTTTGCCGTGCGTTATAACATCAACATCATTGCAGGCAGTATGCCCGAATACGATGGCAATACGCTTTACAATGCAAGCTACTTGTGCCGTCGTGATGGTACACGAGATTCACAAAAAAAACTGCATATTACACCCGATGAAGAGGCGTATTGGGGTATGCATGGCGGCGATAAGCTTTGCATATTTGAAACCGATGTCGGACGTGTGGGCATTCTCGTCTGTTACGATGTTGAGTACCCTGAACTTCCGCGTCTTTTGGCAGAACAAGGCATTGATATTCTCTTTGTCCCTTACTGGACAGACACGAAAAACAGTTACTTGCGCGTACGTCGTTGCGCACAAGCTAGGGCGATTGAAAATGAGTGTTATGTCGCTATCTCTGGCAGTGTCGGCACGCTTCCCCGGGTTGAAAATATGGATATTCAGTACTCTCAAGCAGCCGTCTTTAGCCCCTCTGATTTTGCTTTCCCACACGATGCAACCATCGCAGAAGCTACGCCTAATACCGAGATGACACTCGTGGCTGATTTGGATTTGAGCTTGTTAAAAGAGTTAAGAGAGCGAGGTAGCGTACGCAATCTACGCTCACGTCGTAATGACTTGTATAGTTTGCGATGGAAGGGCGATAAAGAAGATTTTGTTGTGGTAAAAGGCTAAGTGATACGGCTGTTTAACGATTTCCACCGCCTTTTCCACCATTGCCACCTTTTCCTCCTCCACACCCACAGCCGCCGTTGCCCGAAGCACTAGAGCCTTGGCGGTTACCGGAGAGGGCATTGATGTGTTGGGTTGCGACATCTTCATTGCTTAATGATTGCATTAGTTGTTGGCGCCTTGCTTGATTTTCTTGCATAACACGCTCTTTAATGGCTTGCATATAACGATGACGGTATTGTCTGGGTGCGTATTGCATTTTTGTGCTCAGCTCATCAATGCTTTGCGTTTTGGTAATATCTTCTTCAATTTGAGCTTCATCGCTGGCATAAAGTAGGCAGAACAGCAGAAGAAAAGCAACTACTTTCATGCGTTCTCCTTCGTCGGAAAAACCAGCGTGATAGTAGTTCCTTGCTCGAGTTGGCTCGTAACACTAATGTGAATACCCAGTAATTGACACAAAGATTGCACGATGTTGAGTCCAAGCCCCAAGCCTTTAGGATGCTCTTTATAATAACGTTCAAAAATTCGCTCACACTGTTTGATACCAACGCCTGTATCACTAATGGTGACGATGTTGTTTTGATTACAAAGGGTTACTGTTCCTTTTTTTTTGTTATATTTACATGCATTGGAAATTAAGTTGTCAAAAATACGGGCAATGGAATCGCTATCGCTCGAAACGATGTAAGTGTGCGTATTAAAGACAAAGCTAAGGTGAGGATAGAGTTTTTGATAAAGTTTTGCTCTTACATGTAAAAGCTCTTTTAAATCAACATCGTGTTTATGCGGAATAAATCCTTGATGTAAAACTTCTAAATTACGGTACAACGAAGCAATGGTTTGCGCCGCGAGTTCAATGCGCTCCAATGCGTCGCATGCATGTGATTTTGCCATCGCTTTTGTGTTGAGTAAAATGGACGTTACAGGCGTATTTAAATCATGAATCATATCTTTAAGAAAACTCTCTAAAATATCGAGTGCTTTTTTGAGTGGATAGAGCGCATAAAAAGAATAAAGCAACGAAAACAAGAAAATAAAACCAAGAATAAAGCTGTACACAACAAAGACTTTAAAAATAATAGTATTTTTCTTTGCGTAATAATTTTCATGCGATAAAATGACTTTGAACATATTGTTTTTAGACGTTGGAATACTAAAATAAGCACACATGCCTTCAACGCACGGCTGAAGATTGAGTCTATCTACATCGTGACGATAGGCGATGACATCGACATCAAATTTTTTAGATTGAAAATCGTACGTAAACTCTTTCATCTCCGAGAAAATTTGCTCTTCCATAATGTGTTTTTGTTCGCCATAATAAAAATAAGCCACAATACTCGTTAAAAGTGTCAGTGAGAGAAAAAAGATACTAAACGTTTTAATAAACGCCTCTTTTTCATAATGTTTCAAGACGGTATCCTATGCCTTTAATGTTATTAAGGTGCAAGCAAAAGCGTTGTTTGAGTTTGGTAAGATGCACTCTTAACGCAACGTCGCTGGGTTTTTCCATCACATCGTAAAAGCGCTCCTTTGGGACGGTTTGTTGTTGGTTGCGCATCAAAAGGTCGAGTATCTCTTTTTCAACATATCCCAAATCAACCTCTTTGCCTTCCCAGAAAATTCGTTTTTCCAATAAATCATAGTCCATTTTCCCGTAATGAATGAGGGGATTTTTTTTGTGAATATGCGCTTTAATGCGTACAATAAGCTCATCAAACTCAAACGGTTTTTTGATGTAATCATCACAAGCACTATCAAATGCTTTGGAGATGGTTTGAATGTCTTTATACGCACTAATAAAAAATGCGGGCGTTTTGTCACCACTTTCTCGAAGCATTTTAAGGACATCAATCCCATTGATGAGAGGAACATTGATGTCAAAAAGATACAAATCAAAGGTGTTTTCATAGCTAAGATTCAACGCTTCTTCACCATCTTGCGCAAGGAGGACGCTAAAGCCTTCTTCCTTTAAAAGAGCAATAAGCGTTTCGCCTAAGAGGTAATCATCTTCAAGCAGCAAAATCATTGGCATACATATCTCCTTCTTTCTTAGCATAACGTAAGTGCGTTAAGTAAGTGTTAAAGAGAGGTCAAGCGCTTTTACATGTAAAAGTGCTCTCAATCAAGACGGTATTGTTTTTTCCACCATCTCTACCATCTTTTTAGCTTCATCATAATTGAAATTATGGATTTGTTGTTGCAAAGCTAACAACTCTTGTTCGTGGATAATGGTTTTGAGTTGTGGTAGTAATGCTTCAAAAAAATCGGTTGCATCTGGGTCTAAATCTTTGAGCATCTCTTTGAGGGTATGGCATTGTTCTAAAAGTTCTTGTGTAGTTTGAGGGTCTTTCAATGCATCATTCTCCAAAGGCTCAGACGATGAGACCATACATTTTTCCATGATGTCTTGACATATTTGATGTACTAAGAGATTGGTTTCATCAAACAGAGTGTCGCAGTTTTGAACATCGTGTTCGACCAAATAGTGCTCTAACTGTTCTGCCTTGGCAACCAGCATATGTGCGCCAATATTACCCGCCAATCCTTTTAAAGTATGCGCTTCTCGTATGGCAATGGTAAAATCTTTATCTTTGAGTGCTTGTGTGATGCGCTCTATGACCGTCTCTTGCGTTTGGGCAAAACGGATGAGGAGTTTTAAAAACATTTTTGTATTATTGCCCATGCGAGAGAGGGCTTCTTTTTGATTGATGCCCAATAGTTCAGGAATGCTCACCTCTTCGTCTTCTTCGTGCGTTGGAGGAAGGGCGGAGGGTGTTGCATCAGGAAAAGAAGATTTGATGTATTTTGCCATCGTTAAAAAGAGTTGTGCTACATCGATTGGTTTCGTGATATGGTCATTCATACCGCTAATCAGACAGCGTTCTTTATCACCGCTCATCGCATTAGCCGTCATCGCTAAAATCGGCAAAGAACGATTTTTAATATCTTGACGAATGGTGCGCGTAGCTTCAAAACCATCCATAACGGGCATTTGGCAATCCATCAAAACGCCATCATAGTGTTTCTCTCTCATTTTAAGCACGGCTTCATACCCGTTATTGGCAATATCAACGTATAGCCCCGCTTTTTCTAAAATTTCAACGGCCATCTCTTGGTTAATGAGATTGTCCTCTACCAAGAGAATTGAAGCTCCTTTGAGGCTATTTAAGGCCTCTTCATAAACAATTTTTTTATCTTGTTTGTGCGATTGAATGACAATATCTTTACCCAGAGTGCTGAGAATGGTGTTTAGGAGTGTTGAAGGATTAATCGGTTTAATGAGAATATCTTTGATGTGATTGTCTTCAAGTTCTTGTTTGAGCTCTTCTTTACTATACGACGTAATCATAATAAACGCTAGCGTTTCAGAAATATCAGAAATTTCTCTAATTTTTTGGATGGTTTCAATACCATTCATCTCTGGCATCATCCAATCCATAAGCACTAATCCGTACGGTTTTTGATTGCGGTAAGCTGTTTGTAAAAAGGTGATGGCTTCAGCACCACTACTGACGGTATCGACTTCAAATTTAAAAGATGTGAGAATGTTTTCTAAAATAAGGCGGGAACTTTGATTGTCATCGACGACTAAAATGCGAAGATTATGGATATCTTTATCGCTGAGTTTGATGTGTTTTTGCTCTTTTTGAAGGCCGAAAGTCGCATCAAAATAGAACGTACTTCCTTTGCCTAAGTCACTTTTGACATTGATAGTACCTTGCATCATTTCCACTAAGTGTTTACTGATGGCAAGCCCTAAACCTGAACCGCCATATTTACGTGTGGTAGAGAGGTCGGCTTGACTGAAAGCTTGAAACAGTTTTTCTTGCTCATTCGTACTCATGCCAATACCGGTGTCGCTGATTTCAAAGGCTAGTGTGACGTGCGTATCGCTTTGCTTTTGGAGATGAATTGCGATTTTGATTTCACCTTTAGTTGTAAATTTAATGGCATTATTGACTAAGTTAATTAAAACCTGTCCCAAACGAAGCGGGTCACCTTTAAGTGCTGTTGGCACATTGATACCAATGTCAAAAAGAACTTCCAGTCCTTTTTCTTGTGCTTTCATGACACTCAGGTCACTGAGTTGTTCCATGACATCTTCAAGATAAAAATCAATGGTTTCAAAACCCATTTTTCCCGACTCGATTTTTGAAAAATCAAGAATATCGTTGATGATATGCAATAGATGCTTTGCCGCGTTATCAATTTTTTCTAAGTAGTTATGTTGTTTCGTGTCCAAAGATGTTTGAAGCATTAAATGCGACATGCCGATGATGGCATTCATTGGTGTTCTGATTTCATGGCTCATATTGGCTAAGAAGTTACTTTTTGTTTTAGCCGCATTTTCAGCTGCTATTTTGGCTTTTTTAATCTCTTCAATGGCGGCTTTTTCAAAGGTAATATCTTCGATAACGCCCACAACACCTTTGTCATGCCCTGGGTCAATCTCTTTAAGGGTAATGCGTGTCCAAAAAAGTGTTCCATCTTTGCGTTTAACGATTTGTTCGCGCGATTGAATGCCATTCACACGAAGTGCCTCGTATACGGGAGTACCACCTGCAATCCAATCGGCTTCATCTTTATACCAAATACGCGTATATTGACCTATTTGCTCACCTTGTTCGTATCCAAACATCGCATTGAGGTGATGGTTACAGTTTAAAATTTGGCGGTTTTTGAGTAAAAATATTCCCACAGAAGCGGTATCGAAAATAGCTTGTTGTTCTTGGTTGAGTTGCGCTAACGCTTGGGTCCTTTCATGGACAAGCTGTTCTAATTTTGTACTGAGTTCTTCGAGGGCTATTTGTGCAGTAACATCGCGCATAATGGAAATATACCCCGTGACATTACCTTTGACATCTCTGTCTTGTTCAACCACGCTATCGACCCAATAAATATCCCCATTCTTTTTTGTATTTTTAATGCGGCCTTGCCATGTATAACCTTGGGTAATTGTATCCCATAGATTTTTGTAGAGGCTATCGGGATTGCCTGGATTGAGTACGCGATGTTTACGACTGATTAACTCCTCACGTTTATAGCCACTAATGGCGCACAAAGCATCACTGACATAGGTGATATTGCCTTCTAAGTCTGTTTTAGTAGCGATAATATACGTATCGAATGTTTTGAGTAAGGTTAAAAATTGAGCTGTTTTTTGATTGACTTTTCGTTTAAGAAGGTAATTCCAATAAAATAAAATAATAAGAAGCGCTATAAAAATACCGGCGATTTCCAGCAAAAAAATATAATCTGTCTTAGGTTTGAGGGTGATGTTTTCCCAGCGGTAGAGGCTATCATTGTGTGCGAGATTCATTTCATGTTGATGTACTTCAAAAAATTTTTTCACAACACTTGCAAAAAGAGGCCATTCCTTGGGAACACTTAAACACAGTTGCAAGGTGTAGCCCGTATTGCCAACAATTTGAAGATTGTTCATATTGATATCATTGAGTTTATGAGACGCTAATGCCAAAGAGCTGAGCATAAAGGCATATTTGCCAGAAGCCACGCCTTCAAAGGCGCTTTGCATGTCTTTGACGCTTACATAGTGAATATGCGGATACTGCTCACGAATCGTTTTAGCATACGGGTAGTTATCAATAATGGCGACTTTTTCATTTTGTAAAAGTCCAAGATTTGAAATAAAACGGTTATCGTACTGCTTTTTCCCAACAATAATAATAGGACTTTTGATATCGGTATCAATTTGCTGATGCGTTGCATCAAAGGTATGGTCATCTTTAAAACTGGTAAACACATCTACTTGATGATTTTTGATTTTGGTTTCAAGCTCGTGTAGTGTAATACTGGGTTGTTTATCAAAATGAATCCCAGTTTTTTTTTCAATGCCGTAGAGATGCTCCGACATAATGCCCAAATAGGTGCCATCGTGCTTGAATGCTTCATACGGTAAGTAGTCAAGGCGTCCACCGTAGCGAATCACAGGATGGTCATGGAGCCACTGTTTTTCTTCTGGTGTTAAGTGAAGCGTAGTTAAAGATGCGTTGGCATTGGTTTGCAAAAGCCATCGGCTTTTAATGGCGGTTTGCTCTTGCGGTGTAATAGCTTGCAGCCCTTTGTTAAGGATGTCACGTAAGATAGGTTGGTTGGGTGTTGTCGCAAAATAGAGCTGACTGCTGACATCTTTATTTAAGGCATCAAAAGGCTCTATCTCTAAATTCGGCAGTGCCTCTTCCATCACGATATAGCTAATTGCCCCCAGACTACTGATGAGTGCGTCTGCTTTATCAAAACTAACGGCATGAAGAGCCTCTTTTAGGTCATTGACTTCAATAGGCACTATTGAAGGTACATCTTTAAGCAGTGTTTCTGAAAGCCCATGCCCTTTAATTAACGCGATGCGCTTGTGTTCCAAGTCGCGAAGAGTTGCAATTTGAAGTCCTTTACGCATAGCAATTGCATTGGCATTTTCATAAAAGGGTTGTGTAAAAAGAGCAAATTTTTCACGTTCAGCTGTTTTATAGACGCTGTGAACCACATCAATATTGCGTACTTTAAAGCGTTCAAAAAGTTCGCTCCATGGTGCATGAACATATTGAATATTCAAACCGACTTTATGGGCAACCAGTTCTATATAATCAATGCCCAAGCCTTGCGCTTTTCCCTCTTTGGTAAAATCAAACGGCGCCCAAGCAGGGTCATTGGCAACACTGATCGTCGGATGATTTTCAATCCATTGCTCTTCTTCGGGTGAAAGTGGAATAAACGCGTGTGTAGCAAAAAGCATTGTCGGTAAGAGCCATGTACAAAAGGATAAAAGAGCTATTTTGAATTGTTTCATAGACTTTTCCTATGAAGCAAATTGTATGGCTATGGCTTGAAATTCAGGCTGTAACACCATAAAAGCATCAATAATATCGGGGTCAAAGTGGGTACCACGTCCCTCTAACATGATGCTGACAGCTTCTTGATGCGGAATTTTATCTTTATAAACGCGACGGTTAATTAGCGCATCATAGACATCTGCAACTGCCATCAATCGTCCAGAAATTGGAATTTCTTCTCCACGTAATCCTTGCGGATAACCTGTTCCATCCCACTTTTCATGGTGTGTGTAGGCAATTTCTTTAGCTATTTTTAAAAAATCAACTTCGCTTGCGAGTTGCTCTTCTGCTTTACGAATGGCTTTATAGCCTAAGAGTGCATGTGTTTTCATGATCTCAAATTCTTCAGGGGTCAATTTGCCTTTTTTAAGCAAAATGGCATCAGGAATACCAATCTTGCCAATGTCATGCAAAGGAGCGGAACGAAACAGCGTTTCTACCATGGCATCGGTTAAAAAGGAGCTAAACCTAGGATGGCTTTGCAAGTGTTTTGCTAAGAGCTTGACATAATATTGTGTGCGGGTAATGTGATTGCCTGTATCGGTGTCGCGTGTTTCTGCTAAAGAGGTCATGGTGAGAATTGTTACAATTTGAATCGCTGAAACCTCTTGCGTACGACGTTTGACTTCATCTTCTAAAAAGGTATTGCGGTCACGTAAGAATTCTGCCATCACTTTATTTTGAAGTTGTGTTTTGATGCGCGCTAAAAGAATAGGTGGAGAAATAGGCTTGGTGATATAATCTACTGCCCCTAATTCCAGTCCTATTTTTTCATCTTCTGGAGAGCTCATCGCTGTTAGAAAAATGACGGGAATAAAGCGTGTGGTTTGATCGGCTTTAAGGCGAGAAATGACGTCATAGCCCGAAATACCAGGCATCATAATATCTAAAAGAATCAAATCGGGGAGGGCATTGTCATGGATATAAGAGAGTCCCTTTTCACCGGAGTTCGTTACTTTGACACGGTAAAAAGGTTTGAGAAGATTTGCAATAAGCGTTAGATTGTCTGCTGTATCGTCAATCACTAAAATGGTTGGCTTTTCATGTAATTCATACGCTGAAGAGGTTTGCATCCCCGCTCCTTAGATACTATTTCTAATAGTATTGTATGGTGTATCTGTTACATTCGTGTTGTATAAATACACCGTATCAAAAAAAAGCTTTGAAAAAGTTTTACATGTAAAAATAAGTTTCTTGCGGAACGCCTAATCGTTTTGCAATGGCAAAGGCTGCAGTTCTTCCATCAAGTGCGGCGCGTACTACCAAATCTGCTCCTCTAACCACGTCGCCTCCCGCGTAAACATTAGGGTGACTTGTCTCTTGGTTTTCATCCACGACAATGGTGTTAGATTTACCCACATTGAGTGCTAAGGCATCGTAAAAATCAAAGCGTTTTGCCGCAAAACCAAGGGCTAAAACGATACTATCGGCTTTAAGCGTTGTGAGCTGTGTCTCATCAGTCTGCAATTTTCCCTCATCATTGATGTACGTTCGCGCAATTTCAATGCCTGTGACATGATGGTTTTCATCGACCAATGCTTTTTTAGGAAGGCTGTGGAACATAAATTCTACGCCTTCTTCTTTGGCATTAATGACTTCCGCACGACTCCCTGGCATACTGGCTTCATCCCTTCTATACACACACGTGACACGTTTTGCTTTATGTCTGATTGCTGTTCGAAGCGCGTCCATCGCAGAGTCTCCTCCACCAATAACAATGACCTCTTTGTCTTTAAAAATAGATTGGTGAAATTCATGTTTGAAAAGCTCTTTTTGTGTTTCTGCGAGGATTTCCATGACTTGATGAACCCCTCTGGCGTCTTCATTTTCCATTCCCGCACTTCTACCAATGGGTGCGCCCATACCTAGGAAGATGGCATCAAAGTTACTGAGTAATTCTGCGATGCTAATATCCTTGCCCACTTCGGTATTGTAATGCACGTGAAGTCCTGCTTGTTTCATCCATTCTAAACGACGCAAAATAACATGTTTAGGCAGTTTGAAGTTAGGAATGCCATAGGTTAAAAGACCACCCACATAACTCTCTTTTTCAAAAATCTCGACACCGATGTTGGCTCTGAGTAAGAAGGACGCACAACTTAAACTTGCAGGGCCACTGCCGACAATTGCCACTTTATGTTTGCGGGCTTGGTTGTTGCCATAGTAAGGAACGGAACCATTTTCATAAGCTTTTTCATTCAAAAATACTTCGATATTGCCAATAGAAATAGCATGATAGTCTGTTTTTTCTAGGGTACATGAACTTTCGCACAATCCCTTTTTGGGGCACACACGTCCTAAGATTTCAGGGAAAGGTGAACGCGCGTTGGAGAGTTCAAATGCTCCTACGGTATCGTCTTCATAGGTTTTTTTAAGCCATCGTGGAATGTTATTGCTTAAAGGACATCCTGTACGACAAAATTTAAATTCACTTTGAAGTCCACGCAACAAATCAATCGGACATTGTAAACAACGACTGGCTTGTGCTTTGGCTTCGGTGTCTGAAAAGTTATAGTAAATAGGGTGAAAATCCTCGATGCGTTCTATGGCGTTACGTTTGCTAGGATAGGCTTTGGCTATACTTTTATATCGTCTCATGGGTATCCTCAATAATCTCAATACTTTTTACATGTAATTCTTGTCCGCTGATCATTGTTACATCATCGCTGTGGCAAAGCGGGCAGACAAAATTGTTTTCGACAACCGTACTGTGCTGATGGCACTGATGGCATTCTAAAACGACATCAAGAACATTGATTTGCAATACGGCATCTTTACAGATAGTTGTCTCTTTAAAGACATCAAAACACTGCTCTAAAAAATGAATCTCAATGCCGCTGAGTCTTCCAACATCGAGTTCAACTAACTTAATGGCTTTGGCATGGTTTTTTTCCGCTTCTTTTTCACACACGTCAATTAACGATGAGACAATGGAATATTCATGCATGCAAACTCTTTTCTTTTTCAGCCATTCTCGCTTTAAAAGTCTCATAATCGACTATGGCAATGGCATCGGTGGTACAAACACGCATGCACGAAGGTCCTTCGGGATGGTCAATACAAAGATTGCATTTTTGAGCAAACGTTCGCCCCTCATGTTCGACAAGTTTGATGGCACCGACAGGACAAACCATCATGCACATTTTGCATCCGATACAGATTTTTTCATTCAGTTGGACGGTCTCTTTATGAAAACGCAAAGCCCCTACAGGACAGAGCCTGACACAAGCAGCATCTTCGCAATGCATACATTGAATTGGCGCGGTTTTTGCATCTACTTTGACGACGCGGTTTCGTGAAACGAGTGGCAATTTGGTCGTGTACGCTTCTTCAAAACTGATCTTGGCATTTGCCGCCGCACAGGCTAATTCACAACTCAAACATCCGATACATTTTTTCGTATCTGCTACAATTAATTTATGACTCATTTTAACGCTCACTACACGAGATACAAGGATCGATGCTGTTAAAGATAAGCGCAACATCATCAATGCTATTGCCCGGCATCATCACTTTAAGTGCTTCCCAGTTCATATAACTTGGCACACGCCACTTCATTCGCTCAGGTTTTGTGCTGCCGTTTGTTTTGAGATAATAGACCAACTCTCCTCGTGGTGCTTCTGTGCGTGAAACCGCTTCTCCTTCTGGAACAGCCGTACGATTAGGAAGCGCAATATCTCCCTCTGGCAATTTGTCAAAGGCTTGTTTTAGAAGTTTCATGGATTCAAGTATTTCATATAAACGCACCAACGCGCGACTCAAAACGTCACCGTCTTGTTTTAAAATCACATCAAAAGAGAGCTTTGCGTAAGCAGCATAAGGAGCGCGTTTGCGTACATCATTATTGACGCCACTGGCACGTGCCACAGGTCCAACAACGCCCAACTTTAACGCGTCTTCATGGCTGAGAACGCCCACACCTTTCAGATGCGCTCTAATGCTCTCATCATTTTCAAAGCGCTCAATAAATGCCTCAATTTTAGGTTTATTTTTTGTAAGCATTTCAAGCACAAAAGCGATAGTTGCTTCATCGAGGTCGTATTTGACACCACCGATGGTATTGGCACTTAAATCCATACGATTGCCCCAAATGCGCTCTTTGACATCTTGGAAATCTTCACGGGTTTCTAAAAATGCCTGCATTAAAGGAGTATTGTGGATGAGGTGTGAGAGCATACCCAGATTAAAGAGGTGGCTGGCAATGCGTTTGATCTCATCGGCAATAACACGAAGGTATTTGCTACGTTCGGGTATAGTGATATCTGCTATTTTTTCGACAGCCATACAGTACGTAAAGGGGTGATTGTTGGAACAAAGCCCGCAAACTTTTTCGGTAATAATAAGGTTTTGAAGAAAGTTCTTATGCAAGACGATGGATTCCATACCACGGTGGACAAACCCATTAATCATATCGACACTGTGGATGGTCTTGCCATCTTTTGTAGGTTCAATTTTAAAATAGACGGGTTCTTCGAGTGCCACATCAAAAGGGCCTAAAATGACTTTCGTATTATCCATGACGTACCTCTTGGGATGCTTTTACTTTTTTCCAAAGCTCTTCAGAGACTTTGCCGCTCATGGCGGTTGAGAGTGAAAAATACTCTTTCACGACGCTTTCTTTAATGGATTCATCTAAAAAAAGACGTTTGGGATTAGGATGATTGAGTAGCGCTATACCGTAAAGTTCACTCATCTCTCGCTCGGTCCAATCTGCACTTTTAAAAAAAGCCGTGATGGAAGGAACACTCTTATCGGTAATCGCAAGTTTGAGATTAAGCATGATGCCATTTAAATCAAAATGATAGACAATTTCATGCGCATCTTCTTTGGTGTAACACGTTATCATACAGACACGTGCATTCATCGTTTCTAAAATTTCACTGAGTTGTAAGAGCGTCTCTTTTTCATCTATTTCTGCCCAAAGGCTCTCTTTCGATACATTAAAAGAACATGGAATATGCAGTGCTTGCGTAATTTCATTGAGTTTTACATGTAATGCTTTCATTAAAAGGCTCGCTTGCTAAAAGTGTGTGTGGCTCTACATTGTGGGCAGAGATTAAAGAGTGCACGAAGTTCGGGAGTGCACGTATCAAAGCCTTTTTTAATTAAGCTATCAGGGATACCAACCATCGAAGCATTGCAGTTTGAACAGGTTTGATACACCACTTCTTTTGAGGTTGTGGTTGTGTATTTATCGCCTTGAAGATTAATGGGTGCGGTATCTTGTGCCGAATAGATGGCTTTTGTAGGACAAAAATAGGTACAGTTGCCACATAAGGTACAGCTATTTTGCCAGATAATAAACGAAAAATGCGTTGCATCTTTGGCTTCAATATTAATAGCTCCAGCAGGGCAGACATACTGGCATGTACGGCATAAAATACACTCGTCCTCATGCAGTAAGATTTTGGTTTTGGTATGATTAATCATGCGTTTTGCCTTGTTTTTAGCATCTCACAGGCTTGAATCAACCCTTCAACGATGGATGCGGGTGCGGGAGGACACCCTGGGATATTAACATCAACAGTAACAAAGCGGTCTAGCGGCCCTTCGATAGAGTAGCTATCACGAAATACACCGCAACTAATCGGGCAGATGCCAAGAGCAACAATAATTTTATTTTCGGGTAAGCGTTTGAGTGTCGCTTCCAAAAAAGGCTTAGAACGCGTGGTGATGGAGCCAGTGACAATAACAATCTGAGCATCTTCTGGAACATTGGTATAGGTGCAATGCAAACTTTCAAAGCCAAACTTTGGTACAAGGACACTGGCAAGAAGCTCGACATCACAACCGTTACATGAACCCGTATTGATGCGGTAAACATTGATAGGATTTACCATACAATCTCTTTCAGCTAAGCAGGCACACTTAACTATATTTAGTAAAATATCTTAATTTTTATATTAAAGACTTTTTTAAAGTAGCGTATTTTAGCACAATAAAATTGAATTTTCCACGCTGTGATGAAATATTTTACGCATCATTTTCTCTTTTTCTCCCTCGTAAAAAGGTACAATAATCCATTTTTACATGTAAAGGATAAAGAATGCCAAAGAGAGAAGAGGCGTTTGCATTGCTTAAAGCATATAACGGACCTGCTTTAGTGACGCATGGACTTGCTGTGGAAGGCGCAATGCGCTATTTTGGAGAAAAAGCGGGAGAAGATGCCGATACATGGGGTATCGTCGGGTTATTGCATGATTTAGACTATGAAAAATACCCAGAACAGCATTGCCATAAAAGTAGAGAAATCTTAGAAGAGCAAGGCTATTCCGAAGAGATTATTCGAGCAATCATGTCCCATGGATGGGGTATCTGTACCGATGTTGAGCCACTCACAAAAATGGAACAAACGCTCTATGCTATTGATGAACTCACTGGTCTTATCACCGCATGCGCATTGGTTCGCCCCAGTCGTTCGGTGATGGACTTAGAGCTTTCATCTGCAAAGAAGAAATTTAAAGACAAAGGCTTTGCCGCAGGGGCAAGCAGGGAAGTGATGCTCAAGGGTGCTGAAATGCTTGGCGTGAGCATCGATGAACTAATCGTTGATGTCATCGCTTCCATGCGTGCTATTGCTCCAAGTTTAGGGTTGGAGCTTAAAAACTAACGACGCCTTTTAGGGGTACTTTTTTTAAGGGTAGGGCGATAATCAACAATGGTTGTCGTTCCTTTTCCCGGATAGCGTTTCATCTCAAAATGCTCACTTAATTTAGCAAGCAGTGAAGTGATTTTACTAGCACCATACGTTCGTGGGTCAAAGTCAGGTGACTGACGTTTGATGTACGCTCCAGCCGCCGATACACTTGCCCATCCTTCATCATCTTGGGTCTTTTCCCACCCGACATGTAAAAGTTTCACCAACTCTTTAAGACTGTCATCATCCGACGTTTTAGAGGGTTTTAGCTCAGGAATATCTTCTAGAACTTCGGTGTTAAAGATAAGGTTTTCTGTAAAAATAAAATCATCACAGGCATTACGAAAAGAGATAGGTGTTTTATGCTCACCAAACCCGAACACGTAAATTTCCGACTCCTTAAGGCGAGAGGCAAGCTTGGTAAAGTCACTATCGCTTGAAACGAGTGCGAATGCATCGAATTTTTGCGTATAGAGTAAATCCATCGCATCAATAATCATCGAAGCATCGGTTGAATTTTTTCCGGTGGTATAGGCAAATTGTTGAATCGGCTGAATGGCGAGTTCATTGAGGCTCTCTTTCCAGTTTTTAAGGTAACTGCTCGACCAGTCACCATACGCACGTTTGACAATGATATGTCCATGGGTTGAAAGTTCGGCTAAGATAAATTCGAGTTTGCTTTGTTGGGCATTGTCAGCATCTATCAAAACAACGATGCGTTTTTCTTCGTTGATATTTTTCATCGTAGTGCCTTTAGGAAGTAATAGAAGGATTATAGCCTAGTTAGCGTAAGAGAGAGGCTTTTTACATGTAAAGATACGCAAACCTTCTATGACACCGTAGATGAACATCTTTATGCCTCATTTAAAGAGGCTTTCCAAAGATAAGGCGCAAAGACTGTGATGATAAGAAGCGCGATGCCTCCTTGCAGTAAAAGCGTTGCGGAAGCGCCAAGGTAATGCGAGATGGTTCCCACCAAAAGCGCGCCAATAGGTTGCATACCAAAAAAAGCCATCGCAAAATAGCTAATGATACGTCCTCGCATCTCACTAGAAGAGGTGGTTTGAAGAAGCGTGTTGATAATTGTCGAGTGAAGCATCATCCCACAGCCTGCAACGCTTGAGAACATAAACGCAAGCAAGAGCGTGTGTGTATAGGATAACAATAATAATCCAATGGCAAGCGCTGATGTTGCTACGACCAGTACCTTTCGAAGATTAATACTCGTCTTAAGCGATGCTAGCAACATAGCGCCGCAAAAAGCACCGATGCCAACAGAGCTATTGAGGTATCCGTACGTTACGGCACTGCCTCCTAGCGTCTCTTTTGCAATAATCGGCATAAGCGTGATAAAAGGAAGAACCGTTAAACTGACAAGCGCAAGCAAGAGTAATAGCATCCCTAAAGAGGGAGATTGTTTTAAATAGTGCAACCCATCTTTAAGCTCTTCAAGCATTTTTTTCGTATGCATTTGTGGGATATACGCAGGCAATTTGAGCAATAACAAAGAGCCTATCACGGCTATAAAGCTAAACGCATTGAGCATAAAACAAATTTTAGCACCCCACACTTCTAGAATAAATCCTGAAATGGCAGGACCAATGAGGCGCGCGAGATTGACCATGGATGAATTCAAAGCAATGGCGTTGCCGACATCTTCTTTACGCTCCACCATCAAATGCACCAAGGATTGGCGAGCGGGAACATCAAACGCGTTAATGATGCCTAGAAGAATGCTTAAAACTAATATTTCATTGACCGAATAGTCGGTAAATCCAATTACAATGGTAAGCAGTACCGCTTGAATCATGGAAGCAATTTGGGTGGCTAAAAGCACTTTATAACGGTTATAGCGATCTGCGATGGTTCCACCAACGAGTGAAAGCAAAAAAGAGGGAAATTGTGCCGCAAAAGCAACAAGTCCCAGCATAAAGGCAGAGTGTGTCTGTACATACACGACCCAAAAAATAGCCGTTTTTTGCATCCATGTTCCCATAAGCGAAACAGATTGTCCTGCAAAAAAGAGTCTATAATTTCGACTCTTGAAAGCTTTAAAGGTATTAAGGTTCATGATAATCTATCTTTTGAGTTACACATTTAATTGCGATAAGACAATTTTTCAATAATTTCAGCACTGCTTCCAATTTCGCCAATACGCGGAAAAATTGTGTGAATGCTATGCTGATGCGCTTCTAACAACGAATCGCTCATGGCATCAATAGCAAAGCTAATGTTATAGCCAAGCTCGCTCGCCGCACGCGCCGTTCCTTCCACCCCAATGCTTGTAGCGATTCCTGCTAAAACAATGCCCGTGACATTTCGTTTTTGGAGCTCTTCGTGTAGGGTGGTATCGTAAAAGGCATTCCACGTGTGTTTGGTGATAAAAATATCGCTCGGTTGGGCATGAATTTCATCGACAATTTTTGTAAAATCAGCACTGAATGATGAGGTCGTCTTTTGTGCAGTGCCTTCTTTGCGTGATTTTGTCCAAGAGGCATTGGTTGGATCAACATTGATAATGACAATGGGGAGTGTTGCCATGTGAAACGCATCAATGAGCTTATTTATATTCGCCAGTAACACTTCTTTGGGATGAATGCGTGGCACATTCACAATTCCTCGTTGCATATCTATAACAATGAGTGCCGTACGGGTATCAAGGGCTGTTATCATACTGTATCCTTAGCTTTGTTGGTCTATGAGTTTGTGCAAAATGGGTAATGCTTGCTCTAAGAGGGAAATCTCTTGTTCATTTAAAAGGGCTTCTATACTACTTTTTAGCCATTCGCTTTTGTCTTTTTTCATCTTGGCTACCATCTGTGTACCATACTCGGTCAGTGAAATATAGATTTTACGTTTATCTTTAGAGCAGGGCTTTCTTTGAATCAGTCTGTCATGTTCGAGCTTATGGAGTATTTGCGACATCGATTGGGTTTTGACACGGGTTAGTGTTGCCAGTTGCGAGGGCAATAAAGAAGGGTTTCGTGAGAGATGCCCAATCGTCTCTAACTCCGTCATAGAATAGATGCTCACTAAAGAGATATGTTTGCGCAGCTCCTTATGCAGTGCCGTGATACTTCTTTGCAACGTTGAAGAGAGCTCCAAGCTATCCATAAGTGCTCCTTTTTATTCGTAAAACTTATAAGTTTAACTTATAAAATTATAACGCTATTACGGTCACAAAGTCAAGCTAGCGTAAAGCGCATCGGTTTCTTTGTTTATAAAAATATCACGAGCATCAAAAGAGGTGTAGGATAAAGTAAAGCGTCTTTGAACAATTATTCATTATTTGCATAATCTCATACAATCGTCATTTTCATGCGATAGAATATTTACGTATTCATCTTAGATATTATAATTTATATTTATTTAAGTTTTATCTTTACATGTAAAAAAGATTAGCTCATATTAAAAGGAGACGTACTTATGTTTGAAAATTTTAAAGCAAGAGCTGAGGCATCGGGTAATACTGAAGTCAAGCGTTTTGCAACAACCACTGAGGCGCTTGGTTTTATTGAAGCGTTTCTTGAAAAAGAAGAGGTAAAAGACGAAGCAGGCTCGTACGCTGTTTGGGCAAAAAGTCCCATATTAGAACACTTTGACCATCAAGCGATGGCAGAAAAATTTTCAGGTCTTCATTTTGACGTCAATCGTGAACTCGCCAAAGGTGCAAAAGTGGGAATCACGCAGTTAAAATGGGGCTTAGCAGAGACTGGCAGTATGGCACAAGACTCTACCGATGTGGAACAACGTCTTGCTTCTGCCTTGGCATGGATTCATGTGGCGATTCTTCCTACATCAAAAATTATTGCAGATATTCCAGCGCTCATGACCAAAATGCACCCAAAAGACGACAAATACATCACACTCATCACGGGTGCGAGTAAAACAGCAGATATCGAGCGTGTACTTGCCGTGGGCGTTCATGGACCGGAGCGACTCGTGATAGTGTGTGTCGATGATTTAGAATTAGAAGGAGCAGCATCATGAAAGCAGATATGTCAGCATCTATCCACAAAGCCCTAGAAAATCAAAATCTAGCAGGTATCCTAGACCGATGGAATTATCCAGCAACCAGAGCTAAAGCGTTTGAGGGTGTTGATTTTGAGGCTCTGCGTTCAAAAATTGCAGACATCAAAGGCGATGCCGCAGGTCACCTTGATGAACTTGCTCAAACCTTTAAGAAAAATGCAGAAGCCAATGGTATCAAAGTTTTTATCGCAAAGAGTGCAGAAGAAGCACGACAATACATTGCAGACCTGTGCAAAGAAAAAGATGTCAAAAAAATCGTCAAATCAAAATCGATGGCAACCGAAGAGATTCATCTGAACCATTTTCTGGATGAATTTGGCATCCAATCGGACGAAACGGATTTGGGTGAGTGGATTTGTCAGCTCGCGCACCAAACGCCTTCACACATGGTTATGCCAGCGCTTCACCTCACCAAAGAGGAGATTTCAGACCTATTTGCCGAAGAGACCAAACAACCTTTGGATAACGACATCCAAAAACTGGTTAAAGTCGCGCGAAAAGCGATTCGTGAGAAATTTTTTGAAGCCGATATGGGCATTTCAGGCGCTAACATCGCCATTGCAGAAACGGGTTCCATCGTTATCTGTACCAATGAGGGAAATGCGCGTCTTGTTACAACACTTCCAAAAATTCACGTTGCGCTAGTGGGATTGGAAAAACTGGTTCCTAACTATACCGATGCCGCACCTATCTTAGCCGCGTTGCCTCGCAATGCAACCAGTCAGTTGCTCACCAGTTATGCTTCGTTTATCTCAGCACCCACGCTTAATGATGATGGCGAGATGAAAGAGGTTCATATCGTTTTGATGGATAATAACCGCACGAAAATGGCAGAAGACCCCAAATTTAAAGAGGCACTTCAGTGTATCCGCTGTGCGGCGTGTTTGAACGTCTGTCCCGTCTATCGTTTGGTCACGGGTCATGTGTTTGGTGACATCTATACCGGTGGTATCGGTACGATTTTAACGGCATGGTTCAATGAACTCAAATCCGCTGAAGATATTCAAGCACTCTGTATCGGATGCGATAAATGTAAAGAGATTTGTGCCGCGAAGATTGATATTCCTGGTCTCATCCTTGAAATTCGCCGTCGTGCCGCAAAAAAAGAGGGCTTACCGTTTATCTATAAAAGCGCGCTTCAAGTCATTAACAACCGTAAGGTGTTCCACACAATGTTGCGTGCTGCTTCAGTGGTACAAAAACCGTTTGTCAAAGAGGGCTTTATCCGCCATCTTCCGATGTTTCTCTCAGGTTTGTCAGAGTATCGAAGCTTGCCGTCTGTTGCTGCGGTTCCATTTCGTGACATTTTCAAAACCATCGAACAACCTAAATGTGAACAAAAGGCCTCTTTTTATGCAGGATGCGCACTTGATTTTGTCTACCCAGATGCAGGTGTGGCGATTGTGAAGATTTTGAACAAAGCGGGCATTGAAGTGCTTTTCCCTGAAGCGCAATCGTGCTGTGGTATTCCTCACTGGGGAAGTGGGTCCTTTGATATGGCAGCTGACGCGGCAGAGCGAAACATTCTACCTCTTTTAGAAGGCGATCCTGATTACGTTGTGGTGAGCTGTGCAAGCTGTACTACCGCTTTGAAAAAAGAGTGGGCAAAAATATTGAAAGAGCAACATCGAGAATCTCTCATTCCACAAGCGAACAAAGTGGCTGAAAAAACCTATATGTTTACGGAATTGGTCGATAAGCTCATTAAAGAAAAAAGACTCACGCCAAAAGAGGGCATGGAACTTCATACCTTAACTTACCACGACTCATGTCACGCAAAACGTCATGTGGGTGTTTTCAAAGAGCCTCGCTCTGCGCTGAGTGCAACGGGATATGAAATTAAGGAGATGAATGAGTGCGATACCTGCTGTGGCATGGGTGGCTCTTACACGATTAAACAACCTGAAATCTCAATGCAAATGCTTAAACGAAAATTGCAAAATATTGAAGAAACAGGTGCAGAATTTGTCTCTGCGGAGTGCCCTGGCTGTTTGATTCAGCTAAAAGGCGGTCTTGATAAATCAGGTTCTAAAGTAAAAGCAGTGCATCCTGCGGAATTAATGGTCGATAAGTTTAAATAAGCGAGTCTGTAAGGAGGATTTCCTCCTTATAGACACCCCAATATTCTATTATTTGATGTATTTTTCAAATGGTTTCACAAATCTTTCAATCATATCATCAGCTCTTTTTTTAGCTTGAGCGACAAAATGCCTTAAGTAAGTTTTTGCCCATTGTTTCATGTCTCCCGTAAAACTTTGTTCTAGGTCACATACATGAAATTGCACTTGCATTGCTGCAGCCCAGTTAATGTATAAATTTTCAGGATTTGATTTAAACAAATTGGCATTAAAGGCATTTTTACAGACTAATTTATCATCTTCTAAAACCCAGTTAATTTCAAAATAATTAATAGTGAACGTATCAAATTCTTCATTGTCTAGCATCTTGGCACATAATTGAGCTAACTTATAAGCAGAGATGATATTAGGTGATTGAGCAGATTTTGAGACATTGCGAGTTTTAATATCGATAATTTCGTATTTACCATCTTTTACGACTAAGATATCCGCAGTGTCGTTTTGTTTTTCTTCAAATGGGTTTTCAATGCTCCATTTATCGGTGGCATCTTTCCCTCTGCTTAATAAAAATAAGACAGTAGGCGAATTAAAAAGCTTTTCCCTCTCTGCTCTTGAAGTTGCATCAAGATGCTTGGTAAATAAGAAATTTAAATACTCATATTGTCTAAACGTATGCGTTGGAAATGCTTTTTTTATCTCAGCGTAAGCGTGTTTATCAAAAGGCTCTCCTGCCGAATGTCCCGATAACGTTCCTGATAGTGGTTTGGGAACGCTACATCCTATGATTTTTTGTTTAAGCTCTTCGTAATTCACAAACATCGTTTTCTCCATTTATCATAAACAAATCGTCTATGGCTTTATTCAACTCATTAAGGACACATTCTTTTTTTGTCTTCAAATAGCTTTTCGTTAAAGAAACGATTTGATGGTGTATGTTTGCTTCATGTTCATCATTAAAATTAATTCTTCTAAACGGAATACTTGCAATTGGCTTTTCTGAAAATTCGACGATAGAGCCTTTAACAACACCGTTAAATCGTAGCCAGTCAAAGACATAACGACTATTGAGTAAAGCTAAAATATACAACAAACTCTCTTGGACACCCTCTTTTTTGTAAAGCGCCGTCACATCTTGCGTAGGGAATATTCCCTCTTCAATGTATGAAAAACGAAAATAGTTTTTATTGGAAATTCTTTCTTTACACGGGACAAAGATTTTAGGACTTTTTCGATTGAATAAGTGATAATTTCTCAAAAAAACCCATTCCCAATAGGGTATGTCTCGATTATATCGGTATCTCTTATCTAATTGCTCTATATAGGGAAATAAATGTTGATAATAATTCGGACATTTTTCCTTGAATTCATCTTCACTGATAGGTTCATTGATAAAAATATAGCGCGTTGTGTCGGTATGAAAATACGGAGAAAGATTTTTGGCTTTCATGACACGTATAGAATAATGTAACTCTTCCTTGGTTAAAGGTGTGACATTTTCTACTTGAAACGCTTTATCCAGCCCACTGACCATTCCATTCCCAATATCGCAAATATCACCAATGGTGCAGAGCTTTTCAGTAGAAAATAGATCGGTTGTATCATATTTTTTACATTGATATTCAAAAAGATTTAATTCATCTATCACGTCTTTTGAAGCTAAAATCCAGTTTTTATCGATTTGAAATTGTGGGATTAAGATATACTCAGTATTGTCTTGGCGTTCCCAAGATTTTAATTTACAAAGAATGTTATCGGTCAGTTTTTTGTTTGCGTAATATTTTGCTACTTTAATGTTTTTGGGCGTAGGTTTGTTAGATTTTCGGTATTTAAAAACCATCGTAGAAACCGTAGCTTTTTCAAATATAGGTGTTTCATTAAAGTGGTATATTGCTTCAAAAAAGCCATGTTGCATCATATAATTACGCATTTTTGTTGAATGCATTGTATTAAGCCAGTATTCAGGGGTAATGAAAATCAGCTCGCCGCCTTCTTTAAGAAGTTCGATAGATTTAATAATGAAAATATTGGAATAATCGCAAAGTGCATTGCAATATTTGTCCCATACATCACTTTTACCCAGTTCATCTTTGAGGTCTTGTTCCAAATTTTTCCAACGGATATAGGGTGGATTGCCGATAATTAAGTCAAATTTTTCATCTATTTTTGCAGAAATGAAGCTATGATTTAAAACATTTCTAGAATGTTTTATAATCTTTTTATCAATTTCGTAAGCTAAATAATTTGTATAGCCTTGTTTATCAAAAAGCTCTAAAAAAACGCCCTCTCCACAACAGGGCTCTAAAATCCTTGATTGAAAATCGATAGTCGATAAAGAAAGCATAAATTTGGCAATCTCTTTTGGTGTCATATATTGCCCAAATTTATTTTTGACATTAGCCATTAATAGGACCTAAAAAAATAAAGTCATCCATAATATACAAACACCCTCACAATTAATTTAATTTTAAGACTTTATCATTTTTCCACAAAACAGGAGCTTAGTTTGATAGCTTGTTCTTTTACATGTAACGTGCTATCTTGCGTGTTCTTCTTTAATCTCTTTTGCTGTTGCTTTACGAATGTCTAATACTTTGGCAGTAAAAATGACATCAATACCTGCAAGAGGATGATTTCCATCAAGGGTGACATTGTCTTTTGTAATCTCTTTGATGGTATATGAAATTTTTTGATCTTCGAGTGCATCATCTTCATCTTCAATAATCTCGACAAATTGCTCTCCAACAAAGATTTGATCATCAAATTCGCCACGCTCTTCAATACTTACTAAAGATTCATCGTATTCACCAAAGGACTCTTTTGGAGTCAGTTGCACGGTAATGCTATCGCCTACGGTTTTATTTTCAAGTTCTTTTTCGATTTTAGCAAAGATGTCATTGTAGCCACCGTGAAGGTAAATAAGCGGGTCAGCGCCTGAATCAAGCATATTTTTAGCAGTATCGGTAATGGTATATTCAAGTGTTACAACACAATCTTTAGAGATTTTCATAAGGTTTCCTTTGGCAATTTGTAATAAGCGCATTGTAGTGAAGTTTTCTTCAAAAGCCAATTATATCCATACGGTTTTTACATGTAAAATACGCAAGATTTTTGATGCATGATAAAAAAATACATGGAATGAGTAGTAATGTACTATACATTATTTAAAAAATTTTGTTACAATACCACATTATTGTATGTTAGAGAATAAAAATACTGCATGTGATATACGATTCCACTACAAAGATTCATCTATGCCTTTATACAAAAGAAGAGCTCATTTTTTGTTTTTGTCTGTTGGTGCAACACTGTTTTTATCGGGATGCGTACCAAAAGCTTTGGAAGAGCCAGCTATGCAGTCGCTTACACTCAATCAAAAAGAGATTGCGGCTGAAACGCACACACCTTTAATGACACAAGCACATTCTAACGTCTGGTGGAAAGCGGTTGATGATGCGCCGTTGCAAAGCCTTATTGACCATTCATTAAGCGATGCTCCGACATTAGCTTCGATGCGTGCTCGTATTGCACAAGCTTATGCACAGTACGATATTTCATCCACACAAACAGAACCTTCGCTGAATCTTATTGGAAGTGCCGATACCAACCATCCGAGTAAAAATGACCTCATTTCACCGCCATTGGTTCCTAATTCCTATGAAACAGGACGACTAGGGGTTCAACTAACTTATGATTTAGACCTTTGGGATAAATTATCTGAACAGCTCAAAGCACAATTAGGAAGCATCAAAGTGCAAGAAGCAGCGTATGAAGCACGTGTTGTCGCTTTAAGCATTGCTTTGAGTACAGAGTATTATCGTTACGGGTATACCTTAGAAAAAATAGTGATATTAAATCAGGAAAAAGAACTTTTAACGACATTAAGCTCGCTAGCAAATGAGCGGTATTTGGCAGGACTCGATGATAAAAGTGCATGGCTTAACGCACAATCACGCTTGAATGAAATTGAACGTTATCACAGCCAAATGAGTGCACAGCTCATTGCGGCAAAAAAAGCACTTGGAAATTTATCGGGACTCTCTTCTGAAGCACTTCAGCCTTACTTACCCCATGCCTTTATCTATTCCAGACGTTTTGATACTACCCCTTCCATTATGCTGGATGCTTTGGCTCAAAAACCAGAAATTCGCGCTAAAAAAGAGATGGTGGAGGCAACATCATCACAAATCAATGTCGCTAAAGCGGGGTTTTATCCTAATATTAATTTAAGTGCATTATCGAATTTTGCCAGTTTAGGACTCAGCAATCTTTTGCGCACTGATTCGATAACCTCGATGGCACAAGCCAGCATTTCATTGCCGATTTTTGACCGAAAAGCTTTAGAAGGTGCGTACAAAGCATCTCAAAATGCGCATGAGGCCGCTATTTATGATTACAATGATGCGGTCATTACCAGTGCGAATGCGCTCTTAAGTGCATTGAAAAATTTTAAAACGGTTTTGCATCAAAATAGCCTCTCTCAAGAAGATATGAAAACCAAAGAACACCTTTTGGCGTTAGCGGTACAAAAATTTGATGAAGGCATCAGCGACAAGCGGTTGGTATTGCAAAAGCAATGGGATGTTTTAGAAGCAAAACGGACTATTTTAGAAACGCAGTTTGTACAGATTAATGCCTATATTGACATCATGCACGCCCTTGGCGGACAAATGGTAGAAGGAAAAGAATAATGTCACAAATAGAAGAAAAAAACAATAAAAAACGCAATAAATTTTTACTAGGAGCAGGGCTTGTTTTTGCCTTAGCGGGTGGCGGAGCGTTTGCCTACAATCATTTCATTGGTGAATACCATGAAACAACGGACAATGCCTATACGCAAGGTGAAGTGTTTATGATAACCCCTCAAACCACGGGTGTCGTCCAAGAGGTCTTTGTTCAGGAGACTCAAAGTGTCAAAAAAGCGGACCCCCTTGTCGTACTGGATGACCGTGATGCTAAAATCGCGCTTGAAAAAGCAAAAGAGACTTTAGCGTTAAACGTGCGTGAAGTGGTTGGTATTCATAAGCGTGTTGAAGAGTCTAAAGCGATGTTGAAAATTGCACAAAAAGAGTTGGATGAAGCAGAGCAAGATTTACACAGAAGGGCTTCTTTGATTCAAAGTGGCGCTATTTCTAAGGAAGAGTATGCGCATGTTGTACAACGTGTGGAAAAAGCAAAAGACTCTTTGCTAGGGCAAGAAAAGCATAAAGCCTCTTTAGAAAGTTCGATTCAAGGGCTTTCTATCGAAGAAAATCCAACGGTGAAATTAGCCGCCGTTAATGTGGAAGAAGCGTTATTGGCGTATAAACGTTGTCGTATTTTAGCGCCAAGCGATGGGATTGTAGCGAAAAAGAGTGTCCAACCGGGGCAAAAAATAGCTTCGGGTCAATCTATTATGGCAGTTGTTGCGCACACACAAATGTGGGTTGATGCCAACTTTAAAGAGACGCAATTAACCAACCTTAGAATTGGCCAACCCGTAACTCTTCATTCAGACATTTATGGCAAAGGGATAACATTTCACGGCACCATTGAGGGAATGTCGCCTGGAACGGGGGCTTCATTTTCATTACTCCCTGCCCAAAACGCTTCAGGCAACTGGATTAAAATCGTGCAGCGCGTGCCTGTGCGCATACGCCTTGATGCTCAAGAGATAAAAAACCATCCTTTACGAGTTGGTTTGTCCATGGTCATCGATGTCGATACGCATGACCGTTCAGGCTCGGTACTGCTGAGCCCTGAACAAGGTGAACGTTCCATTGAAAGCAGTATGTATGAAGATGTTCATGAAGAAGCTCAGCAACTCATTCAACGCATTATCGCTACGAATCAATGAGTCAAGCAGAACATCACACGCCGCCTACGTTTTCACTAGGCGTGCTAATCATTTTGACGCTTGCTTTGGCGTTATCAACGTTTATGCAAGTGCTTGATACGACCATTGCCAATGTTTCGATTCCTTCCATTGCGGGTGATTTGGCGGTCAGTCCCAATCAAGGTACTTGGGTGATTACTGCCTTTGCCGCCTCCAATGCCATTACAATGCCTTTAACGGGATGGTTGGCGGGTCGTTTTGGAGAAGTCAGGCTTTTTGTTGCTTCAACGCTTCTTTTTTCTTTAACGTCATGGTTATGCGGAGTTGCTCCAACCTTTCCTTTATTGGTCTTAGCACGTATTTTACAAGGTGTGGCGGCAGCTCCTATGATGCCTTTATCGCAAAGTTTGTTGTTGAGTATTTACCCTGAGCATAAAAAAGGGCTTGCTTTGGCTTTTTGGTCGATGACAGCGACCACAGCACCGATTGCTGGACCCTTACTGGGTGGTTACATTACCGATAATTATCATTGGCCATGGATTTTTTATATTAACCTTCCTATTGGCATTATCGGTTCATTTTTGGTTTGGAGATTTTTAAGAGAACATGAGTCTGTGATTCGTATTCGTCCTATTGACCTCTTAGGTTTGGCATTGTTGATTGTCGGTGTGGGTGCTTTGCAAATCATGCTTGACAAAGGCAATGACCTTGACTGGTTTGAATCCTCTACGATTATTGTTTTAACTGCTATTGCGGTTATCGCTTTAACCTTTTTTGTGATTTGGGAGTTATTCCATCCTCATCCTGTGGTTGATTTAACCCTGTTTAGCAAACGCAATTTTACGGTGGGAACCGTTACAATTAGCCTTGGTTATGCCATCTTTTTAGGAGGCGGTGTTGTCTTTCCTTTGTGGTTGCAAACACAAATGGGCTATACGGCTTTTTGGGCAGGTGCGGCTTCTGCTTTGGTCGGTATTTTTGCTTTTTTACTCTCGCCTGTGGTTGGTGCTAATTTACATCGGGTTGATTTGCGTCTCATTGTTACGACAGGGTTTTCTATTTTTGCGATTTCGTATTATTGGGCTTCGCTTTATACGCCTGATGCGGATTTTATGACGATAGCAATGCCACGCCTGATTTTGGGTGCAGGTATGGCAATGTATTTCATTCCTCTAACAACCATTTTACTCGCAGGTGTTGAGCCGTATCGCATTGCTTCTGCTATGGGATTAGTAAACTTTTTACGTGTTTTGGGTGGTGGTTTTGGAACATCGCTTTCTATGGCATTGTGGGAGCATCGTACGACATTGCATTATGCTAATTTAACTGAAAACGTGAGTATTTTTCATCCGCAAGTCACTTTAACGCTGAATTCACTCAAAGAAGCTGGGATTTCTGCTTATGCATGGTTTGATAGAGCCATTGTCTCTCAAGCGAGTCTTCGTGCAAGTGATGACATTTTTTTAATGTCATCGTATTCGTTTATCGCATTGATTGTCTTAGTTTGGTTTGCAAAGCCACCTTTCTTAAGTAAACGAAAGGAGGCAACGCCTCCTGTTTTAGAGTAACGATTGAAGATAGCGCTTTAATCGTTGGATACCTTCTTCCATATGCTCAATATTTCTCGTGTATGCAAAACGGAGGTAGTGGTTGGTTCCATTACTTCCAAAATCAACGCCTGGGGTGGTCGCAACGTGAATCTTCTCTAACAGTTCTTTCGCAAAAGCAAAACTGTCCTGAGAATACTTTGAGATGTTTGCCCAGATGTAAAACGCGCCCTCAGGCTTGGCGTCGATGTCAAACAGTTGTGAGAGTTCATTAAAAAGATAATCCCGTCGTTGTTTAAACTCATCTTTGATATGCTCTAAATAGGCTTCATCAAATGCTTCTAATGCACCGTATTGGCTCAGTGTTGGTGCGGAGATAAAGAAGTTTTGAGCAACCATTTCGGCATGGCGCACTTTCTCTTTTGGCACAATGACCCAACCAAGGCGTTGCCCAGGCATGCAATAGTATTTTGAAAAACCATTAATGACATAAACATTCTTACTAAATTCAAGTGCAGAGTGTGCCTCTTTTTCATAAGTCAGCCCATGATAGAGTTCATCGGAAATAAAAGCAATATTGTAGGCTTCACAATACTCAACCAAAGCTTTCAAATTCTCTTTATCGTAGATGTTTCCCGTAGGATTTGCGGGAGAAGATATCTGTAAAGCACTTAAGTGATGCGGTTCTAAATCTTTTACATGTAATTCAAAATTATCTTCTTTTCCGATAGGCATAAAAAGCGGTTCAATATCAAGCAGATATGCAAAATTTTTATAGCATGGATAAGAAGGATCACTAAGTCCTAATGTAGAACCTTTGGGAAGTGTGAGCGCATAAGCAATAAGAAAAGCGCCACTCGTACCTGGGGTTAAAAAGATTTGGTCGATGTCTATTTGTACACCATAGGTTTTAGCATAATGGTGTGCAATTTTTTCGCGTAGTTCTGGTAAACCATGGCTTTGCGTATACGAAAATTTATTAGCATCGATATTTACATGTAATGCTTCTTTGACCTTTGGTGAAGGCGGAAGATCGGGTTGTCCAATTTCAAAATGGATACAATCATCTAATTTTTCAGCTTCTTTAACGATATCCATAACAATAAAAGAGCTCATTTGCGTACAGCGCACACGTCATCCTCATTTTTTAACACCATTATAGCAGACATCCAATAATGAAAACGATGAAGTTTCTTTTTAGCGATGCCACGAAGTAAATTACGTAAAAACAACACATTGATTGCTTAATTTTAAGGCAGGTATCATCTCTATTAAAAGGCATAATTTTGGCACTATTATGTACGGAATGGTTTATTTTATTGATACAGCGAGGAAAACGTTATGGAACATTTCTTGTATATACAATGGAAAAACGAGGTGATAGATGCGTAAAGTTTATGCAACGGCTGAAGCAACACATCAATTCGCTAAACGTTTTTCGCATTACAAAGATTTTTATGCAAGATTTGATGATTTAATCTTTTCAAAACTTGGATTTGGAACGTTTAAGAAAGAGCCTTATAAAGAGGAAAATTATCTTTTTGACTATAAAGAGGCATTGAAAAGTGCTATTGCAGGAGGCATCAATGTTATCGATACGGCAATCAACTATCGCTACCAACAAAGTGAGCGAGAAATTGGCGAAGCTTTAGAAGAACTTTTTGAAAGTGGTTCAATCAAACGTGAAGAGATGATTATTTGCTCCAAAGGTGGATTTATTCCTTTAGATTTTCCATTCCCTGAAAATCCTTATGTATGGATTAATGAACATATTTTAGAAAAAGGCTTAGCCGTCCAAGAAGATATCGAACTTGACCAGCACTGCATGACACCCGAATTTTTGCAGTATAGCCTTGAAAAGTCCTTACAAAACTTGCGCTTAAAATGTTTAGATATCTATTTTTTGCATAACCCTGAAACACAATTACATCGTTTAGGCTACCGACATTTTCTAACAAAAATAGAGGATATTTTTACTTTTTTTGAAGAGATGGTTGCCTGCGGTAAAATGAAAGCCTATGGAATCGCCGTCTGGAATGCCTTTACCTATGAAGAAGGTAATGAAGAGTTTATCAATCTTGAAGATATTTATGATATTGCGCATCGGGTTGGTGGTCAAAATCATCATTTTAAATATATCCAACTACCTTTTAATATGGCAAAAACGCATGCATACAGTGTTGCCAATCAAAAAATGAGCGATGGAAAATATTACACCCCTTTACAAGTAGCCTATAAGCTAGGATTGGGTGTGATGAGTAGTGCATCCTTATTCCAAATGCATCTTTTTAGAAGACCTTTTAAACCTGAAATCGGTTATTTGCTCGACTCAAAAATGGAGTTACAAAGTGATGTGCAACTCGCATTGCAATTTGTACGTTCCACGAGAGGTATTGTGAGTTCTTTATTTAGTTCAACGATTCCAGAGCATGTCGATAATAATCTTGGTATTGCCAAAGTCAATGCCACCAATGTAGCAAAATACAATCTTCTTTATAAAGTGGAGCGATAATATGACATACGATGTGTTAATCATAGGCTCAGGCATAGCAGGACTGATGGCGGCTATTGAGGCAAAAAGTGAAACCAATAGTGTTGCAATTATTACGAAAAGCAATATTTTTAAATCCAACAGTGCTGTGGCGAGTGGCGGCATTAACGCTGTTTTAAACCCCAATGATGAAGTAGAAATTCAAAAACATATCGATGATACGCTCAAAAGTGCGCAAGGGCTAGGAAATAAGAAAGCGATTAATTATTTGTGTCACCAAGCACCGCATATTATTCAAAAATTAGTTGAATATGGCGTTGAATTTGATAGAGATGAAAATGGAAAAATTTTACAGCGTAGTTTTGGTGGCGGAAGCTCCAAACGTACATGCTTTGTTGGCGATAGTACGGGCTCTGCGATTACGCAAGCGTTGATTAAAAAAGCACGAGAGATAGGGGTTGAATTTTTAGTCAATCATTTTGTGATGGATATCACAAAAATAGAAGAGTATATTAGTGGCGTGGTGGTATTAAAAAAGATTGACTCCACTGTTACCGTTTTCCCTACAAAATCAATCGTTTTTGCCGGTGGAGGATATGCTGGAATTTACAGAGGTTTTAGTACCAATGCACAAGACTGTACGGGTGATCTTTTAAGCGTTGCCTTGCGAGCGGGACTTAATCTTCAAGATATGGAATTTGTTCAATTCCATCCAACAGGGTTTGCTAAAACCAGTTATCTCGTCTCAGAAGCTGCTCGAGGAGAAGGCGGACATCTTGTCAATTCAGAGGGCGTACGTTTTGTTAATGAATTGGGAACAAGGGATGTCTTAGCCAGAGCGATTTTTGAGCAAATCCGTTCAGGTAAGAAAGTCTATTTGGATATGCGTCATATCCCACAATCCATTCTTGAGACACGAGTACCTTCTTTATACAAAAGCGCTTATAATCAAGTAGGCATAGACCTTGCTACGGAGCTATTAGAGATAAAACCTGTTGCACATTACAGCATGGGTGGCATTGAAGCTTCCATGACGCAAAGTAGACTAAAAGGTTTGTTTGTGTGTGGTGAAAGTGCCTCGTTAGGTGTTCATGGTGCCAATCGTTTAGGCGGAAACTCATTACTTGAAGGTGCTGTTTTTGGTGAACTCGCAGGTAAAAAAGCACGAGAACATGCTTGTAATAAAGAGTTCTTGCCAATCGACTATAACGTCGTGATTAAAAATATGGATTTAATTCAGCGAATTTTTGAGGGAGACTGCACCAAAAACTTTAATGCTATGCGTATTTCTGTTGGGAAAATTATGTTTGATAAAGCAGGAATTTTCCGTAATGAAACAACATTGCAAGAGGCGTTTGATTATATGAAATACTTGCGTTTAGAGTCAAATACGTTGCATTGTATTGACAAAGGAAGACACAATAATGTGGAGCTGATCTCTATTTTAGAATTACGAAATGCATTAGAGCTTTCAGAAGCGATTATTTTGGGCGCTATGCATCGACGTGAAAGCCGTGGTGCGCATCATCGAGAAGATTTTCCTACCCCGTCAAAAGAAGGTGAAAAACATGTGTTAGTCAAAGAGTTACAAAAAGGCTTTTTCAAGGTCTCTTATGAAGATTCATGGATTACTGGCATATTAAAAAAATTATTAACTTAAGGAGAGAGACAATGGCAAAAGTGATGTTACGAGAAGAAGGCAATGAAATCTGTTTTTATATCGCAAAAAAAGATATGGAAGAGACCATTAAAGAGATCGAATTTAGTACCGATGAACATTGGGGCGGTGAAGTGCTTTTAAGCAATGGCGAGACATGGTGGATTCAACCAGGGCCCAAAAAACTTCCGAAAGAAGAGGTATGTAAAAAATTATCTGATTAAAATATAAACATAAAAAATGAACAGTTAGTGTTCATAATCATGTATAATTTTTTAAAGATAAAAGGAGTGAATAATGGTTCAATTTGATGCCAAATGTGGGGATTGTCTCACTACAAGAGAACTAATGACACTCTATGAGACAGCGACAGTTGTTTCTAACTCTATTGATCTTGTTGCATCGCTTGAAAAAGCATTGATGATTTTAAAAAATAGACTGCATTTAGAAAAATGTGTTATACACACACTTAATGATGAAAATCTCTTAGGCGTTTATGCATGTATTGATTTTAGCAAGCACCAAAAAGAGCTTGCAACCTATAAACTAGGCGAGGGTGCAACGGGCTATGCTGCACAAAGTAAAGAGCCCGTTGTGATTGAGAATTTACACAATGACATGATGTTTTTAAATAAATCGGGCAATCGTGACCAAAATGCCATTTCTTATATCGCCGTTCCTATGTTAGTGGATCAAGAAGTGATTGGTGTTTTGGGTGCAAATTTAACAAAAACAACAGCACTCAACTTTGAAAGTACGATTCGCGTTTTAACAATTTTAAGCTCTATTTTTGCACAATCCATTCATGCGCACGATATTAATCTTAAAGAGAAAGAGCGTTTAAAAGAGCTTAAACTCTATTATAAAATGGAATGGGACTCGAAAGTTCATAATTTTGGTGACATTATTGGCGAAAGTCCAAAAATGAAAGCCGTATATAAAGTGGTAGAGCGCATTGCTGAAAGTAATGTTACCGTTTTAGTTCGTGGCGAAACGGGCACAGGAAAAGAGCTTGTTGCAGCTGCTATTCATAAACGCTCTAAACGTAAAGATGAACCATTTGTCAAACTAAACTGTGCTGCAATTACCGATACGCTCATTGAAAGTGAACTGTTCGGGCATGAAAAAGGTGCTTTTACGGATGCAAAAGAGGCACGTAAAGGTCGTTTCGAATTGGCAGACGGTGGAACGCTTTTCTTGGATGAAATAGGCGATATATCGGCATCGGCACAAGTCAAATTACTGCGTGTTTTGCAAGAGCGAGAGTTTGAGCGCGTGGGTGGTTCTAAAACGATAAAAGTCAATGTACGATTGGTAGCCGCAACCAACCGAAACCTTGAAGAAATGGTTAAAAACGGCACTTTTAGAGAAGACCTTTATTATCGTTTGAATGTGATACCTATTGATTTGCCTCCACTCAGAGAACGCGGAGATGATATAGCTTTGCTGGTTAATTTTTTCTTGCAAAAATCAGTCAGTAATCATAAAAAACGTGTTGTCATTACCGATGAAGCGATGGATATTTTATGTCAATATACATGGCCTGGAAATGTTAGAGAGTTAGAAAATACTGTAGAGCGCATTGTTTTGATGGGAAGTGAAGATGGCATTAGTGCTGATGAAATGTTACTGCTATTACCTGCTTTCAATCAAAAATTAATGTGCCAAAGAAGGATAATGAGTGAAGAAGAGTGATCTTGAATTGCAAATCAAAAACGGTACACTCATTCCTTTTATCGGAATGGGCGTATTTAAGGATACTAAAACAGAAGATGGAACGCAAATTCCATTTGACAGTGACTCAATGATTTTGAGCCTAAATTCGGGTCGTGCGATGTCTCCACGACTGATGTATGAGTATTCAAGAGCGGCTATGAATTTGGAACAGCGTAAAGGAAGACCTTATATCGAGCAGATGACTAACTTTATTTTCACATCGAAACCTTACGCAATCCCAGCAATATATGAGTGGATTAAAACATTGATGCCTCATTACATTGTTGATTTAAATTTAGATGATTCTCTGTTAAAAATTTACGCAGAGGTCGATCACTTTTTAGTTGTAGGCGTCAGTCGTATTTTGGCAGGATATGACCGCTTTATTGTCTATATGTACCATTCGCAAACACACACGTATCACCGTGTCGAAAAAGAGCTTCTCAATCCAATGCTTCCTATCTTGTTTAAGCCACTAGGATGTACAGTCCCTGATAAAAATTTTATTATCAGTGATGCCGATTTTGTGGATTGGCTGACAGAAGCGATGGGTGGTTACGCGATTCCTCCATTTTTAAAAACATACCGAAACGACAAAGCGTATCTTTTCTTGGGAGTAGATTTTGACCGCGATACGTTTCGCATGGTTGCTAATGAAATCACCCTTGGATTAAGCGGCGGTTATATGATAAAAGATAAAGAGGAAATGAGTAAAAAAGAGGAAAAATTTTTAGTATCGCATCATATCGATAAATTACAAACATCACTAGATGGATTGTTAAAGAGTGCCCAATAAGGGCAACTCTTTATTCTGCTACGCTAACTTCGACAGGATCGCTTTCCCAAACACCGTGTTTTGTACAGTAGCTATGCGCGACAAGATTGAGTTTTTTACCGGTTGGAACAATGGTAAATGTCACTTCCGCTTGTCCTTTTTTATCTTGACCACCTAGTGTTCCTGCAACAAAATCAGCTCTTGCTAAAAGAACATCCCCATTGAAAAGCTGGATATTGGCAATGTAATGATCAAAATCATCTGGGTGAGTGTACTGATTTCCGACTTTAACAGTTACTTTAAACGGTGCATTTTGTTTTGCACTCTCGGCACAGGTAATAAACGGAGAATGTCTATCGATATAATCTTTTTTAGCTTCTCTCTCAACGGTATCAATATCAACGTAACGATTGATTTTTGGCATACGAACTCCTTGTTTAATATTTATTTTGAAATGATAAGACACAGTGGCCAAAACCTCTCTGAAAGAAAGAGATTAAATATGTCTTATTTATATTTTTTTAAGTAATTAAAGGGTGATTTGTTCACCCTTTGTAATATTTAGATAAGAGAAACAGCGACTTTGTGCAGTGTAAGTCCTAGTGCTTTTTTGTCATTTAATCCAAAAGCTAATGCTAAAAGTTCTGGTAGGCTTAGAATGCTGAGTCCAATGTCACGCCCCGCAACTTTTTCAAGCTCTTTTTGATAAAAATCAAACATAATAAAGCTACGTGCATCACATACAACAACAAAATCTGCTGCATTGTCAAACATGTCAAGCATTGCTTTAGACGCCAGAGAGTAGGCTGTACGTGC
Organism: Sulfurospirillum sp. UBA6790; assembly: GCA_002452855.1. The sequence goes on along the minus strand of DKFS01000031.1, from coordinate 7,901 downwards.
TGAAGCATCGTATATCTCAAAACCATCACTTTCAAAAGTGCTTTCGTGCTGAACTAATGAGAGTTTGATAAGTTCAAGCAGTGCTTCATACTGTTTAGGGTCGTTGTATTTGCGTGCGCGACAGAAGTTATTACTTCTAAAAAGCGCTGCTGAAAAGTTTACAAAAGGGTGCTTCACGAGGCTGGATAGTTTTTCAATGCCAACGGCTTCCATTAAAAACTGCTCTAAGCTTAAAATTTCAACGTCAAGATTCATTGAAAGATTGTGCGATAAAAGTTTTTGGGCAACGGTATCTTGCAGGGATGCATCTTCGAGTAATAAATCTTTTGTACGAGACAAAGAGATAAAAGAACTTTGTTCACAACACACAATGCTACACTCTTCTTTGGCTGCAAGCGTTAGAGTATACGCATTTCGTTCCAAAAATTTGAGTTGGTCTAGTCCTAAATATTCACTGCCAACATCTACCTTGGCTCCTTTTAATGGCGCAACGGTAAGATTTAAAAAATCGAACAGTGTTTTGGTGGCAGATACAATAGCAGATGTTTTTTCGCTTTGAATAAGAGCGTCATATAAACAATATTTTTTCATTTTTAATCCTTAAAGTGCATCGACACGATGGGAGAGTTTTTCGACTAACGCATTTGCGTAAGGTCTGTGTTTGATTACTTCATTTTTAAGTGCCGTAATCTTCTTCTCAACATCTGCACCGCAAGGGTAGATTTTTTTGCATAGTTTTACATGTAAAAAAATGCCTGTTTGTTCATTGGCAATCACATTGATAATTTTAGCTTTGCGCTCAGGGTATTTTTG
>DKFS01000031.1:3677-7008 GCA_002452855.1 Sulfurospirillum sp. UBA6790 | reverse complement strand
ATTGAGAAGATCAAACTTTTTATAAAAATCATTGGTATCGACAATCATATCTTTTGTAACACATCGTGTATTTAATGGTTCTAGTATAAGAGATTTTCCCATGCTTTGGATGATTCCATCAATGCTAACGTCCGTGAAGAGGGCTTTGCCATTAATTTTTATAGCAGCGTACTGGCCTTTTGGATAATCAAAGCTTATGTCTTCATCGTGAATTTTGGCTAAAAGTTCATTGACATTTTTGCTTGGATCAATCGTCAAAAAATGTTTTTTATAATACGGTAAAAAATCGGTTTTAGCGTCAAAGCGAAAGACGCTCAGCTCGAGCTTACACTCCATATTTAGGGACTCCTTTTAGATAAGTGATTTATTTTATCGCAAGAATACTTAAGGAGAACATTCAAATTAAAAGTGATTTGATGGGCTCACTCGTCTAATGACTTCTTAATGCGCTTCATCATACAATAAAGAACAAAAAGATGTATGAGAATTTCAAAGGGACATCATGGCAAAAGAGGCGTTTTTTATTTCTGGATTTTCCAGTAAATTTATTGGTGATGATGGAGCGGTTATTGATAAAACAGTCTATTCAAAAGACCTTTTTTGCGAAGATATCCATTTTAAGCGCGCTTGGATGAGTTTAGAGCAGATAGCGAAAAAAAGTATGTTAGTCAATCTCTCGGATGCCATTGCTATGAATGCAAAACCACGATATGCATTAATAGGCATTGTGATTCCTAAAAATTTTCATTACCATGAATTAAAAGAGCTTCAAAATGGGTTTAAGGAAGTCGCTCAGGCTTATGGTGTCGAGATCATTGGCGGTGATACCACCGCAGGCAAGAAGTTAATGATTTCAATTACCATCGTTGCTACCTTGCAAGGGAAAGCGTTATACCGTAAAAATGCCAAAGTGGGTGATTTGGTAGCATTTACAGGTAAGCTTGGCAATTCGTATAAGGAGCTAACGCGCTTATTGCGTGGTGGAATGATCGGTAAAAGCAGACGATTTATGCTTCCTGAACTCAAAGCAAGGTTTGTGCAAAAAGTGGCTAAGCATTTGCATGCAGGAATGGATATATCCGATGGCCTTTCAAAAGACCTCTCAAGACTGCTAGAATCGAGTGGCAATAAAGGTTTACATGTAAAAACAAAACTACCCAAACGAATTTTATGCAGCGGTGAAGAGTATGAAATGCTTTTTAGCTTTGATGCCCGTAAAAAAGGTATAATTAAGCGCATTGCAAAACAGACGCGTACCCCAATTACCATTATTGGAATCGTAGCGCGTAAACGATTTCGCTGTCCCTGTAAAGAACACCACTTTTAATTTATACCATACCCATTTTGATGTTAAATAGAGCATTGAAACAGACTTAAGGACGATAATGAACAGACAATTTTTTCTAACCCATTCACCGATTAATGCGACTTTTACAAAAAACAGTAGCGACTTTGTGGTCAATGAAATCCCTTTGTATCCTTTTAGCGGTGAGGGCGAACATCTGGTTTTACATGTAAGAAAAAAAGATATGACAACATGGGATATGTTGCAATACCTTAGTGAAGTAACAGGCTGTAAAGTTCGTGATTTTGGTTATGCAGGACTCAAAGACAAAGATGGCATGACCACACAATATATTTCATTGCATAAAAATTTTGAGCCTAAGTTAGCAAATTTCTCACATGAAAAAATTAAGATTTTAGAAAAGACCTACCATAACAATAAAATCAGAACAGGGCATCTTAAAGGCAATCGTTTTTTTGTTCGCCTTAAAAAAGTGGCACCCATTGATGCTAGAAAATTGCAAGAAGGATTGAAAAAAATCGCAAAAGAAGGATTTCCAAATTTTTTTGGTTATCAAAGATTTGGCATTGATGGCGATAATTTCGCTAAAGGAAAGGCCATTTTGGAAGGGACACGCAAAGAGCGTAATCCTAAGATGAAAGAGTTTTATATCAATGCGTATCAGAGCTATCTTTTTAACAACTGGCTCTCCAAGCGTATCGAAATCAGCCGTTTGATTGAAGATTTTAATCTTAGTGATGCCGTGCGTGCAACCAATCTTGATAAAGAGATAGTAGAAACGTTGAAAAAACAACCTCAATTTTTTAAACTTATGCATGGCGATGTCTTACACCATTATCCAGCAGGCAAGGCGTTCATTTGTGAAAATGTCGAAGAAGAGCTTCCCCGTTTTTTAGAACATGGCATCACCATCGCAGGTTGGCTTGTTGGGGGTAAAAATATTCGCGCGGAGTATGAAGCAGGTGTCATTGAAAAAGCTCTGTTTCGTGAAAGTGAATCGTTCTTTGAAAAAATAAATGGAAGCAGGCGTTTTGCATGGAGCTTTGCAGAAGATGTTGAAGGCGTTTACAAAGAAGAAGAAGCGTGGTTTGAAATGCACTTTTCATTGCCTAAAGGCTCTTACGCTACGGTCATTATTGAAGAGCTTCTCAAAATGGCATTGTAGGCTTTGCATATAAAGTATCAAAAAAATATTAATTTGCCTCCTTTTTAGGCTATTAAATTTTAATATTTAAGGGCAAGTTTGATACAATAAAAGCTAAAGGTACAGTAGGTGATTGCTTGAGAGTTCACGCTTAAGAGGAAAGTCCGGGCTGCATGTGAGACATGGTTCCGTCTAACGGACGGCTAGGGTAACCTAAGGGATAGTGCAACAGAAAGTAAACTACCATTTTGTCACTCTTGCGAGAGCATAGCTTTAGTGAGATGAATTGGTGATGAGCTTTGCTTGTCACTAAGAAGACAGTTTAATGGAAAAGGTGAAACGGTGGGGTAAGAGCCCACCAGCGCTTTGAGTAATCATAGCGGCTATGTAAACCCAACCTGCAGCAAGAAGGGATGGTTTTGGTCTCACGTCTTATAAACCCTTCGCTAGAGCCCTATTGTAAAATAGTGCGTAGATAAATAATCACCCACGACAGAACCCGGCTTATCGCTGTACCTTTTGTCACAAGCCTAAAAAAGGATCTATTTGGAGAATTTAATCTTTTTAGCGCATGTTGTGCTTCTTATTGTTCTCTCTCCAATGATTTCTAAAGTTTTTCGCATTCCTACGCCCGTGGTTGAAATCTTACTGGGCTCTTTTGCCGCATGGGCCGGTCTATTACATACCGATAATGAAGTGTTTAAAAACATTGCAAAAATAGGATTTTTCTATTTGATGTTTTTGGCAGGACTTGAAATTGATATTCCACGATTATTGCATTATAAAGAGCGATTTCTCAAAAAAACGATTATTTATTTTATCTGCTTGTATGGGTTGTCTTTTCTCATTTATGTTGTTTTTAAATTGCCATTTGTCTATAT
>DKFS01000031.1:2672-3611 GCA_002452855.1 Sulfurospirillum sp. UBA6790 | reverse complement strand
AGTATTGGTTCTTTCGTGGTGTTTGACGGTGCTATGACGCATGGTTTGGGTTGGTATTTTTTTAAAAATATTGTGATGTTGTGTACAGTGTTTTTTTCTTCTTATATTTTATTTCGTTTATTGCGGATTCTTTTTTGGTGGTATCCTGGCTTAAAATCGCTCATTATGCCACATGACGATAGTATGCAGCAAAGCCTTCGTATCAGTATTGCACTCTTTTTTGTGCTACTGGCAACCATGCAATGGCTTGACATCGACATGGTTCTAGGCGCTTTTATTGCAGGTATTTTCATCTCCAACTTTTTTGCGCATAAAACAGAGCTGCCGCATCAATTATCACTCTTTGGTTTTGGCTTTTTAATTCCTCTGTTTTTTGTCTTTGTCGGAACAACGCTCAATCTTAACCTGGTGTTTACGAAGCATATTTTGAGTCATGCTTTGTGGATTGTCGTTGCGATGGTTGGTGTACGAATGATTAGTTCATTCATTGCCTATTACAGCTCTCTCAAATTTAAAGATACGATTTTCTTCAGCTTAAGCAGTTCCATGCCTTTAACTTTTTTAGTTGCCGTAGCAACCATTGCGGCTAAAAATGGAGCTATTGGAACCGATGAGTATGCTTCTTTTATCGTTGCAGCGCTCATTGAAGGTATTGTCATTATGGTTTTAATTCAAGTGTTGATGTTCTTATTTACCCGTTATGAAAGAAGAGCCAACGAAAATACTCATTAGGAAACGTTAAGTGATACACAAAAAACTCAGTCTTTTTCATTACTTCCATCTGATTGCTTTTTTGGTTTTCATATCGTTTGCTATTATTTTTTTTAGTTTGAGTGTTTACAAGGCAAAACAGAAATTTAACGAAGATGTACGTACGCTTCAAGAAACGTATGTTGCATCTCAAAAAGCGCTTCTTGAAAAAGAAGTCAATCATTTTAT
>DKFS01000031.1:990-2546 GCA_002452855.1 Sulfurospirillum sp. UBA6790 | reverse complement strand
TTACGCTATGAAGATAACAAAGGCTATTATTTCATTACACGGCTTGATGGTGTCGAGATGCTTTTTAGCGATCATCCTGAAATGGAAGGTCACAACATGCTTCATTTTCTAAATTATGAAGGGCGTTGTGTTGTTAAAGGGATGATTGATATTGCCAATGCAACGAAAGAAGGGTACTATGAGTATGCGTGGAGCAAACCCTCCGTGGAAGATGAAAACCATAAAAAGATAGCCTATATTAAACTGTTTGAGCCTTATGGATGGCTGATTGGAACGGGGTATTATCTCGATGATATGCAGCGAAAAGTCCAACAAGAGATTATCGACGATGAAAAAGAATTACAATTTGATTTAGACCACGATGGTTATATTTTTATGGGTACATGGGGAGGGTTCGCACTTTCGTATCCTGCAAAGAATAGAGATATGTATGATTTAAAAGATTTAAATGGCAAATACCTTGTGCGTGAGTTGATTAAAACGGCGCAACACGGTGGTGGGTATGTAGAATACGTTATGCCAAATCTCAAAAATGAAAAGCCACAAAAAAAACTAAGTTATGTTCGCTCCTATGAAGATTGGAAATGGTACATAGGTGCTGGCATTTATGTGGAAGATATGAATCGAAATATCAAAGTGCTTGAAGATAAAATGTATGCAGATTTAAAACGTACGTTTTATTCAATTTTAACGTGGATGGTATTTATAGGTGTTTGTCTAGGTCTTTTATATCTGTACCTTAATCGCCGAATGCGCAAGGACTTTCAAGTGTTTATTGCGTTCTTTGACTCCTTAGCGAATAATGATCAGTTTATTGACATATCGGCTTTAAAATTTAAAGAATTCGCGGACTTAGCAGCACATGCTAATGCTATGTTATCCTCTAAGATATCGAGCAATAAACATTTAGAACAATATAAGAAGATTGTTTCAAGCTCTGATGATTTTTTAGCATTGGTTGATCGAAATTATATTTATCTTGCAATTAGTGAAGCGTATCAGAAATTCTTTAATAAAGAAAAAGAAGAAGTTTTAGGCCATGCTATGCCAGAGCTGTTTGGTGAACAGTATTTTGTCGAAAATATCAAGCATATGAGTGATCGCGCACTGAGTGGTGAGACATTCGAAAGTGAATTTTGGGCATTATCTGCCTTTGGCAAGCGTTTTTTACATGCAAAATATTTTCCTTACTATGAGAATGAGGGAGATGCTTTACCCATTGCTTATGTTATCACCGCACGAGATAATACAGAAAAAAAAGCAAATGAAGACCGTTTAATCGCTTCTGAAAAAGAGTTGGAATTTTTAGCACATAATGATGCATTAACCGGATTGCCCAATCGTTTATTACTTGGTGATCGCATTACCCATGGAATTGAAAACAGCAAGCGCCAAGGCGGGATGATTGCTGTGTGTTTTATTGATTTAGATAACTTTAAAAAAGTCAATGACAGTTATGGCCATAGTTATGGTGATGAAATTTTAAAACAATTTGCTTTGCGTGTTCAGAGTAAAATCCGACATTGTGATACGCTTTCACGTATTGGTGGCGATGA
>DKFS01000031.1:0-850 GCA_002452855.1 Sulfurospirillum sp. UBA6790 | reverse complement strand
GCAATGTATCGAGCCAAAGATGCCGGTAAAAATACGTATGCGTTTTATACTCTAGATATGACCATCGCATCGTACGAGCGTATCGGTATGGAAAATGCCCTACGAGATGCGATAAAAGAACAGCAGTTCTTAGTCTATTATCAACCTCAGATTGATTTAAAAACAAAATCGTTGATTGGACTTGAGGCTCTTGTACGGTGGAATCATCCTTTAGAAGGTATTTTACCTCCAAGTCGTTTTATCGCTTATGCGGAAGAGACACGCTTGATTATTGAAATGGGTGCATGGGTGCTAAAACAGACCTGCCTTGATATTGTAAGTTTGCATCAAGAAGGACTTTTTGAAGGAACTGTTTCGATTAATATCTCCGGTGTTCAAATTGAATTTAGTGATTTTATTAAAACACTCAAAGATGTTATCGAAGAGAGCAAAATTGAACCATCAGTCATTGAAATGGAAGTGACAGAATCTTTCATTATGCATGACCCAGAACGATGGATTACATTATTGAAAAAAATGCAAAAACTTGGCATTAGTATTGCTATTGACGATTTTGGAACAGGGTATTCATCACTCAGTTATCTTCGTAAATTGCCTATCAATAAACTGAAAGTAGATATGTCATTCGTCAAAGATATACCTAAACAAGAAGATGCTTGTGCAATTGTTCGTTCCATTATCAATTTAGCGCAAAATATGAAAATTACAACGCTTGCTGAAGGCATAGAACATCATGAGCAAGAAAAATTCTTAGCCGAATATGGTTGTGAACAAGGACAAGGTTATTTATATGCCAAGCCTATGAGTTTAAAAGATTTGAGACGTTGGATTCAGAAATATAATGTTCAGT
>DKFS01000008.1 GCA_002452855.1 Sulfurospirillum sp. UBA6790 | reverse complement strand
GATCTTGAATGAGTCCTAACTTTTTTCCAATGGAAAAAGTATGGGTATCTAAAAGCATTAAGAGATCTTTGGTCTCTACAGCTTTCCACAATCCCAAATCAAGAGTATCGTCTCGTACCATCCACCGAAGAAACATATGCCATCTCTTGTAGGGGGATGTTGGATTGTCGGATGGAATTGTACCTAATAAAAACTGATATCCACGTGAACGATACGGATTAACTTCGTACAAAGTTTGAATCAGTTCTTTCAATCCATCCATAACATTGTGACGAAGCTTGTATCCTTGTAAAAAAATGTTCTCCAAAGATTTTTTATCTTCGCGTAATCGTTTGAGGGTAATAAAAAGTGCTTGGATATCAGCACTTTGTTGGAAACGATAGTAGTGTGAATGAAGAGTCTTTCTGATAGAATCTTCATCTTGATTTAGCAAGGAAAAATCTAAGCTTTCTAAAAAACGTACAATAGCTTGTGCATTTCCGTAAGCAAACAAAGCACAAATAAGGGCAATGTATTCATCTTTATACGCCGATGCGATCATTAAAGGATCAGGCTTATCAGCTGTCAGTTCAGTGCTAGTATTTCGTTTGGATGCTTCGTTTTTTAGAAGCTGTGCTATGTCTTCAAACGTCATTTAAAATATCTTTTTCATTACTTTTACTTTGAAGATAATCTGAAATTTGTATCAAAGAGAATGTAATCAAAAAGATCATAAACCCAGGGAAAAAGCTCAGCCACCAAGCAATATCAATGACCTCTTTGCCTTCGCTTAAAATCACTCCCCAACTCATTTGCGGCGGTGTAATTCCTATCCCTAAAAAGCTAAGTCCACTCTCCGCTAAAATAGCCCCACTGACGCCAAATGTAAAACTAATAAAAAAAATAGGCGCTAACAAAGGGGAAAAATATTTAAAAATAATTTTTAATTTACTGACATGGGCAAGTTTCAAAATTTTAATAAAAGGAGCATTGGAGATAGCAAAACTTTCACTACGAATCAAACGTGCCATTCCCATCCATCCTGTAATGGAAATAATAAAAACAAGTACCCAAAGCGATGCGTTCATATAGCTAATAAGAGCCAAAAGCAAAAAGAATGTAGGAAACGTAAGAAAAAGGTCAATCAAAACAATAACTAATTTATCAATGCCTTTTTGAAAAAATCCAGCACTAATGCCAATCATCAGACCTAAAAGACTCGCAATGAGAGCACTACTTAACCCTATTAATAAGGAAACTTGTCCGCCAATCATCAAACGAGCCAATAAATCCCTTCCAAGGCGATCTGTTCCAAGATAATGGTGCAAATTAGGACTCAAAAGAATTGAAGAAGGATCAAGGGTATAAGCAGAAGTAGAATAAAAAAAAGGCAGTATAAAACAGAAGCCAAAGATGAGCACTACTAGTGTAGTGCTCACATACGGAAACTTTTTCACTATGATTTAATTCCTAAGAGAGTATCGAGCATTTGGTCTATCGTTGTGATAACTTTAGCATTCGCGCTGTAAGAACTTTGGTACTGAATTAAGTTGGTTAGTTCTTCATCTGTATTCACGCCACTAATGGATTGAAATTGATTTAAAATGGTTGTATTTAAGGCACTATTGGTATCGAAACTGTTTGAAGCTGCTGAAGCATCGGTGGCAATGCTTGTTGTAAGATAACTATAATAGCCTTGAAAGCTCTCTTGGACGGTTGAGCCGCTTTTATTATAAAAATTCAAAGTATCGTACTGCAGTTGTAGCATGCTATTGGCCACACCGTTATTGCCGGTGATAGGAGCAGAATAGCCATTCATTGAAGATGGATCTTTTTTGTACTTTGTGGCAACATCAATATTAGAAGCGTCTGTTCCAGTTAAAAATTGATTGACTCCAATCACACCAGGAAAATTGGTACCATGATCTTCTATGGCAATGGTATAGCCGCTATTGTTTGTGGTAGGAGAGAGAGAAAAGGTTCCATTATCCATAAAAGTGGCCGTAAAATAATCATCGACATCATTTAAAGCATTATTGTCGCCGTTATCATCCGTGCTAGTATTTAATTGTGTAACAATACTATCTGTAAACGTATCGTCTGTCATACTCGTAGCTGTACCAATAGTAATCGTTTTACGTGCTATTTCTTTACCATCATTGTCATAGATAATGACATCAAACGAACCGTTTTCAACGTTGTTGTATGCATTTTGCAATGCCGTATCGCCTTTGAGATCCAGTGTAGGACTTTGCATATTTGATTGTGCACTCTGCGCATAAATATTATTGGTTTCTGTAATTAACGTTTGTGCAAAACTATCAAGATTATCCACATACCCTTGAAGCGTTCCATCTTGTGGATAGCCATCATTTACATCAGGATCAACGACACGACCTCTTAAATCAAGAATAGCACCTACTTTACCACCTGAAAGCTGTTCTGTAAGATTGTAACGCGTACCATCTTGTGATTCAGAATAAACAGAATAGTAACTACTTTGGTTTGAACTATTGTCAATAACTAAAGGATGAAAGGTTGAACCATCAACAAAAGAAGCACCTGAAATATTCAAATAATAGTCCGTTCCGCCATCAGTCATATTGGCATCAACCGTACCATCACTGCTAATAGTACCTTTGGAAACAGAAATACCAACCAATCCTGAGAGCGTTAATTCCAAATTATCTCGCTGATCTCGTAAATCATTGGCATAATTACCCGGTTGGGATTCAATAGTACTAATTTGTTTATTTAAATCCGCTAATTGCTGACCAATACTATTAATTTCATCTACTGATGTTTTAAGCTGTGCATTCAAGGAATCTTGAAGGGACCGTAATGAATCACGTGTTGATTTAATATCTTTGGTTAAAGTAAGGGTAGATTGAACTAAGGCAATTTTTTGAGAACCCTCTGAGGCATTGGAGGCGAGGTCATTCCACGATGAAAAATAGTTGTCAATATCTTGTGAAATACCCGTTTCATTTAAATCTGGAAAATATTGTGCTATTTCTTGAAGTGTCTGTTTAGCATAACTGTCATAGGCTAAATTGGTATTGGAAGAGCGTAATTTGGAATAAACAAATTCATCATGAATACGAACAACAGACTTGACAGTAACACCCGAACCAACACTAATTCCTTGAGAATTAAGGGCGTTGCTGGCAGTAAATTGTACTCTTTGTCTGGTGTAATAATCATTGTCGGCATTCGCAATATTTTGACTGGTCGTAGCAACCGCAACTTGTGCTGCATTTAATCCAGAAGTACCTGTGTTGAGTGTGCTAAAGAGACTCATGGCTATGCCCTTATTTTTAGAAACGATGCAGGTTTTTGCGTCGTCATTTTATAACCTTCCATATCTCTAGGGAAAATACTATCAAGTAAGACGTTATAAAATTGACTAATGCTTACAACATATTTGGCATATTGTTTATTGCATACTTTAAGTTCTGAAAGCTTTTGTTTCATCAAGGCTAAAAGCTCTTTTTGGTCTGCATCTAGAAGTTCATCTAATGATTTTTTGCCACTCTCTTTCAGCATTTTCATCAACTCATTGTCTAAAAGAGATTTTTTTGTTTCAAAGGAATGAATTAAATCGTTTTTAATTTTAGCTCTTTCGAAAACCTCGGTATGTTTTGCGACTTTGATATCCGCTATATCTTTATGCGTTTGTTCAATGAGATTCTCGATATCGTTAATAGCATGATGCAAATAGTGTGTTAACATTGTTTATCCTTTACGTTACATGTAAAAGGATTAGAGCAACTCTTCCGCGACTGCATTAGCAGTTTTTGATAGATCGACTTTATAAGTTCCATTTTCGATCTGTGCTTTGAGCGCGGAGACTTTGTCTACCCCTTCGCTTTTCTCAGTTTTTGTAACACCTTTAGCGTTATCGTCTTTTGGTGCACTTGGTTGTATATACGCCGCATTCGACGTTTGAATTGTTGAAATCATTTTAAAACCTTTTGTGATTGGATTCTCTAACAACCATATCGTCTAAAATGATAAAACTTTAACGGTTTTCTTTTAAATAATTAAATAACATCTCGCTAAAGCCTAAATGACCGCTCAATGCATTACTCATCGTGTCGTTATACATAGATTTATAAATTTTATCGCCTGCATCCTTTGGGTATAAACTATTTTGTTCATCACTGTTTAAAGCAATATCTAAAATCTGTTTGAGAAAAAAAGCTTCAAATTTATCGGTCTGTTCTTTTAAAAGTGCATCGCTTTTAGCTGTATTCATTTTAGAAACAGCAGCACTATTATAATTAGCATTTAAGAGTGCTACACTTGTATCAGTTGTTTGCATTAGATGACCACCAATTGGGCTGTAATTGCACCTGAACGTTTGATGTTTTCTAAGATGGAAATAATATCTTTCGGCTTAGCTCCAAGCTTTGTCAGTGCACGAGCGATATTAGCAACCGTCATACTGTCTTCTTTCATCTTGATGCGGTTTTCATTAGGAGCGATAGTGACATTACCACCGATATCAATATTCTGATCGTTTGCGACATTATCATTGGGTTCTATTTTAATCGTGATATCACCATGTGTTACCACAACAGGGTCCACATGAATATTAACACCTGAAACAATCGTTCCTGTTCGTTCATCAATGACAATTTTATCTTCTCGTTCATACTGCACATTTGTATCGAGTGTTCTAGCTAAAAATTCAACCGTTGTTAGATTGCTAGGTCTCATAAGGCGAATTGTTCGTGAGTCGGTTGCAATAGCAATTTTGGAGCCAAACGCATGGTTGAGTTCGTTTTGAACTGAAACTGCTGTGTTAAAATTAGCTTCTTTTAAAGAGAGATTGACAAATTCTTGATCGTGTAGGTCATATTCAATTTCACGTTCAACAATGCCACCACCAAAAATGTTGGCTGCTGCTGAGTGATTGACTTGTCCTTTTTCTTTACCGTTCATACCGCCAATCGTGAGTGAACCTTGTGCTAAAGAATAAATTTTGCCATCAACACCTTTGAGCGGCGTTAATAAAAGATTACCACCTTGTAAAGACTTAGCGTCACCAATAGAAGCAACAGAAACATCTAACTTATCACCTTGTCTGGCAAAAGCGGGTAATTTTGCAGTGACAATAACGGCTGCAACGTTTTTGGATTTGATAGAGGCGGCATCAATTTTCACATTAACGGTTTGAAGAAGATTGGAAAGTGAGCGAAGTGTAAATTCAGAAGAAGAACCATCACCCGTACCATTAAGACCAACAACGAGACCATAGCCAATGAGTTGGTTATCTCGTACACCAATAACGTTTGCAATATCCCCTAAACGCTGAGCATAAAGCGCACTGAGTGTCGTAAGCAATACGAAGGATAATTTTACAATTTTCATCAATTCCCTTTATTGTTTGGCTTTGTTGCCAAGATAAAAGCAATTAATGTTCCAATGTTATTTGTGGGCTAAATGCTGTAAGATTTCTTCCATCATATCGATTTGAATGCGTTGAATTTCAAACAACTCTTCTTGCTGATGCAAAATAAGATGGTCTATTTTTTCATGGAGCATTCGGATTTCAACTTCAGACTTAAGATTAATCATGTAATCATTTTGAGCACGGATGCGGTCTTTTTCTTCTTGTCTGTTTTGGCTCATCATGATAATAGGCGCTTGCATCGCGGCAATGCATGAAAGAATTAAATTGAGTAAAATAAACGGATAAGGATCAAAACTTTGATTTTTAAACCACCAAACATTCATGCCAATCCATAGCAATAAAAAAGCGGAAAAAAGAATAATAAATGTCCAACTTCCCCCAAAAGTAGCTACTTTATCGGCAATTCTTTGACCAAAACTAATGCTAGTATCATCCGTAATATCAATTTTATCTGTCAGTGTTGTATTGTTTTGGAAAGAATCCACAACTTTTTTTTCAAGTTCGCTCAACTCACCTAATTCTTTAGAGAGAAAATCAGAAATATACTCTTCACGAAAAATATTATATTCGCTCATTGCTAAAACACTATCGGATGAAAAAGAAGGATTTTTGCTCTGTATATAATTTAATAGAGGTGTACGAATAGCTTTGGCTGAGATTTTCTCATTTAAGGGAAAGGGTTTATGCGAAATGTCGCTTGTAAATGTTTTACTTTTCATGGCAGATAGTAACTCAAAGAGCTTTTACCGAATTTTTTATGTTTAGTACGCGTATAAATGCCTATTTGTTCTGGAAGTTCTAGCGTACTCATATGTTCAATAGCGATCATTTCAACACTAGACTCTGGTAAGGAAGCGATTAACGTAAGAACTTTCGTGTAAATATCTTCCATCCCTTCTCGTATCGAAAATGGCGGATCAAAATAAAAATAGGTTTTACATGTAAAAGATGAAAATAGCGTTGGTAATACAGTAAAACTATCACCGTTATGCGTCGTGGTTGCTTTTTCATCAATGGCTTTGCAATTGCGTTTTAAAACAGCAAATGCATTTTTATCTTTTTCAATAAAATAGGCATGTTTGGCTCCCCTACTCAAGGCTTCTAACCCCATAGAACCGCTGCCGCCAAACACTTCCACAAAATCTTTATCCATAATGTCATATTGTAACGTATCAAACAAAGAACCTTTTAATATGGCTTTCGTGCTTCGCGTGCTTTCCAGTGACGGTAATTCTAATTTTTTGCCTTTATATTTGCCAGCACTAATCGTTGTAAAAAGCATGTTAGTTCCCATAATACCCTCGTATGGTTTGAATAAGGTCTGCTCTAAACTTTTCGGTTAAGGCAGTGATTTTTTCCTCTAAACCATGCGTGTTTTTTGTCTGAGGTAGCATATCATCGACACTGCTGTGCATCATAAGAAGATGCTGATAAAATTTATCAAGTTCAATGAAAAGAGATGATTTGGAAAAAGGAATCACAAGATTGCCTTCTGCGGAAGAGACATAAAAAATCGGCTTATCGAGCTCAATTTTTTTATCGCTAATCACAAAATCACATTGTTTATACGGCACAATCATATCGCCTAAAAATCTTTTTAAAGCACGACTTAACAATAATGACTGACAAACAATTGCTATTTTCATTGAAACCCTTTAGAGATAATAATTGTGAAATATAACACACTAAATCTTAAAGTGTTAAACAAAAAAAAAGATGTGTCGATTTGGTTTACAGAAAATAATAAGAATGTTAAGGAGGGCTATTATGGACGTATTTAGTGCAACCAGCAAGCAGTTGGAAACTGCAACTGCACCCAAAGCAGTGACCCAAGTTCAGCAAAGACAAGTTGAACAATCCAATGACACGACAAAAGCAACGAAAGAGAATCAGCAAAGCGCATCACCTGAGACGCTGAAAAAAACAGTTAAAGATTTAAATGAACAAATGGACTTATTAGATACCAATGTCACATTTGGTTATAATGATAAAATCAGCCTAATGTATGTCAATGTCATGGAAAAAAGTACAGGCAAAAGCATACGTAAAATTCCCACAGAAGAAGCAATGGACCTTTCAGCCAAAATGAAAGAAATTGTAGGAATGATTTTCGACAAAAAAGGATAAGCGATGGCATCTTCAACATCGAGTTTAAGCTCACTTGGACTTGGTAGTAGTGGCGTTTTAAGTTATGACGTTATTGATCAACTCCGTTCTGCTGACGAAGCAGCTCAACTTGATCCTATTGATACAAAACTAACCACTAATTCAACAATGCAAACAGATTTGAGTAAGATTACTTCATTGACATCAACACTTAAATCTTCAGTGAGTTCATTGGCAGATGAAACCAATTACCTTCAACGCTCCACTTCTGTATCCAATACAGATGTCAGTGTCGCAGCAGATGCAGGTACGAATTTACAAGATTTTACACTTCATGTCGATACCCTTGCAAAACAAGATATTTATCAAAGTACCGGCTTTGTATCACAAACCAGTACCTTTACAACCAATTCAGATACACTTAAAATCAATATTGGTGGAAAAGATTATGAATTTAGTGTTTCAGCATCGACAACACTTACCGATTTAAAAGATATGATTAATGATAAACTTGATGGAAAAGTAACAGCATCTATTTTAAATACCGGCGGAACAAATCCCTATCGACTCATCCTGAAATCAGACGATACGGGCGCGGATAATGCAATGACCATAACATCAGGCACAGCCTCTACTTTAACCAGTTTAGGACTCGATAGCGCAGACAATCATCTTCAAACAGCTACAGATGCAAGTTTTACCTACAATGGTATTAGTATCACACGCTCATCAAACACCATTGATGACCTTCAAAATGGTGTCACTATTACACTGAATCAAGCACAAGAAGCCGGCACAAACACAACTGTTTCCATTACACAAGATTGGACGGATGTTAAAGATCAATTGACGAGCCTTGTTTCATCTTACAACGATTTGATGACCAACTTAACTTCTGCAACAAAATACGATAGTGCCACAAGTACCTCAGGTGTTTTTCAAGGAGTCAGCCAATTAAATCAACTCAGTACAGATATTCGTAAACAAATTCTTTCCGTAGATAGCCAAGGACGTAGTCTAGTTGATTTTGGTATCTCACTCAATGATTCTGGAACATTAGAATTTGATGAAAGTGCTTTTAATGCACTGACAAAAACAGATTCAAAAGGTATTCAAGATTACTTTGTAGGAACGACAAATTATTCTCCAACAACGGTCACAGGAAGTAATAGCGTGCCAGCTGGTGCATTAAATTTTACTTATGGTGATTTGACTATTAATGATATCGGCATTCGCTTCACAACCGATGCAAGCGCAACGGCAGAAGAGAACGTCTTAGCCCTTCAAAAAGCGATTAATGCTGCTAATATTTCGGGTGTTACAGCAACCGTTGGTAAAAACAACAATATTATTCTCCAAAGTGCGACAGGCGATGATATCACCGTTGAAGGAACAAGTTCAGCACTCACTTCTCTTGGATTAAAAGCAAACACAACGTATGGTAAAAGCACAACAACAGAAGGTGTGTTTACAAACTTCAATAGTATATTAAAAGAGTATACCGATTCAAGTAAAGGTATTTTAACGCTCTATGCAGACTCACTAACAACTGAAAAAGAGTCTTTAACAACCAGAAGAGCTTCTTTGGTGGATCAACTCGATACAAAATATACAGCAATGGCAAAAAAATTCGCGGCGTACGATAGTATTATCAACAGTCTAACAACCAGCTTCCAATCTGTCTCATACATGATTGATGCTGCATCAAACAGTAATAATTAATAATTTATTCGATTTAAGGAACCCGTTATGTATTCAAATTTAGCATATGCAACTTATTCACAAAACAATGTCTCCATCGAATCATCTGAAAAGTTGATCAAGATGCTATACGAAGGTATTTTACGTTTTGCTTCTCAAGCGAAAAAAGCCATTGACGATGGCAATATCGAAAAACGTACCTATTGGATTAATCGTACATCTGCCATTTTTGCAGAGTTGATTCATTCACTCAATTACGATGGTGGTCAAATAGCCTTTTATTTAAGAGGTCTTTACACCCACCAACTCAGATTGCTTACAGAAGCCAATATGAACAATGACACAAGCAAACTTGATGAAGTTATCAATGTTGCAAAAGAGCTTTTACAGGCATGGAAAGACGAGACAGATTATGTCGTGGATTAATGATTTCACTGTTGCTATTGTTGAAGAAAACCCTATGCGAATAGGTGAACTTATCGAAGAAATGCCCCAGTTTACAAATATTAACGAAGCTCGCTCGGCTCAAGCACTGATTCAAGAAGCGTTAGTCCTCTTACGTGTTGAGCGAGAAAAAGTTTTTAACGCAATGCAAAAACTAAAAAAAACACGCGCTTTCATCACAACAACATCTTCAGAAACACACCAAAGAGAATACAGAGGGTAAGCCAAAAGCTACTCACCCTCTTGCTGTTTATTCAGCAAAGCATTTTTGAAGCAATGTTTCACTCTCAGGTTTACTCATTAAAGAGACAATGATTGCTGTGAATGCAGATAATGGCAGTGCAACAATCATGGCATCTACGAAAATAATTTTTCCACTTAATATCGAATTTGTACCAAAAATGATTTTGCATAAGCCTAACTCTTTGGCTTCTTGAAAGTGAACAAATAGAAGCCAAAACGTAGAAGCTATGGTTCCAACTATCATTGAGGCAATAGCTCCTTTTTTAGTCATTCGCTTCCAGAAAAGTCCTCCAAAATAGGTTGGCAAAAAGATACTCGCACATAACGCAAAAAAGATAGCCGTACTGCGCGCGATAATGGCGGGTTGTTTATCAAAGATATAGGCTAAAACCACTGAGACAATAATCATAAAAACAACGCCTATACGCGTAATAAGCATTGAATTTTGATTGTGCTTGCCGATGACTTGCTCAAAGACATCACGGCCTATTGCCGTTCCCATCGTATGAAATTGACTGGATAGCGTACTCATAGCAGCCGAAATCAAAGCAAATAAGAAGATAAATGCAAACCATTTTGGCATGGCCGCATTAATAAAATGAGGAATAACTTTTCCTACACCACCCGTACTTTGAAGCGCATTTTTACCTTCATTAAATTCAAAATACCACACATTGGTAACCGACCCTACCAAATAGATAATTCCTGTCATCGCAATGATAAAAATTCCACCAATTAAAACCGCGCGGTTAAGCTCATTTTTACTTTTTACCGTCATAAATCGTACGACCAATTGAGGTTGAGCCAAAACACCAATGCCCACACCCATAGCAATCGTTGTAATAATAAATAGCCATCCTTCGGATAAAAATGTAGGCATTTTATTCCAGCCTTGAAATCCCCAATTCATCGAGAGTTTCATTAAAAAATCAGGACTGCCTGCGGTTAAATCTTTAAGATTCACCTGAGCCAAAGGTGCGACGGTTTTATCCCAAACAGTATCGAGTTTAGAAAGCCCTTCGTTGATACCGCCCACAGCGTTAAACACCATCACCAAAAGAAAAATCATCGCGACAAACATGATGACACCTTGAAGTGCATCGGTCAGCATGACACCTTTAAGTCCACCGGCTAAAACATACCCCGTGATAATAATAGAAAAGACAAGCAATGCCATATGATAATCGGTATGAAAATAAGCTACTAAAAACTGTGTCCCGCCGATAAGGACGGCGGAAGCATACAACGGCATAAAAAAAGCAATAAGCACGCCACCAAAAACCTGTATAAACTTAGAATTAAAACGTCGTCCTAATAATTCAGGAAAGGTATGTGCATTGAGCCTAATGCCCATTTTACGGGTAGGATTGCCTAAAAAAACAAAAGCGATAAACACCCCAACGAAAATGTTACAAAAGGTAAGCCAAAGAAGAGAATTACCAAGCCATGCGGCAACACCGCCAAAACCAACGATTGCCGCGGTGGATATAAAGGTAGCACCATAACTAAGTGCCATCACAAAAGGATGGGTATTGCCGCCTGCAATCAGATAATCAGCAGAATTTTTTGTCTGCTTATAGCCCACAAATCCTAGGTATCCAAGCAGTGCAAGATAAAGAATAATAATGACATTTTCAATGATACCCATCACAGTTCCTTATTAATTTTTGCTTCATCTTTTTCCCAAGATTTGGTGTTAAGCACCGTTTCCTCTTTGTCTTTATTCCAATGGGTTATTCCATAAATTACGCACAAAAGAGCACTCGCATTCATTAACCAAAAAGCAGACCCTACTCCAAAATCAAACGCACCCATGCCAAACCTTCCTTAGTAAAAGTTCCTAAACGTAATATAAATCGCTTTAACTAATCTTTAGTCTCCTCTTATAATTATCATAAATATAGCTTCAAGTTTCAAAATTCCCCATTTTACATGTAACAAATGTGTTTCATTTCCTTAGATAAGTATTTTATAAAGTAAGTTTCAATACCCTTTAAAACATTACACACTTTGCAACGGAGCACCGTAACGATGAAACAGATTTTGATGGGAAATGACGCTATCGCACTTGCACTTATTCATGCAGGGGTTGATATGGTTTCAGGTTATCCAGGAACACCTTCAAGTGAAATTCTTGGAAATTTTCAAAAATTTAGAGATAAATTTAAACTGGATGCCTACGCACAGTGGGGAACCAATGAAAAAGTAGGATTTGAAGTTGCTTACGCAGGTGCCATTTCGGGTAAACGCACCTGTGCGACCATGAAACAAGTCGGACTCAATGTCGCGAGTGACGCACTGATGAGTGCTTCATACATTGGTCTTAAAGGCGCAATGTTACTTATTTCATGCGATGATCCAGGATTTTATTCTTCACAAACAGAACAAGACAGTCGAAGTTTTGCAAAGTTTGCTCGTATACCGGTACTTGATCCTAGTACACCGCAAGAAGCATACGATATGGCAAAGCTTGGTTTAGAACTTTCCCATCAATTTGAATCCATTGTCATGCTTCGCCCCGTAATGCGTGTCAGTCATGCAAGAGAAATTTGTGAAGTCGATGATGCACCGACCATTGCACCACTTTTGGGTAATTTTGAACGCAATATTCCACGTTGGGCAGCCGTCCCGCCAGCAGGTCGTTTTGCACAAGGATTAGAACAATTAGACCGTCTAGAAGCCATCAAAGTTTGGAACTGGGAACATTTGATTAAACCTAAAGTTGCACACCTTAAAGGTGAATCTATTTTGTGTCTTACCAGTGGAACAGGGGATGGTTATGTCAAAGAAGCCGTTTTAGAACTGAATATCAAAGCAGATATTCTTAAACTCGATATGCCGTATCCTCTACCGAAAGAAAAACTAGAAGAACTTTTTGTTCAGTACGATAAAGTGATTGTTTTTGAAGAGAGTTACCCGTGTATTGAAGAGCAATTAAGCTCTCCAAAGTTATGCGGAAAACTCACAAAACATGTCCATCAAATTGATGAATTCTCAAAAGACAAAGTACTCAATACTTTTGTGAAAGTCGGTCTTATTGAACCAAATCATCTTTATAAAAATGACAAATACGATAAAGAGCTTCCCAAACGACCACCCAATCTCTGCCCTGGTTGTCCACACCGCGATGTTTACTATGCCATTACCAAAGTCTTTAAAAAGAAAAAATCAATTTATACCTCAGACATTGGCTGCTATACCTTAGGACTCAACCAAGGTGCTATAGACACCGTTTTATGTATGGGTGCGAGCGTTTCTATGGCAAGTGGCTTTAGTATTTCAGACCCAGACAAAACAGTTATTGCAACCATTGGTGACAGTACGTTTGCCCATTCAGGCGTTGCGCCCCTCATTAATGCCGTGTATCAAAACCACAAATTTATTCTTATCATCATGGATAACTCGGTCACAGCGATGACGGGTCGTCAAACCACACCTGAACGTAGCAATCCTGCTCAAATCGACATTAAACGCATTGTTGAAGGATGTGGTGTTTCATGTCATGAGTATGTTTATGAAGCCAATCTCAATAAAACAATGGACTTTATGAAAGAACTCCAAACTGCTTACAAAGATGCCAATGCACCCGTCGTTGCAGTCGTTCGAGAATATTGTGTTTTAGATAAAGACAGAGCGTATATGGGCGTTACGCATCAAAGCGTTGAAGTCGATGAAGATAAATGTGTTGCCTGTGATTCGTGCATCACCAATTATAAATGTCCACCAATGCACTATAACGAAGCGGGTAAAATGGAAATTGATGCCTTTTTATGTGCTGAGTGTAGCTCGTGTTTAGAAGTCGTTTGTCCAACCGACGCATTTGTAAAAAAATAATTTCTGCCCGATAGGGCAAGCTTTAGTGCCTCAGTGGCTAACGTAGATGTGGGAGCTTTGCTTTCGCATCGTATTAAAAAAATGGAGTAATAGTAAGATGAAATACCAAATCGTTATAGCGGGCATCGGCGGACAAGGTGCTGTTTTTTTGGTCAAAGTTTTAAGCATCGCTTCTGCTATCAAAGGTGAAAAATGCTTAGGAACAGAAAATCACGGTATGAGCCAACGTGGCGGTTCTGTTTCGTGTTACGTGAAAATCGGTGATTTTTATGCGCCCGCCATTGATGAGGGGCAAGCGGATTTATTGATTGCGCTTGAAGGCAATGAAGCCTTGCGCAATATTCAGTATTTACAAAAGCACAAAGGTGTTATTGTCGTCAATGCGCCTAAAAATTTTGCAAAAGTTGCCTATGAAACGCATGCGTTAGATGCCTTTTCAAAAGCAAAGAAAAAAGAGTTCCCGATTGACACGCTTAATGTCTATATGCTAGGTGCAACCCTTGCACTCGCGCCTAACTTCCCTTTTACATGTAAAGAAATCGAAGAAGCCATCACACAGATGAATGCCAAAGTCGCCGAGAAAAATATCGCTGTTTTACATCAAGGTATGAATGATGCGAAGGCGCAACAATGATTTGGTCACACGAAGAGACGCTTCCACGCCATAAACTTACCGAACTTCAAACGCAAAGACTCAAAGACACTGTTGCACGTGTGTACGCCAATGTGCCGTTTTACCAACGTAAATTTGCAGAACTTGGCATTACGCCTGAAGATATTACGTCCATCGAAGACATTTCAAAATTACCATTTACAAAAAAACAAGACTTAAGAGACAACTACCCTTTTGGACTCTTTGCGGTCAAAAAAGACGCGGTGGTACGCATCCATAGTTCCAGTGGAACGACGGGAAAACCCACCGTTGTGGGCTATACCAAAGCCGACCTTGATACATGGAACGAAGTAATGGCGCGTGTTTTTACGATGGCAGGCGTCACCAGCGAAGACACCGCGCATAATGCGTACGGCTACGGACTTTTCACAGGCGGTCTTGGGCTTCATTATGGTGCTGAAACCGTGGGTGCAACCGTTGTTCCAAGCAGTGGAGGATTTACCTCACGCCAACTCATGCTTATGAAAGACTTTGAAGCAACCGTTTTAACCTCTACGCCCTCTTTTGCACTGCATATGGCAGAAGCGGCAATCGCTGAGGGTTATGACATTAAAAACGATTTCAAACTTAAATGTGGCATCTTTGGCGCAGAACCGACCAGCCTTGGACTCAAAGAAGAAGTCGCTAAAGTATGGGGCATTCATTACTGCGAGATTTACGGGCTTTCTGAGATTATTGGACCGGGCGTGTCGAGCAACTGTTTTGAGAGCAAAGATTTACATGTCTTTGAAGACCATTTTTATCCAGAAATCATCGACCCCAAAACACTGGAAGTTTTGCCATTGGGCGAAAAAGGTGAACTGGTCATCACAAGCCTTACCAAGCAAGCGTTTCCGATTATTCGTTACCGAACAGGAGACATCACTGCACTGGATAGAACACCGTGTAAATGTGGACGAACGCATGTGCGCATGAAAAGTGTCATGGGTCGCGTGGACGATATGCTCATTGTCAATGGTGTCAATGTCTTCCCATCACAAGTCGAACATGTCCTTTCCAACATCGAAGGCATTACGCTGAACTACCAAATCATTGCCGATAAAAAAGGTTACCTCGACAAACTAGAAATCATGGTCGAAGTCACCGAAGATATGCCGCTTGATAGCATCGGCTCTTTAGAAGCTTTGAAGAAAAAAATCCAACACGAGCTACTCAACAACCTCTACATTAACGCCGAGATTAAACTTGTAGAGCCTCGTACCATAGAACGAAGTGTCGGCAAAGCCGTGCGCGTCATCGACAAAAGGAGTCTGTAATGAAATGTAACATCAAACAACTTTCTGTTTTTTTAGAAAATAAAGCGGGCGAACTCTCCGAGTTTACGGGAATTCTCTCTAAAAATCATATCTCGATTAAGTCTATTTTACTCGCCGATTCAACTGATTTTGGTCTCATTCGCACCATCGTGGACAATCCTGAAAAAGCCAAAACCGTGCTTGAAGATGAAGGCTTTAGCGTGCGTTTTACCGATGTTTTTGGCGTGAAAATTGAAGATGTCGTGGGCAGTTTTGATAAAGCCGTGAGTGCGCTTTCACGTGCGGGCATTAACATTCTCTACACGTACAGTTTCTATGAAGCCAGTACGGGCATTTTTATTTTCAGTGTTGATAAAGACCGATTTGACGATGCAATTGCCGCACTTCAAGCTCAAAATATTGAGATTGTTCAAGCCAAACATTTTTACATGTAAAACTTTACATGTAAAAAATCAAGGAACGCATTATGACCTTTAGTAAAAACGAAAGTTTGTGTAAAGATGAACTTCAGGCGTGGCAATTAAAGCACCTTAAAGAAACACTCCTTCGTGTCTATCATTTGGTGCCATTCTACAAGAAAAAATTTGACGAACATGGCGTTTTACCACAAGACATCAAAACGCTTGAGGACATCGCCAAGCTTCCATTTACCAAAAAACACGACCTAAGAGATAACTACCCCTTTGGCATGTTCTCTGTCGATATGGACCAAATCGTGCGCATCCACAGCTCCAGTGGAACCACTGGCAAACCCACCGTCGTGGGCTACACCGAACACGATATGGACATCTGGGCAGAAGTGATGGGACGTGCATTTACCATGGGTGGCGTCACGTGCCAAGACATCATGCAAAACTCACACGGTTATGGACTTTTCACAGGCGGACTTGGCTTTCACAATGCCGCAGAACGTATGAAAATAGCCGTCATTCCAAGTTCTACGGGCTTTACCTCCCGCCAACTCTTGCTTTTAAAAGACTTTGGCGCAACGGTTTTGACCGCTACACCTTCGTTTGCACTGCATATGGCAGAAGTCGCAAAGGCTGAGGGTTATGACATCCAAAAAGATTTCAAACTACGTGTAGGATTTTTTGGCGCCGAGCCAACCAGTGAAGGGCTTAAAAACGAGATAGCGCACATCTGGGGCATCGACTACCACGAGATTTACGGACTCTCTGAAATCATCGGACCGGGCGTGGCGTGCAACTGCAAACACTCCAATTTACTGCACATTCACGAAGACCATTTTTACCCTGAAATTATCGACCCAAAAACGGGTGAAGTTTTGCCAGAAGGCACACGTGGCGAGCTGGTCATCACGACGCTTACAAAACAAGGCTTGCCCATCATTCGCTACCGAACGGGCGACATCACCTCTCTCACACGCATTCCATGTCGCTGTGGCAGAACCATCGGGCGCATTGAAAGCATCGTAGGACGAAGTGACGATATGCTTCTCATCAACGGCGTAAACGTCTTCCCATCGCAAATCGAACACGTGCTTTCCAAACAAGAGGGCATCACACTCAATTACCAAATCATCGCCGATAAAAAAGGCTACCTCGATAAACTCGAAATCGATGTGGAACTCGATGAGCATCTCATCAGCGATGATGTCAGCTACCTCGGAAACCTCAAAAAAGAGCTCCAACACTCTCTTTTAAACAACCTCTACATCAACGTCGAAGTCAAACTCGTCGCACCCAAATC
This sequence comes from Sulfurospirillum sp. UBA6790, assembly GCA_002452855.1. The sequence goes on along the minus strand of DKFS01000008.1, from coordinate 6,962 downwards.
TTTGCAACGAAGCGAGGGAAAAGCGACACGCGTTTTAGATAAACGACCCAAATAGTTTTTACATGTAAAGTCTTCCCGCTTTACATGTAAAACTTTTTTAGCTCTCCAACAGATTGACAATAAGATTGATGATGGTCTCTTTTTGTTTTGGGTCGCTCTTGGCGGTCATCAAAGAAAGTGCCACAAGCGCATTGTCATTTATCTTAAGCTCGCCACTTTTTTTATATAGCATATTGTTTTTCGATAAAAAGAGAATAAACATAAACGCACCAATACGTTTGTTGCCGTCGTTAAACGGATGCCCTTTGATGATGTAATAGAGCAGATTTGCCGCTTTTTCTTCCACACTAGGGAGTAAATCCACACCGCCAAACGTCTGATAGATGTTACGAACCATGCCACCAAACTCTCCTGCTTTTTCATGCCCAAAAAGTTCCGTCGCTTCACCTTTTTTGATAAGCTCTTGTTTCAACTGAGCGATGGCATCTTTTGCTTCATCAACATCTAAAATAAACTTGGCTTCTTGGGATGCTATATTGACATGTAAAGAGTCTTCATCATAACCTTGCAAAAGCGTCCACGTACGCGAATAGTTCAAAATGACATCCAACAAGCCCTTAGCTTCGCTCAGTTCGAGTTCGCTTTTAGAGATAGTGTCTTGCAAAAGAACAATGGTGTCATTAAGTGACTGAAGCCCTTTTTGCTCTAATCTTTTTTGGTTGAGCGCATATCCGTTGATAAGATACTCTTTTAAGGTTTTGGTCGCCCATTGTCTGAATTTAACACCACTAGCAGATTTGACACGATAACCCACAGAAATAATGACATCTAAATTGTAGTATTCAACAGCATATGTTTTTCCATCTTTGGCAGTTGTCGCAAAATTTGCGACAACTGAAGTTTTTTCAAGTTCACCATCTGAAAATACATTATTGATATGCTTTCCAATGGTTTTAACATCACGCTCAAAAAGGTCTGAGAGTTGATTTCTATTGAGCCAAACCGTCTCATTTTCAAGTCTTGTTTCTATTTTAGTAAGACCGTCTTCGCTTTGGTAAATCAGGATATTGGATGTTGGTGTGGTGTTGGTCATTTTATTGCCTGTCCTATTTTCTATTATTTTATATTTGTTTCACGTCTATGATGTCAGCAACAAATATTTTGGACTTTTTTGTTTTTGAATTTGTATTTGCACTAAAAAAATCTTTTATAATTCTAAAACGAGATTCATTTCTTGCCAAATATATCGATTCAGGAATCCAACGTTTCATCAAAGAAAATGTCTCAAAAAGAATATTTGAAACTTCTTCTGAAAACTTTTCTTTTAGAATGTATCGACTTAGCAAAAAATTAACTTTTTCTTCCTCAAAAAAGCCACTATCGTAAACAACAAATCTATTGTCATATGAAGTTTTTTTCATCAATAAATATTTGTCATCGTTAATTGGATTTAAAATTTTTCCATTTACAATTTCAAATTCAATACCTTTTTCTGCTGATTTATTATAATTTGATTCATTTTTCAAAATGAATTCAAGCTTTGCAAGATTGTTAACTATTCTTAAAATATTAATTGACTCAACATGTGAGGAATATTTTAAAATCAAATTGTCATTTAGTGCATCTGCGAACAAAGAACGAACTTCATCAGTATTTTTAAATATTTGAAAACCTATAAAACTTTGATTTTTAACAGAATTATTTATTTCTATTTTTGAGTAATTAACGATTGCAAAAATATTTTTTAATGTATTTGTATCTAAGTTATATCCATGTATGATTTTTTTTAAATAGTATAAAGCAACAAAAATATCATTAGATACTTTATTTTTAATATAATCATCTAAAGATTTTCGTTCTTTAACAAGAATAACCTCTTTAATAATGTCATAGAATAGATAAACAATAAAAAAGAAAATAGCATTAGAAAATACATTAAGTAAAATATTTTCAATTTGACTATCTGGAATAAATTTTGATAGTACAAAAATTCCAAAAGACACTATTGCAAGAGAAATATAAGGTATTGCTCTAAGCCAATTTATCATATTTTATATCCTCGCTTTTATACTCAAAAAAATTTTCAAACATCAAACATCTGTAGTCTATCACATCCCTACTAAGCCTTTTATCAAAAGTACGAGCTATAATAGTCCTAGCTTTTTTCAAAGGACTACCATGCTCAAACTAGCCGTTTCCGCCTGTTTACTGGGCGAGCAAATTCGTTACGACAAGACGGGACAACGAGACAGATTTATCACCGATAAACTTGGCAAGTATGCTTCGTTTGTGCCTTTTTGCCCCGAACATTTGGCGTTTGGTACGCCGCGTGAAACGATACGCATTGTATTGGAAAACGAGCGAAAAAAGGTCATCACCGTTTTTTCAAAAGCCGATGTCACCGAGGCGATGAAGGATGCGGTGACGCATGAACTCCACAAGATTCAAAACGAGCCTATTTGTGGCATCATCCTCAAGTCAAAGTCGCCGAGTTGTGGGCTTGGGAGTACGAAGTATTACAATGGTGCAATGAGCGAAGGCAAAAAAGATGGGCTGTTTGCTTTTACATGTAAAGAGCATTTTGTGGATTTTCCCATCGAAGAAGAAGCACGTCTTTTAGACCCGTGGCTAAGAGAAAATTTTGTGATGCAAGTTTTTGCCTACCACGATGCGATGATGCTTCATCAAAACATCAAAACCATGCAAGAGCTTGTGAGTTTTCATACAGCGTATAAATTTCTTCTGCAAAGCAAACACGAGACAAACTACCGCCTTTTAGGAAAAATCGTCGCCAACCATGAGAAAAAAAGTTTGAAAGAGAGCACAGAAGCATACATCGCTTTGTTTAAACAAACCATTGCGCACAAAGGCTCAATTAGCAAAACGGTCAATGTCCTTCATCACATGGTGGGATTTTTCAAGAAAGAGTTGAGCAGTGGTGAAAAACAGGCGTTGCATCTGCAAATCGAAGAGTTTAGAGACGAGATTATTCCGCTCATTGCCGTAATGAGCACCATCGAATTTTTAGCAAAGAAGTATGAAATACACTACCTTCTAGGGCAGAAGTTTTTAAACCCCTACCCTAAAGATTTGGCACTGCGTTCTATGATACAAGAAGGCAAATAATCACGTTTTAAACGTTCCAAGCGTCGTGTTGAGATTTTCAGTCATTTGGCGAAGTTCTGTGCTCGCTTGGGCTATCTCTTCTAAGCCTTGCGCATTTTGGTATGAAAGAGTGTTGATGCTCTCAATTTTTTGAACAATTACATCGATGCTTTTTTCGGTACTAATATAATCATCGACGGTTTTATCGCTCATCTTCGTTGCCATTTCCATGATGGCTGTTGTTTGTTTGATTTTTTCTTCGACATCTTGCGCTTTTTGCGTCAAGGCTTGGACTTGTTCAGAGTTTTGGTTCATCTGCTCACCTGAGTCTATGATAGCTTGAACGATAACATTAATCGTCGCATTAATTTCAAGTAAGCTTTTTTGGGTACGCTCAGCCAGTTTTCTGACTTCATCGGCAACCACGGCAAAGCCTCGCCCATGCTCACCCGCACGCGCCGCTTCAATCGCCGCATTGAGTGCTAAAAGATTGGTTTGGTCAGCAATGTCGCTGATGACAGTTAAGACGCTTTTGACTTGTTCGGCATCGGAGCTGAGTTGTTTCATGCGTGTGGCAAGTTCCATTTCGGTTTGTGCGCTGGTTTCAACTTGTTCGCCTAAAGCCATAATTTCAAGGGAAGCACTTTTTAAATTTTGATTAGCTTTGGCAATTTCCTCTTTTGAGCGCTTGGCTTCACCGACAGAGCCTTCTATCTCTTTGCGTAAATTTTGCGAAATTTTCGTCGCGTCATTGATGATAGAAGTTGAGTGTTCAACGCGCTTTGTGATGGTTTCAGAAATGGAAGAGAGCTTATGCGAAAGCGTTGCATTTTCACTGCTAGCATTTTTTGCCGAAACCATCGTATGATGGACTTTTTCAATAAAATGGTTGATTTGTGTTGCGGCTTTGCCAATCTCATCTTGACCGTGAACGTCTAATTTGCATGTCAAGTCGCCCTCGCCTCTGGCTAAATCAGCCGCTTTTTGAGTCAGTGAATCCAGTGGGCGATTGACCACACGCCCAAGAATGAGATAAATCAATCCAAAAATAATGACAACCATCACAATACCAGAAACAATCAGCTTCACAATCAAGCTTGTGATATTGTTATCAATTTTCTCTTTTTGAGAGAAGATATTTTGCTCAACATCATTGAGATAAATGCTTGAAACCAAAACCCAATTCCAGTCTTTGAAGTATTTGGCATACACCATCTTAGGCTCAATCTTACCCGTTGATGGATTTTTAAAAGCATACGAGACATATGCACCCTCTTTTTCATTTGCCATACTCTGCTCAACCAATACTTTGCGATAAGCAACGCCGTTCACGTCAGTTTCAGCTAAATCAAAAGCGCTGTCTCTAAGCTTTGGATTGCTCCCGTTAAAAACGACACTGTAATGGCCGTCTTTGTTCTTTTTGACAGCGTAAAAATAACCGCCATTGCCATATTTTAAATTGGAAAGAATCTCAATCGCACGCTCTTGGTGATATGTGCGAATCAACGACATATACTCACCCGTCCCAATGATGATATTCAGCGGTTTAAAGTAAAAGTTATACGATATTTTAGGCTCAACTTCGCCAGAAAGTGGGTTTTTATTATAATATTTCGCTACGTTATTGCCACCAGGCAGTGCTGATTCGATAATCATCTTAACGGTGAAATTGCCCTTAACGTCTTTACGGTCCATAAGATTTTTACCGATAAGATTTTTACTATCGTGCGCGATATTGACACCCTCAGGCGTATAGGCAAAAAAGTATCCCGCACCTTTATTGTAACGATAACTTTGAATCACATGCACTAAAAGCTCTCTGAGCTCTTTCTCGCTGAGCGTATCTTTTTTCTCGTTGTACATCGCGTTTAAAACATCTTCAAACATCAACGCATCTTCTTTTATTTTTTCAACAATTTTGTCTTCACTGGTATTGTCGTACGATGTTTTAACTGCCTCTTGCGCAATTTCTAAGTAGTTTTGCACTTCTTGCTTATTGAGTTTTTTAATCAGCTCTTCTTGGTCAGTCATTTGCGAAGAACCAAGCCCATACATGCCTCTTACGACCATTGTAAAAAATATAAATGCCATCACCGAAATTGAGACGACAAAGACCATGAGGATTCTCATTTTAAGTGAATAATTCGACATAAGTACCCCTTTATTTTGAGCAAAATTTGCCTATTTTATCAGAAGTATGAGGATATATATGGGATTTTGTAACAACTTAGTTTATAATGATGTAACTTCTTTCTAGACGAAAGGTAAATCTACTCATGAAAAAAATTTTATGGTTTCGAAGAGACCTAAGAGTCAAAGACTCCATGCTTTTAGCATTGGATGGCGAAGTTTTACCTATCTTTATTTTTGATACCAAGATTTTAAACAGTCTTGAAAAGAAGGACAGAAGAGTCTCGTTTATCTACGAGCAAGTGCTGAAACTCAAAGTGGAGCTTAAAGCTCTTGGACTTGACCTTGCTTTGTTTTACGGTACGCCATTTGATGTCTTTACCTCGCTTAAAACGCAAGGCTTTAATGAAGTTTATGCCAGCGTGGATTATGATGATTATGCCAAAGAGCGCGACGCTGAAATTGCAGAGATGCTTAATCTTCATTTGCTGAACGATTGCTACCTTTTTAACCCCGATGAAGTGCTCAAAAAAGATGGCACACCTTACCTTGTTTTCACCCCATATTATCATGCTTGCAAAGCACTTTACACACAATTTTACGCATTAGAATACAAAAAAGGCACGCAAAGCCTTGCAAACTTCGACTACAACGTGATTTTAGGCATTCGAGGCCACACGCTAAAACCTTTACATGTAAAAATTGAGAGTATCGGTTTTGAGCGTGTACCTGTTAATTATGTAGAGCCTCTAAAAGCGCTAAAACATTTTACATGTAAAGTCGATGCGTATGAGCAAAAACGTGATTTTTTAGATGCAGATGCCACGTCACATCTCAGCATTCATCTGCGTTTTGGAACCATCTCGATTCGTGAAGTGGTGCGCTTTTTAGTAAAGCTCAAACAGCAAGGTCACACCACAGAGCCTTTTTTTAGACAACTAATTTTTCGTGAGTTTTACGCTTATTTACTCTACCATTTTCCACGACTTGCGTGGGAAAATTATAAATACGCTCCACCTATCTCTAACGACGCAGAAGCCTATGAGCGTTTTTGCACCGCGCAAACGGGGTATCCGCTTGTTGATGCGGCAGTGAGTGAACTACTCAGTACAGGCTTGATGCATAACCGCGCGCGCATGGTGGTGGGCTCATTTTTTACGAAACATCTGATGTTGCCGTGGCAAAAAGGCGAGGCATTTTTTGCGAAGTATCTTTTGGATTATGATGCATCAGCAAACATTCTCTCATGGCAATGGTGCGCGGGAACGGGCATCGACCCGCAACCCTATTTTCGCATTTTCAACCCGTATGCTCAGTCGTTAAAGTTTGACAAAGAGGCATGCTACATCAAACGCTATCTTCCCGTTTTAAACGATATCCCCGCCTCTTCATTGCACAAAGAAGCTTATTTAATGAGCCATAAGATTGCAGGGTATCCTAAACCCATTATTGGGCATGAAAGCGCTAGAAAGCGCTTTTTAGATTCATTTATTTCTTAAATTCTACGACTTCATTTAAAGCCAAACGGATTTTACCACGTTGCTCTTTTGCCCTATAACCAAAAGGAATGACAATAGCACTTTGATAAACAGCCGTATCAATGCCTAAGAGAGCATCGACTTTTTGGTATTCAAACCCTTCAATCGGACACGAATCAATACCAAGAACAGCAGCGGCAGTCATCATATTGCCCGCGGCGATATAACACTGTTTTTCACTCCACATCT
>DKFS01000080.1 GCA_002452855.1 Sulfurospirillum sp. UBA6790 | reverse complement strand
GACCAAGCGATGTATAATGCCAAAGATAAAGGGCGCAACTCCATCTACTTTTTTGACATCACCTCCTAATAACTCTTTTTACCCCTCTTTTGAATCCACGCAATGTGGTTGTGAAGTAATTTTTCATCGTCAATTTTTAATAGAGTCAAAAGTTTGCATATGCAATAATTGCATATGCAAATAAATTGGAGTTCCTTATGAAGCAATCCGTTCAAGAAAGTGTTGGTTTTCGTATCGCACGCACAGCAAATAAAATCAACCAAACAATCACCTCAATACTCAGTGAAGATGGCATCGCGCCTGAGCAGAGAATTTTATTAGAAATTTTAGCCTCATGCGACAAAGCCAATCAAACTACGTTGGCCACGATGCTTAACAAAAGTGCCACCACCATTAGTCGTACATTGGATTCGTTAGAAAAAAAAGATTTTATCGTCAAAAAATCGATCAAAGGCGATAAACGTGTCAATGTCATCGAAGTCACGGAACAAGGTAAAGCTATTTTAGAAAGCACGGAAGCAAAAGTCATAGCATTTCGAGACACGTTAGCACACAAAATAACCTTAGAGGAAAAAGAACTCCTTTTCTCTCTTTTAGAAAAATTATCGTAAGGCATTTTATGAGTCATTCACACAATAACATCGCACAAAAAGTCACCGTTTTTGCAACCTTCCTTGCCTTTATGGGTATGGGCGTGGTTGATCCCATTCTTCCTGATATTGCGCAACATCTAGGTGCGACCAACTGGCAAGTCGAACTTCTGTTTACCACGTACATCTTTATGATGGCACTGATCATGATCCCAGCAGGGATGCTTGCGAGTAAATTTGGGGATAAAAAAATTATGGCATTAGGGCTTGGCATCGTCTCTATCTCCGCTATTTTATGTTCTATGGCACAAAATATTACCTCTTTAGCACTTTTTAGAGCAGGCTGGGGATATGGCAATGCGCACTTTTTTGCAACCGCACTGATTCTTCTCATCGCACTCTCAAGCGACCAACACAAAGCAATTGGTCTCTTTGAAGGCTCCATCGGGTTTGGCATCGCTTCAGGGCCTCTTTTAGGCGGTTTTGTAGGGCAATACTCTTGGCGCTACCCTTTTTTAGTGACAGGCGCATTAACCTTTCTTGCTTTTTTATTGGTTATCTTCTTTGTGCAAGAACCTAAAGAGAAAAAATCCCATAAACCAGCAGGTCTAAAAGAATTAAAAGCCCTTTTCAAAGATGCTAAGTTTCTTAAAATTGCCATTGCCGCCATGCTTTATTATTATGGATTTTTTGTGGTTTTAGCCTATTCGCCGCTTGTAATTCATATGGGACCTATTGAAATTGGCTTGCTCTTTTTTGGATGGGGGCTTGCACTTGCGATTGGCTCGGTTTTTTTGAGTACCAAATTAGAGCGCTACTGGCATGCCAAAAAAATTATTCCTGCCACTCTTTTATGCTTTATGGCGGTTTTGATTTTACTTATGAGTGCCAATTCATTGTCGTTTATGGCACTCTTGATTGTCTTAAGTGGTCTGCTCTCAGGCATCAGTAACTCGCTCTTTACGACATATGTCATGCAAAGCCATTTTGAACGCAATATCGTCTCGGGTGGATATAATTTTTTACGTTGGACAGGAGCCGCACTCGCGCCCATTGCCTCTGGATTTATTGGTGAAACCTTTGGCATGAAACTGCCCTATCTCGTGGCAGCGCTTTTAGCGCTTCTTTCATTCAGCATTATCAGACATACGGCTAAGAAATACATCTAAAATAAAGAACCATCTTGAAAGATGGTTCTTTTAGCGAAGTTTATTATTAATAAATCTTACGGTTAAGAAAACAAAGATGGAGAGGATAATCATTACCCCGGCAACCGGTGCAGAGTACTGCAATCCAAAGCTCGTGAAACGATCATAAATCAAGACAGGTGCTGTCATCGGATGATAGACTAAAATGACCACCGCACCAAATTCGCCAAGACCCCTTCCCCACATCATCAAACAACCATTGACGATGTCTTTTTTTGCATTGGGCAAAGAGATGGCAAAAAAGACTTTTAGCGGACTCGCTCCTAATGTTCTAGCTACTTTTTCCAGCTTGACATCTACTTTTTTGAATCCCTCTTTCGCACCATTGATAAGAAATGTAGCCGAGAGAAACATCATCGCTATCATAATGCCCGCTTCAGAGCCAATGAATTTAATGCCAAAATAACCAAAAAAATCACCGATTCGACCACTGCCAAACGCAACTAAAAGTGCGATACCCGCGGCAGTGTGTGGAATCATAATCGGAATATCAACCAATGTCTCCAAAAAAGAGCGTCCAAAAAAATCATAACGTGCAATTAAATACGCCAATGGAAGCCCTGTGGCTAAAGCAAACAGTGTTGAAAACAAAGAAACTTTCATCGTGAGAATAACCGACGCTGAGACATCTGCTTCCCCTAATGTTTTAAGTAAAGTGGCAATATCATTGCCAATGAGCATCTTAAACAAAGGCGTTGTCAAAAAAAGAAGCATCACAAGCCCCAAAAGCGCTAAAAACGTTGTAAACCAATATCGTTTCATAGGTAACATACATCCTTTCGATTAAACCCAATGTAAATGGTTTCACCGCGATTAATAGAACAGCCTTCATGTTCACGCTTCAGCATTTTGACAAAAAATTGATTTTCACCCACCGTGATAAAAAGTTTAAAATGATCGACAATGCCCATACATTCGTCTAACACACCCTCAAAGTGGTAGTCACATGCCACAGGTCCTTCTTTCGAAACTAAAATATCATTCGGGTCAATGGAGAAAAGTTTTGTACTATCATCGTTAATGAGTGAAGAAGGAAAAATATTTTTAAATCCTAAAAACTCAGCCACTTTAAGAGAACTTGGATGCGAGAGCACTTCATTAGCTGAGCCCACTTGTTGAATTTTTCCATCCATCACAATAGCAATGCGATCAGCTAAGTAAGAGGCTTCACGAAAATTGTGCGTTACATGTAATGTCGTAAGCCCGTAGCGTCTATGAATATCTTTGAGAAACTTCATAATTGCATTACGAAATGTCGGGTCAATGGCACTGAGTGGTTCATCAAGCAGTAAAATCTTAGGACGCGCGAAAATGGCACGTGCAATGGCAATGCGCTGCTTTTCTCCACCTGAAAGATTATCGATACGTCTGTCTAAGAGTTTTTCCAATCCCAAAAATTCAATCAAATCTTCAAATAAAGCTTCAGCATCTTCAATGTGCTTATAACGCCCAGCAAAACGGATGTTTTCACGGACTGTTAAGTTGGGAAACAATGCAAAATCTTGATAAACAAACCCCACAGAGCGCTCTTCTGGAACTTTACATGTAATATCTTCGTGGTTATATAAAATCTTTCCGCCCACGCTGTGCAATCCTGCGATGGACTCCAAAATGACGGTTTTACCTGCACCACTGTGACCTAAAATGACAAAATACTCACCCTCGCCCACATCAAAACTAATATCTTGAAGATGAAAGGCCCCTACATGACATGTAAGGGCTTGCAAAGAGAGAAAACTCATTTTTTTCCTAAAATAGAAGCATCTCCTGTAATCACTGGAGGATTCATCGCATCTTGTCCATTTTTCTTCATAATCGCTTGTCCCTCTGGAGATAAGACAAAGTTTACAAACGCAATTGCGCCCGCTTTATTCACAGGGTTTTTGTCGTTTTCAAATACAGTTAATCCATAGACCATTGGCGCACCTTTTTGTTCTACCACTTGACCTGGTTTTTTCCCGTCAATATTGAAAGAGACTTGGCTATAAACATCATCGTAACGTGCACTTTTTAATGAAACGGCTTCTGGCAATGTCACATATTTAAGGTGGTGTTGGTCCGCTACGGATTTATAGATGTAAAGATAATCGTATTGACCTGCTTCTAAAAGACCAAGTAAATCTGTCTCTTTGGGTCTTACAACCACTTTTTTGTTGTTTTCTTCACCGACTTCATAATGATCGCCGTATCCAAAAAGTTTATTGTAAAAACCTGGTTTGACATAATATTTTTCAGCCAGCATCGTTACAAGCATTGAACGGTATCCGCATGGGTCAAGATTTGGATTGGAGTGACCTACCACAACACCCTCTTTTAAGAAAATATCAGGCCAGTTTTTATCGTTAATCTCTTTAGCATATTTGGATTTGTCAGTATAAGCAAGAACCATCTCATTGGTGGCAAATTGAGCGTTAAATTTTGCATATTTTGGGATAAGCATAGTATCAATCACTTTATAATCTGCGCTTCCCATAACATCGGCGCTGCGTCCTAGGTCAGTGACTTTACGTGCCGCTGCAACACTACCACTTGGTTCACGTTGAACATCGTATTGAGGATATTTTTCTTCAAATACTTTTTCGATCTCAGCAAATGGTACAGACAAACTTCCTGCATGAAAGACAACAACAGGCTCTTTGGCCATTAACATACTGAGTGCCAATCCGCTTAGCAACAACATTTTTTTCATATTTACTCCTTAGTAGATGTTATGCAATACCTTAAAACTTAAGGCATAACATAAGACCATGTACTATGTATTTTTAGCATATTCCATCAATGCGTGATGCTAAAAATCAACCTTTAACATCACGTTCATAACCGATATTTTCACTCTGAAGAAATTCTACAAAACTTGCATAGCGCCAAAATAGCCTACCACAATGAAAATGTATTGGCTCTTTGCTTTAGGATTTAAACTCTTTCTCGTTTCGTGGTTTTAAGAAAAGTTCTTTGAACCGCTCGTTGGCATAATTTTCGATATCTGCTTGTAGCTGACGATAATTCTTCATAAATTCACGGGCAACTGGGGTGAGTGTCGTACCTGCATCTTCGCCGCCACCTTGTTTGGTTTGTACCATCACATCATTAATGTTCTTTTGCAAAATCTTGATATGCGTCCATGCTTTTTTATAATTCATGCCGATAATTTCAGACGCTTTAGAAATGGAGCCTTCTGTTTCAATCAACTCTAAAATTTCCGTTTTACCTTTACCAAAAAGCAGCTCCCCTTCCGCATTTTCGATCCACGTTTTGGTTTTAACATACAGGCGTGGTCGCTCTTTCTCTTTAAAACAGCCTAACTCACAAAAAGTGACGTCATAGTTTTTCTCTTTAAGCGTGCCTCTGATTTTTTTCAAACCAATGCCAGCAGCGGCAGCACGCGCTGCTTTACATGTAACACGATTTTTTTCATCTAACAGTGGTTTCAGGCGATTTTCTGCTTCGATATCATAAATACCGCCTTCAAGCTTGCCAAATTGACCAAGCTCACAAGCATCGATGCGTATATCCATCGCTTTGGCACACGCACCCACTTCTAGCGAAGAACATTTAAGCTTTGCAGAAATTTTAAAGGCGTCACTACAATCGAGTTTACCTTTGTCATTGAGGTATTTTTTAATGAGTTCTTCCATTTCAGACATGAATTCTCCTTGGATGTCGATAAACATTCATCGTATCACCCCTGACAAAACCGATGAGTGTCAATCCAAATTTTTCGGCAATCATCAGCCCCAAACACGTCGATGCGGTGCGTGATGCTAAGATAGGAATTTGATGCATAACCGCTTTGGCTACCATTTCAGAAGAGAGCCTTCCGCTTACCATCAAAAAAGCATTGCTAACATCAATACCTGCCATTTGAGCTTTTCCAACCACTTTATCAATGGTATTGTGCTGTGCAATATCTTCACCAATAAAAAACGTATACTCATCGGTAAAAAGCTTCGCGGTATGAACACACCCCGTTTGCTCATACAAAGGGCACTCCGTATAAAACTGACTCATCTCTTTGCACAACAGTGAAGCATCAAGCGTAAAATCACTTTTAATGACTTTAGCTTCAATGGCTTCTGGGTCAATGTTAGCCGTCATACTTCTTCCGCACCCACTAATAACAACGCCTTCGGCATTCAGTTTTTTAATGTTATCCTCATTGACTTTGGCTTCAATTTCAACGCGCATACCATCATTAAGAAGCTTGAGTGAAGAGACATCTTTAAAACTTTCAATGATGTTTTCACTCATCAAATAACCAATCGCCAATGCTTCTTGATCCACAGGTGTCGCCATAACGGCTCCCACCTTTTCACCGTTCACATAAAGCTCTAGTTTAATTTCACGAACAAGTGTATCTTCTCGCTCAAACGTCTCTTTCCCTTTGATCTTAGTGATCGTTGTTGAAAAAACGGCTTCCATATGTTTTCCTCAAAATACTATGCCGAAAGGGCATATTTATCGTCAAAAAAATTGTAGCGTACTATTCTTAAAAAAGTACGCTACATTAATTTTTAAAATTTATAAAACCTTTATATCTTACCTTGGTCCTTGAGTTGTTTAT
>DKFS01000070.1 GCA_002452855.1 Sulfurospirillum sp. UBA6790 | reverse complement strand
GTTTTTTATACCTTCTTGTTAGACTAAAGAATATTCACAGAAGGATACTTGATGACACTGAGTGGTAACTATCTTGATTTCTATAAGGAAATCATCAATTTTATTCCAGAATCACGTATTTTTACGGATCCATTGCATACGATTGCTTATGGTACGGATGCTTCATTTTATCGCTTAATTCCAAAGGTTGTCGTTTGGGTTAATAATGCTGATGAAGTCAGTCGCATTTTAAAAACGTCCTCTTCTTTGAACTTACCCGTTGTTTTCAGAGCTGCAGGTACAAGCTTGTCGGGACAAGCCATTACGGATTCGATTTTACTTGTCACCTCTCGCGATTGGAAAAAAATCAACGTTAATGCCGACATCAGTCACATCACATTGCAACCTTCTGTTGTGGGAGCGGATGCGAACGCTTATTTGCTTCCGTATGGTAAAAAAATAGGTCCAGACCCTGCAAGTATCGGTTCAGCGATGATTGGTGGAATTGCAGCCAATAATGCGAGTGGTATGTGCTGTGGAACAACCGATAACTCCTATAAAACCTTAGAGTCTATGAAAATCATTTTTCACGATGGTAGCGAGCTGGATACTGCTTCGAAAGAGAGCATTGCAGCATTCCAAGCATCGCATGCATCTTTAATTGAACGCATTGATGCTTTGGCTAAACGTGCAAAAAATACGCCTGAACTTTATGAAAAAATTGTTCGCAAATTCAAAATTAAAAATACCTGTGGGTATAGCCTTAACGCATTAGTTGATTTTGAAGACCCTATTGATGTTATTTCACATTTAATGATTGGTAGTGAAGGAACCCTTGGTTTTATCAAAGAAATCACTTTTAAAACCGTTCCAGAATATAAAGATAAAGCCAGCGCTTTGATGATTTTTAAAACCATCAAAGATGCCTGTGATGCTGTCATCGTTTTAAAAACACAATGCAAAGAGAATGTCGCTGCCGCTGAAATGATGGATAGAGCGGGACTTAAAAGCGTTGAAGACAAAGAGGGTATGCCAACGTTTCTTAAGACGCTAAGTCCTACGGCCACAGCGGTATTAGTTGAGAGTAGAGCCGCTAATGATGAGCTTTTAGAGAACAATATCGCAATCATTCTTGAAAAACTAGCACATATCGAACCTGAGCTTCCATTGCATTTTACGAAAGATGTGTATGAATACACCAAATATTGGAAAATTCGTAAAGGACTTTTCCCTGCCGTAGGTGCCGTGCGCGAAAGTGGCACAACGGTTATTATCGAAGATGTGGCTTATCCCATTGAATCGCTTGCAGATGCAACATTAGAGTTACAAGCGTTATTTGTCAAATATGGATATAACGAAGCGATTATTTTTGGACATGCCCTTGATGGCAACTTACACTTTGTCTTTACGCAAGCTTTCGATGATGAGGCTGAGGTCAAACGTTATGAAGCATTTATGCAAGAAGTGGCAGAACAAGTTGCGACAAAATATCAAGGAAGCTTGAAAGCAGAGCATGGAACAGGGCGAAATATGGCTCCATTTGTTGAGTTAGAATGGGGTCAAGAAGCGTATAGTCTTATGCAAGAGATTAAAGCGATTTTTGATCCAAAAGGGCTTATTAACCCTGGCGTCATCATCAATGCAGACCCTAAAGCACATTTGAAAAATTTTAAATCAATGCCAGCAACAGATGCATATATCGATAAATGTATCGAATGTGGTTTTTGTGAACCTGCTTGTCCATCCAATTTTTTAACATTGACTCCTCGCCAACGCATTGTTGCAAATCGCTATATGAAGACACTTGAGCTACAAAATGATGTTGAAGCACTGAATGAACTTAAAGCCTTGTATCAATACGATGGTGTAGAAACGTGTGCAACCTGTTCACTTTGTTCTTTATTGTGTCCTGTTGGAATTGATACAGGCTCACTTACAAAAAAATTGCGCTCCAAACAAATAGGTGCTTTAGGCCACAGTGTTGCAGGTTTTATCGCCAATCACTACGAAGGCGTTTTAAGTACAGGACGTGTTGCCTTGAGTGCCGTTAAAGGTGTGAACGCGCTGATACCCGATAGCGTGATGAAAGGCATGAGTCTAGGGCTTCGAAGTATTACCGCCAATAAACTCCCCTTGTGGTCGGCGAGTTTGCCTTCTGGTAGAGCATTTAAGCCTGTTTTGAAAAATAAAAATTCACAAGATAAAGTCGTCTATTTCTCGTCTTGTATCAATAGAACAATGGCGAACCCAAAAGAGAAAAATGGTGAGAGAACACTCGATGTTGTTATTATCGATATTTTAGAAAAAGCGGGTTACGATGTCATTATCCCACAAAAGATTGATAATCTTTGTTGCGGTATGCCTTTTTCAAGTAAAGGGTATGTTACAGAAGGTAAGCAAAAATCAGATGAGCTCAAAGAGGCGCTTAAACGTGCTAGTGAAAATGGAAAATACCCCATTTTATGCGATATGAGTCCTTGTAGCAAGACGATGGCACAGAATTTTGGAGATGAGCTGAAAGTTCATGATACCGTTGAATTCATCTTAGAGTATTTAGTGGGTCGTGTAACGTTTAAACAAATTGATGAGCCCATTGTAATTCATACGACATGTAGTACTCGAAAAACAGGGCTTGCTGAGAAGTTTGAAAAAATAGCGCGTATGTGTAGTTCAAAAGTAACAATCCCTGCGGATATTACGTGCTGTGGATTTGCAGGAGATCGTGGCTTCACGTTTCCAGAACTGAACAAATCAGCCCTTCGCCATCTCAAATCTTCTATCCCCTCCGATACAAAATTGGCATTTTCAACCAGTAAAACCTGTGAAATCGGCTTGAGTGAAGAGAGTGGGTTAGATTACCGCTCTATCTTTTATTTAGTCGAACGCTGCATCTCGTAACATTATAAAAACAACTTATAATCACAGTACATCCATCTCTATTTTATAGGTGGATGTACTCTGGATTTTTCCTCTCTTTTCTCTTCCCTCTCTGAGTTTGATTTAATAAAAGAAATGATAAAATACAAAAATTTGGGCTATTGTTTTTAGTTAAATTTAAACTTAAAGGGTTGCGTCTATGGAAGTTAACTTGATAGTGGAGGCCTTGAAATTCTTGGTTCTTGGTATGTCCACAGTATTCATGTTTTTAGCATTGATGGTGGTTGTTCTTAGCATTCAGGCTAAAATCATTATGAAGTACTTTCCTCCAAAAGAGGAAACACTAACAGCAACTGGCTATGCCAGTCAGGAAGTATCAAAAAAGAATAACTTCTCAGTTGTTGCAGCAATTGCTGCATCTCTTAAATCACACAATCAATCAAAATAGAAAAAAGGGCAAAGTAAAATGGCTAAAAAATACATCGATGTGATGGATACGACGTTTAGAGATGGGTTTCAATCAGTTTTTGGCGGACGCGTTTTAATGGATGATTTTCTTCCCGCAGTGGCCGCAGCACGTGAGGCAGGCATTAGTCATTTTGAATTTGGTGGAGGAGCACGTTTTCAAAGTTTGTATTTTTATTTGAATGAAGATGCTTTTACCATGATGGATAAATTTCGCGAAATTGCAGGTCCTGATGCAAATCTTCAAACATTGGCGCGTGGCGTTAATACCGTCATGCTCGATACTGGCAATCGTGATTTGATTGACATACATGCCAAAATGTTTAAAAAACACGGTACAACAACCATCCGT
>DKFS01000007.1 GCA_002452855.1 Sulfurospirillum sp. UBA6790 | reverse complement strand
TTTCATATGAGCGTGCCTATTTTGATTATTTTAGGGGGTTATTCGCTTTTTAAACGGTTTTCTCCCTATGCCCATCTCGTGTTGGGTGTCTCTTTGGGGTTGGCTCCAATTGCAGGGGTGGTTGCTGTACAAGAATCTATTCCGTTGTGGTCTATTTTACTTTCAATTGGAGTTATGTATTGGGTCGCAGGATTTGATCTGTTGTATTCGTTGCAAGATATGGACTATGATAAAACCAATGGTCTTTTTTCCATTCCTTCGCGTTTTGGGAAAGAAGCGACTTTTTTTATCTCCAGATTGTTTCATGCGCAAACCATTCTTTTTTGGTTACTTTTTGCTCTCAGTGCAAACTTAGGGCTTTTTGCTTATATCGGCGTTGCTCTAGCTGCGATTGTTCTTTTCTTTGAGCACCGTATTGTTCTTAAAGATTTTTCAAAAATTGACCGAGCATTTTTTACATTGAACGGCTATTTGGGTGTTATCTTTTTTGGATTTATTTTGATTGATAGGATGTAATCATGGAAGCCATTCGCCTCGTTAATGCATCACTTAATATTGTTTTTGAAGAAGGTAGCTTTGAAGACGCTTCTTTTTTGAAAGAATACTATACTTTGTCTCTTCTTAACGATGACCCTCTAGGCATGTGGCTGAAATCCTCTAAAGTGCGTAAAGATGTGGAGCAAAGCGATCAGGTGATTCTTACTCTTTTGATTGATTTACACCGTAAAGTAGATGCGCTAACACACATGGTCCATCACAAAGATGTACCATTACATTTACCCTTAGCGCACCATGGTTCGTTAAATGCTATTGGGCATGGCTATATTCAACATGCAAGTAGTGTTTTGGTTGAAGGGCAAAGCTACTATGCACGCATTGATATGCCAACATTTCCAAGACGTTTCATGCCTATTTTTTTTGAAGCGTTGTCGCCTTCTCTAGGTAAGATAACACAAATGCATGAAGATGATGAAAAAGATTGGAGCGCCTATATGGTTGCATGCGAGCGGGCGATGATTCGTCAAATGAAAGGAAGTAACGGTGAGTATTGAGACGTTAGCATTTATTGCATTGGCTGCTTTAGTGGTGATCATCTTTTTGATGGTTTATATTCGCGATGTAGAAGTCAATAAAAAACTTCTTATTTTTGAAAAAAGTATTGAAGAGCTCAATTATCAAAACCATGTCCTTAATAAAATGCTTGGCGAACAAAAAACACAAGAACCTATTGATTTTCAAAGTTTAGAAAAAAGGGTTTTAGAACAAACCAAACAAGAAATTCAACACAGTCTCTTGCCGGTTGTTGCTTCTTTGAAAGATGTTGAAAAAATTATGCAGCACTTTAGAGATGAGCAAAGTGCAAGAATAGACCGGATTGAGAGTCGTACCAAAGAGATGACCTTGGCATCGAGTGCTCCTTCAAGTTCTAATGAGAAGATGATTCTTTCGCAATTTGCGCGAGGACGCAGTGAAGCAGAAATTGCAAAAGATTTACGTATCGGAATTGGTGAAGTTGATTTAGTGTTAAAGTTGGCAAATCTCAAGTAACGGGTTTACATGTAAACCCGTTTGAAAGTATGTTATAGACGTTTAGAACGACACTCTGATGCCGTTTCTTGAATCATAGAATCAAGAAGAGCAAAGAGAGAAACGCTAGCTTGTTCCATCTTTTTAAAATTGTCAATATACATTTGTAACGTATCAACAGTGTATCCTTCTTTAATATGCTCAAGATTATCCATGACGCATTGATGAACCATCTTATGTGGTTCAGCGAGTAATGCGTACGATTTTGCTTTTGCAAAACGCTCTTTCGTCATAGGGTCTTGATACCATTTCCCTAGCCTACAATGTTCACTGTCTGCAAATGCTGTATCAGCTTTTTCATTTAAAATAGCCGAATAAGCATTGGTTTTGTACACGATATGATCAATCTTAGCCAAGATAGTAAAGATTTTATTCTCAAGTTTGTATGAGATATCTGCCGTATCGTTGGCATCTTTGTTAAACTCTTTAAGTGCATGTTCAAAATGGATGACATTATCGCCACTATGATTGGCAATGACGCTGATACGATCCGAGTTAGAGTGAATCCCATTGGTTTCTTGTTGCAGAGTTTGAATGGTCATTGCAATTTCTTGCGTCGCTTTTTGTGTTCGTTCTGCTAGTTTTCGTACTTCATCGGCAACAACAGCAAAGCCACGTCCATGTTCTCCTGCGCGCGCCGCCTCAATAGCTGCATTTAAAGCAAGCAAATTCGTCTGATCTGCAATGTCTTTGATAAGATTGACGACAGAAGAAATTTCAGAGGTTCGCTCACTAAGTGATGTAATCGCTTCATTGGTGCTGGTTAAAAGTTCTAAGAGCTCTTTAATGCCTTCAGCAAGGTCTGTAACTGTTTGAAGGCTTTCATCAGATTTTTCTGCTGTTGAGTTTGCAACATCGGTAATTTGATTCATCTCTTCGATGCTTTTCATCAAATCTTGCTGAATGTTTAACACACCGTTGTTACCGTTTCCAAGGTCTGAGAATGCCGAGGAGAGCACACCTCTGGCTTTTCCTTTTTGTCCATCTAAGATGCCTTGAACACCGGATGATATGTATCGTGCATTAACTGCAAAAAGACCACGAAAGCCCTCATTGAAAATATTGCGATAGTTTTTTCCCTGGCTGGCAGATTCAATAGACGTTTTGGTTTCGCGCATCAACGCTTCCATTTGGTCGAGCAGGTCATTGATTTCTAATGCAATTTTACCTAAAGGTTTTGTTGCGTCAATATTTACAACGCGAGGCTCTAAATTGCCATGAGCGGCTTCACGAATTACATTGAGTATTTTTTCATACAGTTGCGCATCGCACTGCATGGTGGAACGACTACCAAAAAAAGAACCTATCGCAACGCCACAAAGAAGTGTGGAAGAGCCAAGTGCTCCTTCAAAATGCCAGTTATACATTGCAATACCCGCAAAAATGACGAGTGTTACAATGATGAATTTATAATCTTTGAAGCGTGTTAGAAAACTCGTCATAGCTTACTCCTTTTTCATGCAAGACATCATTGAGGTATGCTAATGATGCATCGATTCCACCTGTTTGTTCAATGGAAATGAGTTTTTCATACAGGGGTTTGATAATTTCTAGTGCTTTGGCATTGGCTTTACGGCGTACCGAATAATACCCAATGGTTTTTCCCTGTTCATCCGTTGATGCAGTGATATTGGCATAGACCCAATAATAACCGCCGTCAAAGCTCATATTTTTAACGTAGGCAAAAATTTCTTCTTGATTCTGAATTTTTCCCCAAAGCAGTTTAAAAATAACACGTGGCATGTCGGGATGACGAATGATATTGTGCGGTTTTCCTAAAATTTCTTGTTCGCTCGCGCCAACAATTTGGATAAAAGGCTCATTGCAATAAGTGATTTTGCCGTGAATGTCTGTTTTTGAGACTAAAAACGCATTGGCACTTACACTATGTTCTTTGGTCGTAGGTGTAGGTTTTTGCATACCTGGACTCCTTAATGTAATGTCACACTATTTTAGCCCAATGATTTTTATAAATAGCTTCAAAGTGACATTTTATGTATAATACATTTTCGCAATCAAGAGAGAGGATGAAAATGTTAGTAGATGGATTTGGAAGAGAAGTAACATACTTAAGAGTTTCTGTTACGGAACGATGTAATTTTAGATGCCAATATTGCATGCCAGAAAAGCCGTTTTCATGGGTTCCCAAAGAAAATCTTCTTAGTTTTGAAGAACTGTTTTTATTTATTAAAGTTGCCATTGACGAAGGCATTACTAAAATCCGAATTACGGGTGGCGAACCTCTTCTTCGTACAGATTTAGATCATTTTATTGCTATGATCAATAACCACAAAAGTGGGCTTGATTTGGCACTGACCACAAACGGATTTTTGCTAAAAGATTGTGCACAAAAACTCAAAAATGCTGGATTGCAACGTGTCAATATCTCTTTAGATAGCTTAAAGCCTGATGTTGCCGCTAAAATGGCACAAAAAGATGTACTGGGTAAAGTGAAAGCAGGGATTGAAGAAGCTCTCAAAGTTGGTTTAAACGTCAAAATCAATATGGTGCCGATTAAAGGTATTAATGCTGATGAAGTGCTTGATATTTTGGAATTTGCAAAAGAGCGCGGTATGAGTGTACGTTTTATTGAGTACATGGAAAATACACACGCAAAAGAAAAATTGCAAGGTCTTAGCGGTCATGAAGTACAAGAGATGATTGCCAAAAAGTACCATTTTACAGAAATTGGTCGTGTTGGACCAAGTCCTGCCCATCTCTTTGAATTAGATGATGGATATATTTTTGGTATTATCGACCCACACAAACATGATTTCTGTGAAGATTGCAATCGTATCCGTTTAACGGCAGAAGGTATGCTTATTCCTTGCCTTTATTTTGATGAAGCAATGAGCATTAAAGATGCTGTGAGTAAAGGTGACATTGCAGGTGCAGCAGAAGTACTCAAAGAAGTGCTACGCAACAAACCTGAAAAGAATAAATGGAGCGATGATGATCAAAATGAAACATCAAATCGCGCATTTTATGAAACCGGTGGATAAGTAAAAAAGAAGAAGGCGATTTCCTCCCCTTCTTCTATCACCTCTTTTTCCTCAATGAGAGTATAACCATTGCATTGGCTTAAAATATTAAGCCTGCCTGCTTCGTAAAAAGGTGCGTGGATAAACCCTTTACCATCACTATACCCTGGAATTGCGCTCATACAATCTGTTTTACATGTAAAACGTTTTTGATTAATGCACGTAACAAAATCTGGCAAAATACAACTGTGATGTTGCAATTGTCTTAAAAGAGGCACGCCTAGCATCTCAAAGCCGAGCATGCACGAAAGTGGAAGTCCTGGGAGATGCAGAATGGGTGTTTTGCCTAAAAGTGTTAAAGCACTCGGTTTAGCAGGAGCAATGCGTACAGTATGGAATAAAGGTTGAAGCACGCTGTTACTTAAAAGATAACGCATCGCATCATGGCTACTCAAGGCGCCTGTTGTAATCACTAAATCAGAAGTCTCTGACAATTTTTGAAGATTTTCCAAAATGGTTGCATGTACTTCTCTACACGTTATAATTTTATCTATTTTCCCACCCAATTCAACGACTCTTGCTGCTAAACTCATGGCATTTGAATTGGCAATCAAACCTGATGCCAAAGCTTCTCCGATACTTAAAATACTGACGATAGGCTTTTTTAACACTTTGATACGATGAATACCTTGAGAAGAGAGGGCTGTAATTTTATAAGCACTGATAGGATCAAACTTATGGAGTAAAAGTTCTCCTTGCGCGATGTCTTCACCTTGATGTTTGATATGTTGTGATTCGTAAGGGAGTGTAGCGCATTCTATGGTTTGTGTTGCTTCATTAAAATGTGTTTCTTCTTCTGCGACAACCGCATTGATGCCTTCTGGTATAAAATCACCTGTGGAAACCCTAATGGCTTCTCCTTCAGCAGTCATTTCATTGTTTTGTGTCAGGAGATAGCGGTGTTGAGGTAGCGTATTTTGAAAGGAAATGGCATAACCTTCTTTGAGGCTCATTGCATGTTTTGGTAGCGCAAATTTAGCATACACATCAGCGCTAGAGATACGATGAAGTGCTTTTAAAAGAGGGAGTGTTTGTGTTTGAGTGATTGGCAAAATAGATGTTTGAATAATTTTAAGTGCTTCTTGGTATAAAATTGGCATGAATGAACCTTTGAATTTATGGGTAATATTATACTAAAATGGATACAATCTTAGATTATTTTTGTGAAGGATTTTTCATCATGAACGAATTGATCGAACTTTCTGCTCAACTCCACTTGATTTTTATCGTGGTACTCATAGGGCTCATTTTTATTAATCTCTATCTTCTAAAAAGTGACAAAACATTTTTCAACCTTTCTAAAAGATTAGAACTTATCGCTCCACAATATTATATTGTTCTTTCTGCCATTTTTTTTACAGGCTTGATCGTAATGGCTGTACGTCAATTTTCTTTTTCACTGATAGTGTGGGAGATGATTATAGCATGGGTTGTCATTGTGGGATTAGGAATTAAAAATCACAAACTTTATAAGAAAGCACGCCTAGATGCAGGGTCACAAAATGCGTATAAAGCATTGGCGTTTCGTAAATATTTATTGGATCTTGCTTTAGTGGTTATTACGATAGTGCTGTTTTATACGGTGCATTAATATGCAGTTTGTTTATCATCCGCAGGCTGGAGTTGCTGTATTAAACATTGATACGAGAGCATATGAACATATTTTTAAAGTAAGGCGTATCAGTGTTGGAGAAAAACTTTTTTGGCGTAATTTGGTTGATGAGTGCTTGTATGAATATCAGATTACACACATTGGTAAAAAAGAAGCCATCCTTGAACTAAATGAAACACGCATCATGCCAATTGTTCCTTCTAAAATTTTACATGTAGGTTGGAGCATTATTGACCCAAAAATTATTGAAAAAAGCCTACCGATGCTCAATGAATTAGGGGTTACTTCCCTTACGTTTTTTTATGCCGATTTTTCTCAAAAGCAGCATAAATTGGATTTTGAAAGAATGGAGCGTATTTTAATTAATTCATCACAACAATGTGGTCGAAGTAACCAAATGCATATTGAATATTTACCAACGTTACAACATTTCATCGAGAAATACCCTCAAAGTGTTGTCATTGATTTTTCTGAATCGGTCATAAACAGTGAAAAAAATATAGATTCAGTGATTATTGGACCCGAAGGTGGTTTTAGTGAAAAAGAACGATTATTATTTAAAAAAATGGTTGTTTTTGGACTAAAATGTAACACAATTTTAAGAAGTGAAACAGCAGTGATAGCCACTGTTTCCAAAATTTTGGCATGACTTGAAATAATGAATCTTTTGTGCTATAATTTGCACCCTTTGGCAAAACATGCCAAATAATAGATTTTATTTTTATGATAAATAATTAAGGAAACACATTATGAAAAAAGATATTCATCCAGAATATGTACCATGTGTCGTAACTTGCGCATGTGGTAATAGCTTTGAGACTATGTCAAACAAGTCTGAATTAAGAATCGATATTTGCAGCTCATGCCATCCTTTCTTCACGGGCAGTGAGAAGATTGTCGATGCTGCGGGTCGTGTTGAGAAATTTAAGAAAAAATATAGCTTAAAATAGTTCTTAAAACCCTTGGTCTATTTTATTCCTACTCCTATAGGAAAT
Source organism: Sulfurospirillum sp. UBA6790 (assembly GCA_002452855.1). The sequence continues at coordinate 1,445 of DKFS01000007.1, read as the reverse complement.
TTAGATGATATATCGGTAAGAAGCCTAAAACTTCTTACCGAATGTAAAACGCTTTTTTGCGAAGATACGCGCATTACCAAAAAACTTCTTAATCTTCTTTCTCAAAGACATAACGTTACGTTTCAAATTACAAATTTTATTTCTATGCATTCGCACAATGAAACAGCGGTCTTATCAACGATTAATCATGCTATTTTTAATGAAACGGTTGGATATTTAAGTGACGCAGGAATGCCTGGTATTAGTGACCCTGGCAATGCATTGATACGTTTTTGTCAAGACCATAAAATTGACTATGAAGTGCTTCCCGGAGCAAATGCTGCTTTGCTTGCTTATGTCACCAGTGGAATCCAAACACATCAATTTTTATTTTATGGCTTTTTATCGCATAAAGGGAGTGAGCGTCAAAATGAACTTTTTGAGGCACTTAATGCCCCGTATGCTGTTATTGTGTATGAATCACCCCATCGTATTGAAAAACTCATCGAAGAATTAGCCAATTATGCGCCCAATCGGACAATTTTTGCTATCAAAGAAGCCACAAAATTGTATGAAAAACGCTTCTTGGGAACATCCCTGGAAGTCCATGCCGCTTTTAAGAACGCTAATCTTAAAGGGGAATGGGTTATTGTTATCACTCCTGAAGCAAAGCGAGATGGTGAAGCAATTACGAAAGAAGATATTTTAGCTCTAGATATCCCTCCTAAGCAAAAAGCTAAACTGCTCTCCAAATTAACGGGAATAAGTGTTAAAGAGTGCTATAACGCACTTTAAAAATTTCTATTCTTTTTCGTTACATGTAAAAATTCTAAAAATACCTTTTTGTAGCAAACTTGTATTATTTTAAGCCATTTTGGATACAATAATTGCCATGATAATTTATGGCAAACAACTATTCTTACATCTGTTAAATCATTATCCATCAAGGATTCAAACTGTCTTTTTGTCAAAGAAATGCGATCCAAAATTATTTTCGCAAATCGCAAAAGTGACACAAAAGATTTGTAGTATTGATGAGCGTAAAGCCCAAGCAATGAGTCATGGCGGAAATCATCAAGGTTTTATTGCAGAAATTTCTGATTTGGAACTAACTCCTTTTACTGAAATTAAACACGGTTCTTTTTTAGTGGTGTTAGATGAAGTGACAGATGTTGGCAATATTGGTGCCATTGTACGTAGTGCGTATGCTTTTGGCGCAGATGGATTGATTTTAAGTGGTATGAAAACATGCAACCTAGAAGCCATTTTACGTACCAGTAGTGCCGCAGCTTTTGAGCTACCTATCGCTTTGTGCCCTTCAACACGCGATATGATCAATGAATTAAAACAGATGGGCTTTACACTTTATGGTGCTGATATGAATGGTGTGAATGTGAATGACGTCACTTTTGCTTCTAAAAAAGTTTTGATTATGGGAAGCGAAGGTAAAGGTTTGTCCCCTAAAG
>DKFS01000016.1 GCA_002452855.1 Sulfurospirillum sp. UBA6790 | reverse complement strand
TACGCCGATGGGCTTTCAGGGATTGAATACGATAACGCCCTTAAAAACATCGAAACGATTCACACCATTAAAACAGCTATCGACACAGGCAATATCATCTCGTATTTTCAACCTATCGTCAATAACCAAACACAAGAAGTTGAAAAATACGAATCTTTAGTGCGACTCATCAATACGGAAGGTCAGCTACTGACCCCTTATTTTTTCCTCGAAGTGGCGAAAAAAGGTCGATACTACTCTAAAATTACTAAAATTGTTTTAGATAACTCGTTTGCAGCATTATCAAAAATAAAAGATGTTGCTATCTCGGTAAATCTCTCTTTACACGATATTGAGCGTGAGGAGATTGTTCAACATATCAACCATCTTCTAAGACAATATCCAACAGAAACAAATCGCATCATTTTTGAACTTTTAGAGAGCGAAGATATTCGTGATTTTTATAAAATAAAACAGTTCATTCAACACATTAAAGCACAAGGCGTTAAAATCGCCATAGATGACTTTGGTACGGGATACTCAAACTTTGAGCGAATGCTCTCGTATGAGCCCGATATTTTAAAAATTGATGGCAGCTTAATTAAAACCATCACGACTAATGAAGTCAGCCGACACATTGTAGAAACCATTGTGATGTTTGCTCAAAAACAAAAATTAACCACGGTTGCTGAATTTGTCGAAAATGAGGAAATTTATGCGCTCGTACGCGCTTTGGGCGTGGACTACTCGCAAGGATACTACTTCGGAAGACCCGAAATGTTTTAAAGAACTCTTTTACATGTAAATATTTTCCCTTAATTTTCTTGAGGCTTTACATGTAAAGCCTTTCTTTAATTTACTTCCAATACAAACTCTTTATAATAGTGCAAAAATAAGACAAAGGAATATGTTTGATAACAAAAATAGATATGAATTCTCCCGAATTTTTAGCAGAACTTGAAAAAACAGAAGCGTTTACGGATAGAGTCTGTGAACAATTTGGCTTTGTATACACACCGCTTGATGAAGTCAAAGAGTCCATCCAACAAGGCTTAACCCGCAATAAAATGATTTACGGCAAGCGCTACTGTCCCTGTTTTATGGTGATTGGGAATACCCCAGAAGAACAAGCACAAGCAGAGAATCGTTTGTGCCCTTGCAAACCAGCTTTGAACGTTGAAATTCCACAAAACGGTAAATGTCACTGTACTATCTTTTGCACCCCTGAGCATGCACGTGAACTCGCACAAGAAGAGAGTGTAGAAGAGCTCGCCCATACGCATGCCAGAGGACTGAGTAAAGAAGAGTGCGAAACATTGATGAAAAAGAAAGAAATTGATGCCAATGAGCTTGAAGCACTTCTTGAGGCACGTGCAAACGGCTCTGTGAAATTCAACTTAGTCGATACACGCGAATGGATGGAATGGGTGGGACACCGCATTAAAGGAACAGACTATTTAGTTCCAACCACCAGTTTTCATAATGCCCTCTCACAATTAAATGGACAAGAAAACACCCCTATCATTGTTTATTGTTACAGCGGAAGTCGAAGTGCGTATTGTCAGCGCATTTTATTGCATATGGGCTATAAAACTGTCATCAACCTAGACTACGGCATTATGTCGTATAGCGGAGAATGTGAAAGCGGAGAATAGTAAGCTATCTTCAATCAACCATAATAAATTAAGAACGTAATCAAAGCGTTGCGTTCTTATTTTTAGACATCAATCACTTTACGTAAAAAATTCTTTCTCTATCCTTTTAAGTATATATTTTCATTAAAACGCTCTCCTTGTTTTATTAAATTAGCAAACTATACTTATTTGAATAATAGTTATTTAAATAAGTATTAAGAATTTTTATTCTACTATTTTAAATAAAAACTAAAGGAATACTCATGCAACAGACTATCCAATCTTCTTTTAACGATATTGGGCTTTTGATTGCCAGAATAAAAAACAAAATGCGTAAGAGAATGAATGATAAACTAAAACCATATGATTTAACCTCCGAGCAAAGAGCTATCTTACTTATCCTTTGTAGTCAAGGTGATTTGACACAGATACAACTCTGTGAACAAATATCGATGGAGCCTTCAAACCTCTCAACAACACTAAAACGTTTAGAAAATAAAAATTTCATTGATAAAATTGATCATCCAAACGACCCACGTGCTTATTTAGTAAGAGCGACAAAACAAACATTATCGATTGCTGAGGAATTGCGCAATTTGGGGATTGTCACACAAGCAGACTTGTTCAAAGGAATAGAGCTGAGTGATTTACGCATTACTTACGAAACACTCAAAAAATTAGATAAGAACTTATAAGGATTATTGATGATTTTAGATATTAATACGGTCATGTTATTTTTGGCTCTTGGTGCTTTTGCAGGCTTTGCAGCAGGTCTTTTCGGAATTGGCGGCGGAGGGCTTATGGTTCCCGTTTTTACCGCAATTTTTTTGTCAAATGGAATTTCAAATGAACATGTAATGCATATGGCACTTGGAACATCCATGATGAGTATCGTTGCAACATCATTTTCAAGCTTCCGCGCACATGATAAAAAAAAGGGAGTACAATGGGATATTTTTCGTAAAATGGGTATAGGTGTCGTTTTAGGAACATTTTCTGCGACTTTTATATCTTCGTATCTAAGCTCTTTTTACCTTGCCATATTCTTTACAATTTTTATGAGTATTGCTGCTCTTAGAATGCTATTAAACATCAAACCAAAAGCCAATGCAAAACACCCAAGTACACTTAATTTATTTGGAGCAGGAACTGTAATTGGAGCTATTTCTGCAATGATGTCTGTTGGTGGAGGTGCTTTTACTGTTCCTTATTTAGTAGCACATAATATTCCCATTAAAAAAGCCATAGGGACATCAGCAGCCATTGGTTTTCCAATCGCTATTTCTGGCACAATCGGTTTTATTATTAATGGTTGGATGATTACTTCACTGTCATCATGGCAGTTAGGATACGTCTATCTTCCTGCTGTTATCATTATCTCTTGCGCAAGCTATTTTACCGTACCCTTAGGCGTAAGAACTGCTCACGCTTTACAAAGCGACAGGCTTAAAAAATTATTTTCTCTTTTATTAGTAGGATTAAGCATAAAAATGTTGATTTCAGTCTTATAAGATTGTCAAAAAAAATTTAGTAGAAGTTACTTTATAGCTTCTACTAATTTCTCATTTTGATTACCCTTAGCACTATAATCAAACCCTCTTATTACATCATTTTTAAACTCAAGAGTGCAAATAAATTGACCTGGCTGTAAAGTTTGGTATACTATTGAGCGGTTTTTGCGTTTTTATTTCCATCAAAACACCATTACCTTAAACTATCAAACCTACGTTCGTATAATGAGCTTTAAACGCACAAAGCATCACTATTTAAAATATAAGAACAAACAATTCTTTCAGAAAAGAGCTCTAAAAATATTGTAAAGTGAATGAAGAGTGTTTACATGTAAAAACTTACATGTAAACATTTAAAAGAGATTATACGTTAAATCTAAAGTGCATGACATCGCCGTCTTGAACGACGTAGTCTTTGCCTTCTAGTCGCATTTTACCAGCTTCTTTAGCGCCTGCTTCACCTTTGCAAGCGATATAATCCTCATACCCAATGACCTCAGCGCGAATAAAACCTTTTTCAAAGTCGTTGTGAATGACAGCTGCTGCTTTTGGGGCTTTCCAACCCTTTTCAATCGTCCAAGCACGCACCTCTTTAACACCTGCGGTAAAGTAGGAAGCCAATCCTAATTTTTCAAATGCCAAACGAATAATTTGTTTCAATCCTGATTCTTCAACGCCCAATTCTTTCAAAAATTCTTCGGCCTCGTCTTCTTCTAGTGCGACCATCTCTTCTTCGACTTTGGCACACAAGACAACCACATCAGCGCCTACGCTTTGTGCATGGGTTTTGACAGTTTTAACAAAATCATTCTCTTCTAGCAAGCCTGCTTCATCAACGTTAGCGCCATAGATGACTGTTTTATTGGAGAGAAAACGTAACTCTTTATTGAGCGCTTCAAAATTCGCATCGTTTTGCTCAGGGAAAGTGCTTACAGGTTTTAGTTCATCTAGATGTGCTCTTAATTTTTCGGCAACTTCTAAAATACCTTGTGCCGATTTGTCTGCTTTAGCTTGACGTCGAAGACGGTCAAGTTTTTTATCGAGTTGTTGGACATCGGCTAAGATAAGCTCGGTTTCGATGATTTCAATATCGCGCAAGGGATTGACGCTGTCTTCTACGTGTGTGATGTTTTCATCTTCAAAACAACGTACCATGTGTAAAATGACTTCAACTTCACGAATGTTTGATAAAAACTGATTACCAAGACCCTCGCCTGCACTTGCACCTTTAACTAATCCCGCGATGTCCACAAAGTCCACCGTTGAGTGCTGAATGCGTTCAGGTTTGACGATTTTTGCAAGCTCTTCAAGACGTGGATCAGGAACGGGGACAATGGCTTTATTGGGCTCAATCGTACAAAACGGATAGTTTGCTGATTCTGCATTTTGCGCTTTGGTGAGCGCATTAAAAGTGGTTGATTTTCCAACATTGGGGAGTCCTACAATACCGACACCTAAACCCATAGACTATACCTTTAAAATTAATTTTTATAGGCGATTTTATCCTATATCGTCTTAAAACCGCCTACCTCTTCTTTGGATAGCCTTGTATGCCGTTATTTGTCTTTTAAATTTTCTTCAAAATGAGAAATGTTTAAAACAATAAATTTATAAGAGACATAAATGAGCACAGGCCATGTGCAAAGCCATAAAATTTCTGTTGTGTAATGTGTTGCTTCCATGTTATCTCCTAATAATGATGCGCATCAGCTTCCACTTCGGCTGATGTTACTTTTTCTTTATTCATCGCTCTCCATACCAGAAAAATGTACCCTAAAACAAAGGGAACACCCAATGAAACATAGCTCATTGATTTAAGAGTATAGAGCGATGAAGAGCTATTTTCAATCGTCAGTGAACTTTGAATATGACTTAAGGAAGGATAAATCGTTGTCGCATTAAAGCCTAATAAACAGAGCAAACTTACCGCAACCAAAACCGTACCGATACCACTGAACCAAATACCTTTCGTGCTTCGCTTAAATAAACTAATCGCAATGGCATACAAAACAGCCAACGCACCCATGCCAAACGCTACGATTAAGAGAGGATTGGCGATAAAGTTTTTCAAAAATTTGAACGTTTCAACGTAAACATGCTCACCTTTATACGAAAATCCACTCATCATTAAAAGCATAACGAGCATGGCAACAAAAAAGCCTACAAAGAATATAGCGTCTTTGAAAAGTTGGACTCTGGTATTTTTAACAATGGCTTCATCATCAATGGCGTTGAGAAAATAGAGTTCGGCTTGAACACGGGCTAAGAAAAACAACATAAATCCAAACGCAACATTAAACGGGTTTAATACCCCTTCTAATCCATAACTGGACATCGTCCACGCGGAGAGATTCATATCGTTTCTCACAAAATTTCCCCCGGTAAAGAGTGTACCTAGAGCTATGCCTATGAGGATGATCCCCACACTACCATTGATCCATAAAAATGTTTCATACGTACGCGTGCCTAAAAAATTGTCTGGTTTTTTGCGGTACTCATACGATACGGCTTGAATGATAAAACAAAACAGTATCGCCATCCACACATAATATGCCCCACCAAAACTGACCGCGTAAAACAGAGGAAAAGCCGCAAAAAGTGCGCCTCCAAACATGACAAGCGAGGTAAAGGAAAGTTCCCATTTTCGACCCAAAACAGCGACTAAAACATTGCGTTGTTTTTCATCTTTAGCGATGGCATACAAAAGCGTTTGTCCGCCTTGCACAAAAGTGATAAACACAAATAACGCCCCAATAAGCGAAACCAAAAACCACCAATAATGTTGAAGTCCCAAAAGTGATATATTTTCAAACATGACTCTCTCCTTCTGGTCCTATGGTTATCTGCTTGAGCATAATTTTTATCTCGGCAATCAACAATCCTGTAAAAATAACCGCAAATAAGCCTAAAGTAATCATCACCGAAACTGAATCAATATGCGAACTCGCAATGCCCACGGGAAGCATGCCTTGAATCGCCCACGGTTGTCTGCCAACTTCTGCCACAATCCAGCCCGTCTCTCCTGCAATATACCCTAAAGGAATCGACCAAAGAGCGGCGCGTAACAGTAGTTTTTGATGGTCGATTTTGCCAATCATCGAAAAATAGAGCACAAAGAAAAAGAGTGCTAAAAACCAACTTCCAAGCCCCACCATAATGTGAAAACTGTAAAACGTCAGTCCAACAGGCGGTATGATTTGAGACGGTTTATTCAAATAGCTGTACCCTAAAAATGCTTGATGCTCACGAAATGTTTTTAAGGCGCTTTGCATGGTTGGGGTATCCGATACTTTTTGAGCCTCTTTATAGGTTCGTAGTGCCTCCAATGCCATTTTGCCTTTGTCTATTTTACTCTGGGCTGGTTCAATCGAAAGTGCTGGATTGCCTAAAACCAAATCATCAATACCCGGAACAAACGCATCGATACTTCGAAACCCTAAAAAGGAGAGCGCATAGGGAATTTCAATCGACCACACAAATTCATCTTTGCCATCACCTATCTCTTTTTGAGTATTAAGCTGACCAATCGCCACGATACCCGCACGGCGTTTTCCATCGTACAAGCCTTCCATAGCCGCCAATTTTGTGGGTTGGGTAAGGGCTACTTGATGCGCTGATTCATCGCCTGTTGCTACTAAAAAGATAGAGACAAGCAGACCAAACGAAGCACCTACAATCATACTGCGCTTTGCAAATAAAATCTCTTTTTTCTTAAGCAAATACCAACTACTAATGCCCACGACAAACAAAGAGCCCATCACATAACCGCTGCTAATGGTATGTAAGAACTTTGAAACCGCATTGGGATTTAAAAGGACATCCCAAAAATTGTTCATCTCAA
>DKFS01000108.1 GCA_002452855.1 Sulfurospirillum sp. UBA6790 | reverse complement strand
CGCTTTTTATAAGACTTTTTATCGACAAATTTTAAAGGGTCCACAGGTGCTAGATTGGCATCAAATTCTATAAAGCTTCCTTCATCGCATAGCTGTTCGATGCGCTTAGAAGCTGAAATACGCATGTGAAATCCACATTTTGGGCAGACACTAAAACGTTGTTCTACCTCTTTATAATACATTAATGATTGACAAGCACTACACTTAATCCAATGACTTGGAGCCTCACTGGGTGCAGACTGTGTCTTTCTAATTTTACTAAAGATTTCGGCAAATCGCATCGGTTATTATCCTCTTTTAAAGCTAATTGCTTATAAATAAGTCTACTATTTTATCGAAAATTTCCTTATCTTTGCTTACGAGGAAAATATCCTCTGCTTTATAGGTCAATAATCCTTCACACATAAAGAGTCCTGCTTCGATATCGTAGGTGCGCATTTTGCCTTCATAAACAACAAAAGCAACCTCTCTGGCATACGCTAAAGAGAGTGCAAATGCTCCTGGTGAACGGTATTTTATATGAGCAGATTGAAGTAGTGGGTGAATTTTTTTTGAACAATAAGAGCGCTCAAAAATACCTACTTTGCTGTAGGCATTACATGTCACTTCACGTAAAGATTTTGAGCCTAATGTGCCTTGTCTTAGACCGTCTTCATCTTTGATAAAGAGGTCTTTATTGGCAAGATTTACGATAACCGCTTTTGTACACTTTTCTTCATCAAAATAAGCAACAGAAGTACCATAGTACGGTAAATGTGATAGTAAATTATCGCTTCCATCAATGGGGTCAATCACAATACGAACAGACGTGTTTGGACTTTCAATCACCCCACTCTCTTCTGAGACAATGGTTCCAAAAGGCAAGAGGTATTTGATAAAGATTCTTTCGGCTTCTAAATCAATGCCTGAACTAATATCGCCTCCCGCACCTACATGAAAAGAGTGGTGGTCTTTTGCCTCCAACCCTTTTACATGTAAATGGTGATAAATCTCTTCGTTGGCTTTAAGAACTGCCGCTATAAAATCCACGCGATTCTCATTATCCCAGCAGTTTTTTAATCATATGAACTGCCGCTTCTTTGCCTTCTTTTGCAGCGGTTACCACAAGGTCAGAACCTCGTTTACAATCGCCTCCGGCATAAACGCCTGCTTTGGTTGTTTGGTACTCGTTATTGACAACAATGCCACCCCATTTATTCACTTCAATTCCATTTTCTGCTAAAAAAGTCGGAACAGCTGGCGCAAACCCAAGTGCAAAAATAATCACATCCGCATCCACTCTAAAATCGCCACCTTTGACAATTTCAACGCACTGACGGCAACTCGCATCTTTAGCGCCTAAAATGGTTTTATGCATATCAATGCCGATAACTTGTCCCTCGGAATTGACCAAAATTTCTTTAGGAGAGACGTTATAAACAAACTCTGCACCCTCTTCGATGGCATTTTTAAACTCTTTTTTAGAACCTGGCATATTGTACTTGTCGCGTCGGTATAGACACGTTACGCTCTTAGCACCTTCACGAATGGAAGTACGTAAACAATCCATCGCAGTATCGCCACCACCGATGACGACAACATGTTTACTTTTGACGTCAAATTTTTTATCGTATGGCTCATTAAACAGTTTTTTCTGAATGCCGCGTAAAAAATCAATCGCCATAAAAACACCATTGGCATTTTCATTCGCGATATTTGCTTTGCGTGGACTTTCCGCACCGATACTTAAGAAAATAGCATCATGACTGTGAGCGATATCATCAAAACTGATATCTTTACCCACATTGGTATTTACATGTAATTGCATACCGGCTTCTTGAAGCCAGCGTACACGACGTGCTACGACCTCTTTATCCAGTTTAAAACCAGGAATTCCATACGTTAAAAGTCCACCTGCTTTATTTTGTCTGTCATACATACTCACGCTAATCCCAGCGCGAAGCAAATAGGTCGCACAAGCAAGCCCCGCAGGTCCAGCGCCAATAACTGCCACTTTTTTAGTCGTTGTGATACCCGGAAAACTTGGCTTTAAGCCTTTTTTGAAACCCTCTTCTGAGATAAACGTTTCAATCGCGCCAATGGTAATTGCACCGTGACCGTCATTGAGCGTACAATCGCCTTCACACAAACGATCTTGTGGACAAATACGCCCTGTAATTTCAGGGTAAGGATTGCTTTCATTTGAAAGATTAAAAGCAAGCTCACGCTTCATCCCACTGGTTGCTTTGAGCCAAAAAGGGATGTAATTGTGCAAAGGACATTTGCTATGGCAAAAGGGGTCACCACATTGGATACAACGATCCGCTTGGATAGAAGCATCTTCCTTGCTCAAAATTTCATAAATCTCTTTAAAATCTTTAACTCTATCACCGCTCGAGCGCTTTCTAGGCTCAATTCTTTCTTCATTGATAAAATTTTGCATCTTAGTCTCCTTGCTCAGGATTGAGTGGCACTTTGGTCATATCCTTAGGTCGTACAATCCAAAAATCTCTTACCGCGTGGCGGAAATTCTCTAAAATTTGTGTGGCTCT
>DKFS01000077.1 GCA_002452855.1 Sulfurospirillum sp. UBA6790 | reverse complement strand
CAAACGCTTTGGCTTTATACGCTAATACAAAAGGCACACCCACCAAAGCGGCTTCTAGTGTTGCTGTACCTGAACAAACAAACGCAAACTCACTCTGTAAAAAAGCGTCGTATGCGTTACGGGAAATTTTAAACTCTCCCAAATCACCGTATATTTCAACAATTTCTCGATAACTAAAATGAGGAGGAATCACTAACAGTTTGACTTTATCCTCAATTTGAGAAGCAACTTCTCGATAAATTGGCAAGAGTGCTTTAATCTCACTTTTACGGCTCCCTGGTAAAAATGCGATAACCCCTGTCTCCTCAGCGCGTAATTTAAACTGCGGTATTTCATCCAAAAGAGGATGCCCCACATAGGTCGCTTTGGAATAAAACTTCTGTTCAAATGGTAAAATTGAGGCTAAAACATCGCAATATTTCTGCACTTTTGCAACGCGCTTTGGTTTCCACGCCCAGACTTGCGGCAAAATATAATAGATAATTTGCACATTGGGATTAATCGTTTTAATGGCTTTGGCAAGAGGAAGATTAAATGCTGGCGAATCAATTAACACCACTTTATCGACAAAAAAACTCATTCGCGCCATGATTTTAATGGCTTTTTTCGCTCTGCTTATTTTAGGAATGGCATCTAAAAAGCCCATGATTGAAAAAGCACGGCTTGGCATCAGAGGCTTTCCAAAACGTTCATCGAAAATTCCAAACAACTCACAATTCTCTAAAGCCTTTAATATGGGTTCTAAATGTAAATTTGCGGATGGCTCTAGAGCAGAAACTAATAATTTCAAAACGACACCTTTTCAAATTGTTCAAACTAAACTAAAAGTTTATCCTAAAAGTTTATCCTAAAAGTCTATACAAAAATCTCTTAAAAATATAAGGCACTTTCGTTATAATTATTCAAAAATTAGGTTACCTTATGAAACGCATTTTAATTACCAACGATGACGGCTTTGAAAGTCCGGGTCTTCACGCCCTCGCACGCGCACTTCGTCCACTAGGACATGTCACCATTGTCGCCCCAACAACGGAAAAATCTGCTTGTGGGCATTCACTCACCTTGACACGTCCGCTTCGCTTTATCTGCCTTGAAGATGATTTTTTCAAACTCGATGATGGCACGCCTACTGATTGTATCTATCTGTCACTTAACGCTCTTTTTGAAGGAGACTCAAAACCTGACTTAGTGGTCAGTGGTATCAATAAAGGCTCAAACCTCGGAGAAGACATTACTTACAGCGGTACGGCTAGTGCGGCTATGGAAGCAGCTTTGCATGGCGTTCCTGCTATCGCAATTTCCCAAGTCTATGTTGGAAGCCCTCAAAATATTGAAAATCATGGATACGATTTAGCAGAACAAACAATTTATATGCTTGCTAAAAAGATATTAGAAGGCTCTTTTCCTTTGGCAGAACGCCGCTTTTTAAATGTCAATATTCCGCCTTTAAAACCCAATGAATGTAAAGGCTATAAAATCACGCGTGCAGGGTATCGCATGTATGGAAATGACGCACATTTACATCGAAACCCACGGGGTGAAGAGTATTATTGGCTTGGCGTACATACGCTAGAGTGGAAAAAAGGCGCAAAAGCAGATTGTGACCTCAGCGCGATTGATGAGGGATATATCTCTATCACGCCTATCAAACTTGATATGACCGCCCACGAAGAACTAGATAATTTAGATAAATGGATGCAAAATGGATGATCGTTACTCACGCGTTAGAAAAATTTTAGGTGAGGATTTTGAAACACTTCAAAAAGCGAAAGTTTTGCTTTTTGGTGTTGGCGGCGTTGGCAGTGTCTGTTTAGATGCACTTTTTCGCTCAGGCGTCAATGACATTACCATCGTTGATTTTGATTGCTATGATATCACCAATCAAAACCGACAACTAGGAAGTGAAGCTGTGGGAGAAGTGAAAGTAAAGCGTATGAAAACGCTTTATCCAACGGTAACACCTATTGAGCAAAAAGTAACGCCTGCGTGGATTGAAGCGTTTGACTTTACACCCTATGATTTAGTCATTGATGCTATTGATGATATGCCATCCAAAGTGGCCATCGCACATTGTGCCAGTGAAAAACTGATTAGTTCAAGCGGTGGGGCTAAAAAAATCGACCCAACACGTGTTCGTTACTGCTCCGTATGGAAAACTCACGGCGATGCTTTAGCAAAAAAATTTCGTTATGAACTCAAAAAGAGCGGATTTAACAAAGATTTTCTGACTGTTTTTTCGGATGAAGAACCCAACTGCAAAGACTTAGGAAGTTTGATGTGCGTCACAGGAACCTTTGGATTCACTTTAGCTTCCCTTGCCATTCGCACATTGACACACAGACTTTAATGCATTATACGATTATGATAAAAGGTGGTTTGAGATGAATTTTACGAAAGCGGTTTTATTCACGTTGTTGCTTTTTCTAAGCGGGTGCGCACAACATAATACAGAAAAAACATTTGACAATGCAGACAACGCTTCTGATGATCTATCAAAAAATCAAGTTCTTTATATATTCTCAGGTACAAAAGACCCTGCATTATCTGCTGAATTCATTCTAACTTATATCGCAACAAGCACAGATGAGCACTGTGTCAAAAAGCAAGGTGATACCTTTGTACCTGTTACAAAAGTCGAAAAGTTTATCATTAAAAAAGAGTCGTATATTCAAAGAATTTATATTAATGTTACACCACCTAAAGATGATATCTGTGCTTTTAAATTTACGTCATTAAACTTAAATATCAAAAAAACGTCCATACCAGATGCCTACAACCGTTTTCCCATTTTAGGTTCTTACCCCTCTTTCATTCAAGGGAAAACGGGAAATTGGGCGCACCCAATCTATAATGGCAACAAATATGATGCAGGCACACTTTTGCCAATTTGGAGCCAAACGTACAGTATTCCTTCTTCTTATCGCTCCAATAAATACTATTTTCGCATTGCAGACACAACACAATTTAAGTGCATCGCCGCAGGAAGTAAAAATGCTAAAACTCCCCATTTTCTCTGTTTGATGGATATTGAAGATAAAGCGTATCGCTATAAGCCTTGTGACGCGCAAACGCTAAAATCCAACGAAGAGTGTAATACGCTCTATCACCCAGAATTTGAAATTGATGCATTGCAAAACTCAAAAATTACGCTTGATATTGTGACAGATAAAAGTACGAAGTAACTAAAGACAGAAGCCAGTAGAGTTACATGTAAAATCTTTTGGCATCTATAGTGATAAGCATAGCTTTTCAAATCGCTATAGAATGCCTTAAGACCTTAGAATTTTTAATTCAAATCATCATCTTTCCAGTATTTAGTACCTTGGATGGTTGCTTGAAGTGCTAACCCATTTTTTGTGAGCTTGTAGAGTCTCAGTCCTGGTTGAACGGTCACGGCTCCTTCAAATGCACCGCCTTTTTTATCTGATTTTGCAGCGGCGTCTGCTTGTGCATTGGCTTCCCAGCCACTATTGACAAAGGAATCCATAACCTCTTTATTCTCAAAAACAAAAATGGCTCGAAAATCTTTAACACCTAAACCGATACCTACGCCACCTGATGCCATCTTCATGTAGGTTTTTTTGCCTGTTTTGTTATTGACCGCAACGCCACTTCCACCTTCGGCGGAAAGGAAAATAAGATTGACCCCTATATTGCTAAACGTCGCGTAACCATACGCTTGTTTAATGCCATTTTTTGAGCTTGGATACGCTTTATAGAGCATGCTAAGCGTCTCTTGACTATCCGTGTTGATAGATTTTCGTTTCTCAGAGACAGACTCCGCATACGACAAAGAAACACACAGAAACAGACACAGTAAAATTTTCACTACTTTCATCTTTGCTCCTTTTTTATTTTCTCTTTACATCTTCACCATCATTGTATAGCATATTTGCTCAAATAGGTGTTTGAATCTATCATCTTGATAGTAAAGCAATCAGGAGATATGCAGATAATAAGCGGGTTGTGTAAAATTTTCTCTTTTATAATTGCAAGGAGTCACTTCAAAGATTTTTACATGTAAAAAGAAAAACTTATTTATTCTTCCATCGCTATCATTAAAAAACCCGTAAATCCTGCATTATCATGAGGACTTATTTTTTTGCTAACTTTTTTTTTCATCTCTTTGAGGACGTTTGTGTACTGCACATAAAATTCATAACTAGGGCGTGGTTTATACACTAAACCTTCTATCTCAAAAAAAGCGATGACGTTTTTTGTGGTCATAGGTTTAACGAAAAACTCTTTGTCTCTGTAAAAATAATAAGGAATGAGTGTTACAAGTGACCATTTTGCTAATGTATAATATGAGAGTATCTCGACCACGATTTCAAAACCCTCTTTTTGGTTGCCATACAGCATTTCGTACAGGCCAATGGAGAACATATCTCTTCGTTCCATACGCATCTCTTTCATCATATCGCGTACTTTTGGTTTTTCAAAAAGGGAGATAAGGGTTGATTTTGAGACGATTTTGGCAAAGTTTTCACAGATAAGCTCAGGCTGTGAGAAATTCTCTTTGGCAAACATCTCACGTACTTGCTCACCGATTTTGGCGGTATTGTGACGTTTGATGATGGGCAAAAGTCCCACGTCTTCAAATCCATCAGGGTAAAGTTCAAAAAAATAGTCTTCCGCATTTTTAAGTTTGTGTAGATTCATTACCGTAATTTCCTCATTTTTTGTTTACCAAGTTTGAAGATGGAAGAAGGTTTGGATTCAAAAAACCCTTTACATGTAAAAACAATGACATCGGCTTTTTCACGGGCAAACGTCTCATCAAAACTCTTTCCACTGGCGTTAGAAGAGGTGGAATAACTCCACCTAAGTTTATGTAAAAATTCTAAATGTGCTTCATCTTGGATCACGCGAATGGCTAGTCCGCACGGATAAGCAAATGTGGTTTTTTTAGCTCTTCGAATCAATGATTTATGGGCTTTAGGAACACGTGTAAATGTCTGCAATGTTTTGAGAGAATCAACGCTCATTAAAAATGATTTGCTACTAGGGCGATTTTTTGTTTTTACGAGGGCTTCTGCGTTTTGAGAGAGAAACCCCGCCGTTGTTTCTGTTTGAGCTAAATAAACAAGGTCGGGGTTCATGGTTTTAGTTAAGATAATCTTGTAAAGCGCGTGGCTCAAGCGCACTTTTATCTTGAATGTACTCTATCGCTGTGGTTGCTGCGGCTGCGGCGGCAACAGTTGTAAAGTATGGAATTTTAAAACGAAGAACCGCTTGACGAATTTTCTTGGCGTCGTCTTTGCTCGATTTTGCATCGCTGGTATTAATCACCAGAGAAATGTCTCCGTTTTTAAGTTTATCTTCGATATTTGGTCTGCCTTCAGAGATTTTATATACAAATTCAGCATCAACACCCGCGTCACGTAAGGCTTTGTGCGTTCCGCCTGTTGCAACCACTTTAAAACCAAGTGCTTCAAATTTCGTACCTATCTCTTTGGCATAACTTTTATCAATATCAACCAAAGAAATAAATACGGCACCACTTTTTGGCAAGATATTAGCCGATGCAATTTGACTTTTTGCAAACGATGCCGGGAAATTTTTACTGATACCCATAACTTCACCCGTTGATTTCATTTCAGGTCCTAAAATGAGATCAGCTCCTTGGAGTTTATTGAATGGAAATACTGCTTCTTTTACGGCAACATGGTTCAATTTTTTAGGTTTTAATAACCCATTCACTTCGGTGACCATATTGAATTTATCGTAAAATTTCAGCGCTTCTCTTAAATTGCCTTGGAACATAACGCGTGTGGCTACTTTTGCCATTGGTACACCTGTCGCTTTACTGACAAATGGTACGGTACGGCTAGCACGTGGATTGACTTCAATCATATACACATCGTCTTGATAAATCGCGTATTGAATATTCATAAGTCCTACAACGCCTAAATTAAGTGCGATTTGTTGTGTCTGTTTTTCGATTTTAGCGATAATGGCATCACTTAGACTAATAGAAGGTAACGAACATGCGCTATCGCCACTATGAATACCCGCTTCTTCAATGTGTTGCATAATGCCACCGATGTAAACGTCTTTACCATCACAAATCGCATCGACATCTACCTCAATAGCGCGGTCTAAAAATTGGTCGATCAGAACAGGTGAATTGTGGCTTACGCTCACCGCTTCGTTCATATATGTTCTGAGTTCACTTTCATTATAAACAATGCGCATTGCACGCCCACCTAAAACATAGCTTGGACGCACTAAAACAGGATAGCCAATTTCTTTTGCTCTTTCTATCGCTTCTTCCTCGCTTGTTGCGGTTGCATTGTTAGGTTGTTTGATGTTGTTTTCTGTAATAAATTTTGAAAATTTTTCTCTATCTTCCGCCATATCGATAACACGTGCTGTTGTACCAATAATTTTAGCGCCGATAACTGTCAAACGTTTCGCAAGTTTTAACGGTGTTTGTCCGCCAAAATGGACAATAATGCCATCGGGATTCTCTTTTTCGACCACACTTCTAACGTGTTCAAAATCAATTGGTTCAAAATAGAGAATATCACTCGTATCATAGTCTGTCGAAACGGTTTCAGGGTTGCAGATGATAAATCAATAGCTTTTTGTTCTAATGTAAGACCTTGGAAAGAGAA
>DKFS01000012.1:986-4515 GCA_002452855.1 Sulfurospirillum sp. UBA6790 | reverse complement strand
GTGGCTAAAGTAGAGGGTAAATAATGAACAGATTGCAAGAAAAATTTAATGCTGAAGTTCAACCGGCATTAGTAAAAGAGTTTAATATTTCAAACCCTATGCTAACACCTAAACTTGACAAAATCGTCATCAGTGTTGGTGCTGGTGAAGAGGGTAAAGACAGTAAATTAATGCAAAACATTGCAGATACTATTGCTTTGATTGCAGGACAAAAAACTGTTATTACCAATGCAAAAAAATCTGTTGCAGGTTTTAAAGTACGTGCTGGTTACCCAGTAGGTGTTAAAGTAACATTACGTAAAGATAAGATGTATGCATTTTTAGACAAACTTATCTGTGTTGCCCTACCAAAAGTAAAAGATTTTAGAGGTCTTCCTAGAACAGGTTTCGATGGTCGATCAAACTATAACTTTGGTTTGAATGAGCAACTAATGTTCCCAGAAGTTCAATATGATAACATCATGAAAACTCACGGTATGAATATTACAATCGTAACAACTGCTAATAGTGATAAAGAAGCATTTAGACTTCTTGAACTAATTGGTTTACCGTTCGTAAAAGGCAAATAAGATGGCTAAAAAATCAATGATTGCAAAGGCAGCGAGAGCGCCTAAGTTTAAAGTAAGAGCATACACAAGATGTCAAATTTGTGGACGTCCACACTCTGTATACAAAGATTTTGGTATTTGCAGAATTTGTCTTCGTAAAATGGCGAATGAAGGTCTTATTCCAGGCCTCAAAAAAGCAAGCTGGTAAGGAAATAGACTATGATTAATGATCTAGTAGCAGATTCTTTAACAAGAATCAGAAATGCATCAATGAGAAAACTTGATGTTACGAAATTAATGCATTCAAAACTTGTTGAAGCAATTTTAGTGATTTTTCAAAACAAAGGCTACATTGAGAGCTTTAATGTTGTTGAAGAAGGTCCTAAAAAATTTATCAATGTTGTTTTGAAGTATGATGCAAGAGGTAGCCAAGTTATTAATGAAGTGAAAAAAATCTCAAAGCCAGGACGTAGAGTCTATAAAGGCAAAGATGAAATCAAACGCTTCAAAAATGGTTATGGTACAATCGTTGTTAGTACATCAAAAGGTGTTCTCAGTAATGACGACGCTCACAAAGCTGGTCTTGGTGGCGAAGTTATCTGTAGTATTTGGTAATTAGCTGTTCTTTTATGGTATTCGATATCCATTCTAAGATGTAAGCTTATCGTAGACAAGTAAAGGAAAAATATGTCACGTATTGGTAAAAAGCCTGTTAAGATACCTGCTGGGGTTGAAGTCTCAGTTAATGGTGCCATAATAGCGTTTAAAAAAGGTAATGTTCAAAAAACTTTGGACACAAAAGGTCATGTTGAAGTAAAAGTTGAAGGCGAAGAGCTTTTATTCATACCAAAAGGTGCTGATAGACAAAGCAGTGCGTTTTGGGGAACTTATCGTGCCCTAGGTCAAAATGTTATTACTGGTTTAACAGATGGGTTTAAAAAACAACTTGAAATCAATGGTGTTGGTTATAGAGCTGCCGTAAGCGGTAATGTTCTTGAACTCCAACTAGGATATTCACATCCAATCAATTATGAATTTCCTAAAAATATGCAAATTACCGTTGAGAAAAACGTAATTACTATTGTAGGTGATGACAAGCAAGTAGTTGGTCAAATTGCTGCCGAAATTAGAAGTTTTAGGGCTCCTGAACCGTATAAAGGTAAAGGTATTAAGTATGTTGATGAGACTATTATCCGTAAAGCCGGAAAAACTTCCAAGAAGTAAAGGGTAGGAAATGAGAGCAAATATTTTAAAACGAAAGCTTGATTTAAGAGCAAAACGTAAAAAAAGAATTAGAGCTGATATCTCTGGTACAGAGCAAAGACCAAGAATTTCTGTGTTTAAATCTAACAGATTTATCTATGCTCAAGCAATTGACGATGTTACTGGCGTTACTCTAGCAAGTGTAGATGGCAAAAAATTAGGATTTAATTCTAGTAAAGCAGGCGCAACGGAAGTTGCAAAAGTGTTTGCAGAGACACTTAAGGCTAAAAACTTAACACAAGTTGTTTATGATAGAAATGGTTATTTGTATCATGGCGTTATTGCTGCGTTTGCAGATGGCCTTAGAGCAAACGGCATAGTGCTGTAAAGATCAAGAAGAGGATAACGATTCAATGGAAAAATATAACAGAGAAGAGTTTGAAGAAGTCATCGTTAACATCGGCCGCGTAACAAAAGTTGTTAAAGGCGGTAGACGTTTTAGATTTACAGCACTTGTCGTTGTTGGAAATAAAAAAGGTCTTGTTGGCTTTGGTTTCGGTAAAGCTAAAGAGGTTCCTGATGCTATTCGTAAAGCGGTTGATGATGCATTTAAAAACATCGTTAAAGTGAACATCAAAGGTTCAACAATCGCTCACGATGTTGAAGTGAAATTTAATGCAAGTCGTATTATCTTGAAACCAGCAAGTGATGGTACCGGCGTAATCGCTGGTGGTGCAACACGCCCTGTTGTTGAGCTTGCAGGTATTAAAGATATTTTGACAAAGTCATTGGGTTCAAATAATGCTTCAAATGTGGTAAGAGCAACAATTAAAGCTCTTAGCATGATTAAAAGCTAAGTGACAAAGAAGGACAAATAATGGCATTAGATAATCTAACACCCGCTGAAAACTCAACAAAAGAGATTAAAAGAGTCGGTCGCGGTCAAGGTAGCGGTATGGGTAAAACGGCTAGCCGTGGTGCAAATGGTCAAAAATCCCGTACAGGTTATAAACGTAAAAGAGGTTTTGAAGGTGGCCAACAACCACTTCAAAGAAGATTACCAAAAGTTGGTTTTACTTCTAAAATAGAAAAACCTTATGTTATCAATGTAGAAAAAATTAAAGCAGTCGCTGAGCTTAATGAAATTACGGTTGATACACTTAAAACTATCCATAAAATGGCAAGTACAGTTGTAAAAGTCAAATTAATCGGTACAGGTGCAAAAGAACTTGTAGCAAAGATTAAAGATGACAATGTCGTTGTTACTGGAATGAGTAAATGAGTCAAGATCTCACTAAGAAGATTTTAGTTACATTAGGGTTTATTTTTGCATACAGGATACTGGCATATGTGCCAGTACCTGGTGTAAACCTAGCTGTAATTAAAGAATTCTTTGATTCCAATAGCTCTAATGCTCTTGGAATGTTTAATATGTTCAGCGGCAATGCTGCACAACGTCTTAGTATCATATCTTTAGGTATTATGCCTTATATTACCGCATCCATTATAATGGAACTTCTTGCTGCAACTTTCCCAACACTTGGTAAAATGAAAAAAGAGCGTGATGGCATGGTGAAATACATGCAAATTATCCGCTATGCAACCATTGTCATTACAATTATCCAAGCCATTGGTGTTTCAGTAGGTTTAGGTGGCTTAAGTGGCCGTGCTGGTGAAAGTGCAATTATGATCGATATGACTACTTTTACTGCTATTGCAGCAGCAAGTATGCTTACAGGAACCATGTTGCTTATGTGGATTGGTGAACAAATCACACA
>DKFS01000012.1:0-903 GCA_002452855.1 Sulfurospirillum sp. UBA6790 | reverse complement strand
GTAGGTTCAATTATTTATGTTGAAATGGGTGAGAGGCGTATACCAATCTCCTATTCTCGTAAAGTTGTTTTACAAAATCAGCATAAAAGAATTATGAATTATGTGCCTATTAAAATGAACCTTAGTGGTGTTATCCCTCCAATTTTTGCAAGTGCGATTTTGATGTTCCCATCAACCATTATGCAAGCGAGCACAAATCCTGTTGTTCAAGCTATTCACGATTTTCTTAGCCCAAATAGCTATGTTTTTAACGTTCTAACATTTGTTTTTGTTATTTTCTTTGCGTATTTTTATGCATCAATTGTTTTTAATGCAAAAGATATTTCTGAAAATCTTAAAAAACAAGGTGGCTTTATTCCTGGCGTTAGACCAGGTGAAAGTACAGCACTTTTCTTAAACGAAGTTGCTGGACGTTTGACACTTTGGGGTTCAATTTACCTTGGTTTAATTTCAACACTACCATGGGTTTTAGTTAAATTTATGGGTGTACCATTCTATTTTGGTGGAACAGCAGTGTTGATCGTTGTGCAAGTAGCACTGGATACGATGCGTAAAATTGAAGCACAAATGTATATGAATAAGTATGAAACATTAAGTGCTGTAGGGCTCTAATGGCATGTCTATAACCATCAAAAAAGCAAATGAAATTGCAAAACTTTCAGTTGCGAATAAAATTGTTGCTCAAACATTAGAATACTTAACAGCAAATATTCACCCAGGGCTTAGTTTAAAAGAACTCAACGCCATGGGTGAATCATTTATTCAAAGTCATGGTGCAAGACCTGCTTTTAAAGGTTTGTACGGCTTCCCAGCTGGCGTATGCACTTCGGTTAATGAAGTCATTATTCATGGAATCCCATCAGATTATCGTCTTAAAGAGGGTGATATTGTGGGGCTTGATAT
>DKFS01000050.1 GCA_002452855.1 Sulfurospirillum sp. UBA6790 | reverse complement strand
TCCGTGATGCTCATTTGGGGACCCAATATGAAAATATTTCCCTCAGACTTGTTCCCTTCAACATTGTGGACCGTGGGAGGTGTTGTGATTACCTTTACGCAAGTGATGATTTTAGGGCTCTCTTCTTTATTGATGATAGGGCTTTATTTTTTTATCAATCAAACAAAAATTGGTACAGCTATCCGTGCTGTTGCCATTGACCAAGATGCCGCAAAACTGATGGGAATTAATGTTAATCGTATCATTATGATTATTTTCATTATTGGCTCAAGCCTTGGTGCCGTTGCAGGACTGTTTATTGGCGCTTATTATCGCGGTATCACCTTTGATATGGGTTGGATGTATGGACTTAATGCTTTTGTTGCCGCTATTATGGGTGGTATTGGCAATATTCCAGGAGCGATGCTTGGAGGTCTGTTATTGGGACTTTTTAATGCACTTATTACGGGGTATATCTCGACACAGTGGGCGGAAACATTTACGTTTGTGCTTTTAATTGTCATTTTAGTGTTTAGACCAACGGGAATCCTTGGTGAAAAAGTAGCGGAGAAGGTATGATGAATAAAACAAGCATTATAGCCATTGCGCTACTGGTTTTTATGGGGTTTTATCCGCTGTTTGTTGATTCTGCGTGGTTAGCCATCGGTACGACATTCTTGGTATTTTCCGTCGTTGCACTTTCGCAAGACATCATCTTAGGACGAGCGGGTGTTTTTCATATGGGACACGCCATGTTCTTTGGTTTGGGTGCCTATACGACAGCCATTATGAATGTGCATTTTGGTCTGCCTATTCTTGCTTCATGGGCGCCAGCGGTTTTAATTCCTATGTTTTTTGCGTTTATCCTTGCCGCTCCCATTATTCACCTAAGGGGTGATTATCTTTTAGTGGCGACCATTGGTTTTAACATCATCTTCATTCAAGTCTTGGAAAACGATGTGTTTGGACTCACTGGTGGACCCAATGGAATCTTTGGTATCGATGTGGTTAAAGTATTTGGGTATGAGTTTGTCACGCAAACCCATATGTATTATATGGCATTTATTCTTTTAGGTATCACGCTTTTTATTATGCGCAATTTGGACAGAAGTAAATTTGGGCGCGCGATGTTTTACATTCATAAAGATGAAATCGCGGCACAAAGCATGGGGATTAGTATTCGTTACTATAAACTCTATGCGTTTATTATCGGTGCGGGTATCGCTGGAGCGGCAGGCAGTATGTTCTCAGTTCAATACTCCGCCGTGAGTCCTGAAGCCTTTAATGTCACGCAATCTATTATGTTCTTTACGATTGTCCTCGTAGGTGGCTCAGCTTCCTTGCCAGGTGTTTTAATCGGAACGTTTGTGATGTTTGTTTTGCCTGAAATGTTCAGAGAGTTTGAAACAGCACGCTATCTTGTCTTTGGTGTAGCGATGATTTTAACCATGATTCTAAGACCTCGCGGTATATGGCCTGTTAAGTTTGGCAATATTCCAAACTTCCTTAAAAAGGAGGTCAAATGAGCGAATATATCTTAGAGATTAAAAATGTGAGTAAGTTGTTTCAAGGCTTGGTTGCCATTAACGACCTCTCAATGAAAGTGAAAAAAGGGCAGATTTACGGCATTATCGGACCAAACGGTGCAGGCAAAACGACACTGTTTAACTGTATTACAGGGATTTATACGCCTGAAATCGGTCAAATCCTCTGGAAGGGAAAAGAGATTAAAGGTGTCAGTCCTTATAAGATTGCAGAGCTTGGCATCTTGCGTACTTTTCAAACAATTCGCCTTTTTGCTGAGATGAGTGTTGCTGAAAACATTATGTCAGGGCGCCATATCAAATCAAAGCAGAGATGGTATAACGGCATTATTCCAACGCCTGCGTATTATAAAGATGAAAGAGAAAATTGGGAAAAAGTCGGAGAGTTGATGGCATTTTTCAATTTGTCTCAATATGCAACGACTCCAGCGGGTGACCTCTCGTATGGAATTCAAAGGCGCATCGAGATGGCACGCGCGTTAGCGGCGGAACCAGAGCTGCTTATTTTGGATGAACCCGCGGCAGGTTTAAATGAAAATGAGACGTTAGAGCTCACACAAACCATACGCAAAATTCAAGCGATGGGTGTGACTATCATGATGATTGAGCACGATATGGAAATGGTTATGAGTCTTTCTGAGTACATTACCGTTATCAATTTTGGTGCGAAGATCAGTGAAGGTGTCCCCTCCTTTGTTCAAGATGACCCTGTGGTTGTTGAAGCGTATATTGGTAGCGATGAGGATGACGAAGATGAGTGAAAAACTACTGGAAATTAAAAATTTACATGTCAATTATGGCGCTATTGAAGCGATTAAAGGGATTGACTTGTATGTCAATAAAGGCGAAGTCGTCACCATTTTGGGTGCCAACGGTGCAGGTAAAACGACAACCCTTCGTACTATCAGCGGTCTTTTAAAATCCGTATCGGGAAGTATTTTTTTTGATGGCAAAGAGATTACGCAGGTTCCCGCGCATGAAATCGTAGGTCTTGGGATGAGCCATTCTCCCGAAGGTCGTCGTGTTTTTGGAACACTCAGCGTTGAAGAAAACTTAATGATGGGTGCGTATAGTCTTAAAAAATACGATGCTAAAACATTAGAGTGGATTTATGAGATTTTACCCAGACTCAAAGAGCGGCACAAACAACTTGCAGGAACCCTAAGTGGTGGCGAACAGCAGATGTTAGCCATTGGAAGGGCGATTATGAGTAAGCCAAAGCTGTTGATTTTAGATGAGCCTAGTCTTGGACTGGCGCCTGTTTTGGTGAAAGTTATTTTTAAAGCGATTAAACAAATCAGCCAATCAGGCGTAACAGTTTTATTGGTAGAGCAAAACGCAAAGGCCGCTTTAAAACTTGCCAATCGTGGTTATGTATTGGAGCTTGGAAAGATTACCCATACAGGAAGCAGTGAAGAGCTTTTAAATTCCGAAGTGATTCAAGAGGCCTATTTAGGCAAGAAAAAATAGATTTACATGTAAAACCGTTTGCCTTTTGGCAGGCGGTTTTTTTTGCCCAATTTTTGTATTACAAAAAAAGTACTACTTTTAGTACTACCAAATTAAAATTATAATCCGCTAAAGGAGCGAAAATGCAACAACATACCGAAGTGATGAATCGAGCGATTAAGCTTGCTGAAACATGGCAAAACCGTGCAACAGAACTTGTCAGTGAATTTGACCGCAAGTTTCATATTAAAATGAATAAGATGCTCAGCCATCCAAAAGATAAAGTCTTTTTAATTGAACTCATGGATCAGAGTTTTAGAAGCAGCAATCCTGCCCGTGTCGCCAATCAAATAGAGTATCTTTTCTCCAAGTATGAAATGGCATCGTTTTTTACAACGAGTGAGCGATTTTTAGTCTTTTTATTTCTCAATGCGGGTATCTACTTACCACAAATTTCCGTACCGCTTTTTGTTAAAAATGTACGCGAAGATACAAAAACGGTTGTTTTAAAAGGCGAAGATGATATGCTCAATGCTCACCTTGAAAAACGCCATAAAGAAGGAACACGCGTTAATATCAATCTAATCGGTGAAATTGTTCTCGGTGAAGATGAAGCGGAAGAGCGCATCGAAAAATACCTCAAAGTGCTTGAAAATCCCAATATTGATTATATTTCCATTAAAATTTCAACGATTTTTTCTCAAATTAACGCACTATCATTTGAAGATACAATTGAAGAGTTAGTGAAGCGACTTACACGTATTTATGCACAAGCAAAAAAATACAGTTTCGTGAATGCCAAAGGTGAAAAAGAGAATAAATTTATTAACCTCGATATGGAGGAGTACCGTGATTTGGCATTGACGTTTATGGCGTTTACCAAAACATTGGAGCAAGAAGAGTTTAAAGATTTCCGTGCCGGTATCGTTCTTCAAGCGTACCTCCCCGATTCTCATTTATGGCAACAAAAACTCGTTGAATGGGCGAAAAAAAGGGTTGAAAGCGGTGGAGCGCCTATTAAGATGCGTTTGGTTAAGGGTGCGAATATGGAGATGGAAGAGACAGAATCTGCGCTTCGCCATTGGGAAATGGTGACTTTTACGCAAAAAGTGGACACCGATAGTAACTATAAAATCATGGCTGAATACGCTTTACGCCCTGAAAATGCTCCGTATGTCAATATCGGTATGGCATCTCATAACCTATTTGAACATGCGTATGGATATGAGTTGGCACGTGAATACGGTACGAGTGAGTATTTTAGTATGGAAATGTTAGAAGGCATGAGTGAATCTGCTCGTCTTGCTATTAAAGAACTGAGCGGTGAAATTATCTTGTATGCCCCAACGGCAAAAAAAGAGCAGTTTACCAATGCCATAGGCTATTTGGTACGAAGACTTGATGAAAATACGGGTGTCGATAATTTTATACGTTACTCTTTTGGATTAAAAACAGGTACGCCAGAGTGGGAAACACAAAAACAAAAATTTATCGCTTCCTTTGAAAATGCAGAGCATATTGTCATAGGTCCTAAACGTAAACAAAATCGTTTGGAAGAAAAATGGGATGATTATGAAGGCGGAACCTATTATACGGGTAAGTATCATGGCGAAGCTGATACCGATTTTATTTTACCTGCCAATAAAGCGTGGGCGAAAGAGATTCGCTCACGTTGGATGAAAAAAGCAGAGGATGATGTTCGTATCGTTCCTGTGGTTGTCGGTGGTGAAGAAATTGTTCAAAGAGCTGTCAAAGAGGTCATCGATAAATCCCAATTAAAAGAAGGCGTTATTTGCGGAAAATTCGCACTCGCAACCAAAGAAGATTTAGAAAAAGCAGTTGAAGTGGCCGATGCCGATAAAGATGGATGGAGAGCGTTAAGCACAGCAGAGCGCCAAAAAATTCTTTGTAGCGTGGCAAATGAAGTGCGTAAAAAAAGAGGCGACCTTATCGGTGTAGCGGCGGCAGAAGTTGGAAAGGTATTTGGTGAAACCGACGTGGAAGTCAGTGAAGCGATAGACTTTTTGGAGTTTTACGGTTATGCCGCGCGTTATTTTGATGATTATCAAAACATTACATGTAAAGGTAAAGGTGTAGGCGTTATCACACCTCCGTGGAACTTCCCGATAGCTATTCCTGTCGGTGGCATTACAGCCGCCTTAGCCGCGGGCAATTGTGTGATTATAAAACCCGCAAGTGCGGCAGCCCTTTGTGCGTATGAGCTATGCCAATGTTTTTGGAATGCGGGTATTAGTAAAAATACACTTCAATATGTCCCTTGTTCTGGAAGTTTGGCAGGCGAGCATTTGATTAAAAATGAAAAAGTAGATTTTGTCATCTTAACAGGTGGCGAAGAGACCGCTTATAAAATGCTTGAAACACGTCCAAATCTCTTTTTAAGTGCTGAAACGGGTGGCAAAGATGCAACCATTGTAACTGCCATGAGTGACCGTGACCAAGCGATTAAAAATGTGATTCATTCTGCCTTCTCAAACAGCGGTCAAAAATGTTCTGCGACATCGCTGTTGGTTTTGGAAGAAGAGGTGTATAACGACCCACACTTTAAAAAAGGGTTGATTGACGCTGCTAAAAGTTTACATGTCGGTTCCGTATGGGATTTTAAAAACCGACTGGGAACACTTGCCAATAAAGTCGATGGTGCGCTCAAACATGCTCTTGAATCATTAGAAGAGGGTGAAAGTTGGGCATTAGCACCCGCATACAGCAATGAAAACGAGTATATGTTAAAGCCAGCGATTAAATGGGGTGTAAAAGAGGGTAGCTTTTGCCATATGAATGAGCTGTTTGGTCCTGTACTCTCTGTCATGTGCGCCAAAGATTTGAAACATGCTATTGAGATTGTTAATGCGACAGGATATGGCTTAACGTCAGGGATTGAATCGTTAGATGAACGAGAAGTAGCATATTGGAGAAAACATCTCAAAGCAGGCAATCTGTATATCAACCGTGGAACAACGGGCGCAATTGTCCTTCGCCAACCTTTTGGTGGTATGGGAAAATCTGCTATCGGTGCGGGTCGAAAAGCGGGTGTGCATAACTATGTGACGCTGTTTATGGATATAGAGGATGCTGGAATGCCGCGCGTGAACCATAGCGTCAAACATGCATTTATCTCTTTAATCAATGAATGGTTAGAAATGAGCCATCAAGGAACGCATGCACTCTTTAAAGAGTCATTTGAGAAACTTTCCATAGCGGTGGCGAGTTACCTTGAAAATTATGAAGAGGTGTTTAGCAAAGAGAAAGATTTTGCTAATGTCAGAGGTGAGGACAATATTTTCAAATATTTACCTTTGAAAAAAATTGCTTTGCGTGTTCATCAAGACGATACACTCTTTGATGTTCTGAGTCGCATTATGGCTGCAAAAATTGCTAAAGTTGCTTTACATGTCAGTATTGCCGCAGATATTGAAAGCAATGTGGTTTCATTTATTTATGAAAATAAAGAACATCTTTTATCAAAAGAGGATGTTTTGGTGCGTGAAAGTGAAGCTGCTTTTACTCAATGTTTTAAAGACGTCCAAAAAATCATCTATGCCAATGAAGCATTGATAACAGAAAATGTGTTTGAAGCAGCCGCAAAAAGTGCAACATTTATTGTGCGTTCTAAGCCGTTGATGGAAGGACGCTTGGAATTGTTACATTATTTTATGGAGCAAAGTATTTCACACAGTTACCACCGTTATGGCAACCTTGGTGCACGAGGAATTAAAAAATAGCGTAGAAAGAAGGGGCGAATACCATCGCCCCAAAGATTATTTGAGTTTTTCGATAATAGCTTGATTAAGATTGAGTTTCTCTTTGTTAAGAGCAACGCCTTCAGCATTTTTAGCAATGCTTTCCTTGTTTTTATTAATCTCTTCACGATTAAGCTCAATAAGACGTGTGAGTTCGTTCACTCTTTGTTCGTATTTGTTGATAAGGTAGTAGATGACATAAACAAGTACACCAATCACAATCCATTGTAAAATATCCATGAGCGCTTCCTTTGTGTTTATAGATTTTAGGGTTATTGTATCTTTTTTAATCTAAATCAATCAATAATTTCATAGACGTATTCGTGTTTTAGGTTCTTATGTAGAATTTCAACAATTTTAAGACCCTCAAAGCAAATTTTTTGAAACTCAACTTCATCTCGTGGCATTTGCTGTGCCAAATGGCGCAAAACGTTACCGCGGTAGGCTTTGGCAAAATGGCTTACCACTTTTCCATTTTTCAGAAACTTCATTAAAATAGTAGGGACTTTAGGAGTATAAAACTTTTCATAAAACCCCGCACGTAAATCAACAAGCGTTTCATTGCCTATCCAATCATCAATGGCATTGCTAAAATGGGTTTTATAAAAATTTTCTGGTTTAAAGCCTTGGAGACTTTCGCCTTGTTGTAATTTATATTCTGGAATAAAATCACCTGCTAAAAGTGGGCCGAAAAGATTGGAAAAAATCATCACATTATTTTCTATAAAATGTTTTGCATAAGGAGTAAGTGAAGCGTAATCCAGATGGTCATACGCAATACCGCTATAGCGTTCAATGGCTTTACATGTAAAAGATGAAAAGATGTTTTCATCTAAATAGGGTTTTATTTTAGCGCTATCTTTGAAACCAAATAATTTTGAAAGAACCACGGGGTCTTTTTCGTCTAAAATGTGCTGATAGTGCCTTAAAACTTCTGAGCGTTTCTCAAAAAGTTTTGGGAAAATAAAACTACGAGATGTAATCGAAGAAGCATCTTTTAATGTTGTTTTTGTCTCACTGGGTGAAAAAAGAATTTTCATATAACCCCTTCATAGAAGAAAATTGAGAACTATTTTAGCAAACTTGTGTAAAATACGGTTGAAAAGTATTGACTTTGGAATTCTTTTAAGATATACTTTCACCTCACAATCAAGGATGCTGGTGTAGCTCAGTTGGTAGAGCAACTGCCTTGTAAGCAGTAGGTCGGCGGTTCGACTCCGTTCACCAGCTCCATTTTTATATTGTGAAAGACAGTGTTTGACCAGAAATGAAAATGGTATAGATACGGTGAGATACTCAAGTGGCCAACGAGGGCAGACTGTAAATCTGCTGACTATGTCTTCGAAGGTTCGAATCCTTCTCTCACCACCATTTGCGGGAGTAGCTCAGTTGGCTAGAGCATTAGCCTTCCAAGCTGGGGGTCGCGGGTTCGAGTCCCGTCTCCCGCTCCAACGATTTTATGATATAAACTGGGAGCTGTTGAATTTTTTCTGCTTAAATGCACTACAGAACAAGTTCAGTAGTCTTACTTTTATCAATTAAAATCAAATCGTTACTATTTTTAGGTACAATGTCGGTTCCCCTTTTGTAGTCGGCTCATATGGCTCAGGGGTAGAGCACTTCCTTGGTAAGGAAGAGGTCGAGGGTTCAAGTCCCTCTATGAGCTCCATCACCAAAAAGTTTTTGAAACTTTAAAATTGAAAATGTACTAAAAAACACAAACTCATTACGGAGGAAAAAATGGCAAAAGAAAAGTTCTCTAGAACCAAGCCACACGTTAACATCGGAACTATTGGTCACGTTGATCATGGTAAAACTACGCTTACAGCTGCAATCTCAGCAGTTTTAGCGACAAAAGGTCTTTGTGAATTTAAAGATTATGATGGTATTGATAACGCCCCTGAAGAGAGAGAGCGTGGTATTACCATTGCAACTTCACACATTGAATATGAAACAGAAAATCGTCACTATGCTCACGTAGACTGCCCAGGCCACGCCGACTATGTTAAAAACATGATTAC
>DKFS01000036.1 GCA_002452855.1 Sulfurospirillum sp. UBA6790 | reverse complement strand
TTGGAATAATTTCTGTTTGTAAGAATTGTGTTAAGTCTTTAAAATTCTTTGTTCTGCTATGTTTTTGATCATAATAAATTGTTTGGTGAATTTGCAGTGTTTAAGCATCTTGGTATTAGCCCTTTGATTATCGGTATTCTCTTAGGTATGGTGTATGCCAATACCTTGCGTCACAAATTGCCTAAAGAGTGGGTTCCGGGTATCTTCTTTTCCACCAAAACGATTTTACGAGCAGGCATTGTGCTGTATGGGTTTAGGCTAACGTTTCAAAATATCGAGGAAGTGGGGCTTGCAGGCATTATAACCAGTGTTGCTGTTGTTGGTTTAACCTTCATTATTGGTTATATTGTAGGAACAAAAGTACTGAAACTCGATAAAGAGACAACGATTTTAACGGCGGCGGGTAGTTCTATTTGTGGTGCGGCGGCGGTACTTGCCACTGAACCTGTCGTCAATGCGGAAGCGTATAAAAGTACAGTCGCCGTTTCAACGGTTGTGGTGTTTGGAACCATTGCGATGTTTTTGTACCCTTTTTTATATAAATTAGGGTTCGTCCCTCTAACACCTTCTGAAATGGGTATTTATATCGGGGGTACGATTCATGAGGTCGCTCATGTCGTAGCGGCTGGTAATGCCATCGACCAAGAGACGGCACAAAGTGCGGTTATTGTTAAAATGATTCGCGTGATGCTTTTAGCACCTTTTTTAGTGATTTTGGGCTTTTGGTTGATGCGCAGTTCAAAAAGTACGCTTTCTAAAACCAAAACAAAAATTACGATTCCTTGGTTTGCAGTTTTCTTCATTGTGGTTGCCGGATTTAATTCCTTGCATCTTTTGCCTTCTGTGGTTGTTGCAGATATCAATGCCATCGATACCTTTATGCTCACGATGGCGATGACAGCGCTTGGTATGGAAACCAGTACGAGTAAGTTTAAAAATGTAGGGATGAAGCCTATTTATTTAGCGGCAATTCTATTTTTATGGTTGATATTTGGTGGATTTTATATTGTGAAACTCTCGTTGATGGTTTAAAAATGAGAAAGCTTTTTCGGCTTTCTCTTGTGTGATTAATCTCTCCCTAAAAACTCAGAAGCTTCAGAGATAATGAGAAACGCTTCTGGGTCATACTCGCGGATAATATCTTTTAACAGCTGAATTTTTGAGGTTTCAACCGAGAGTAAAATAACCGTTTTTGTCTGCTTTTGATGGTGCAATCCCACGCCTGTAAAAATGGTACCATGTTCTTCAATCCTTTCGCGAATTTGCTCGGTTAAAGCTTCAACATTATTTGAGACGATATTGACGACTTTTTTGGAAGGACGTCCCGTTAAAATCATATCGATGACTTTAGAAGTGACATACACGCCAAGCATACTGTAAAGCGCTTTTTTCATGTCACCATAAGCGAAAATATAGGCAACCATAATGGTAACGTCGATGATCAGTAAAACTTCAGCGGCTTTGAGTTTTGTTTTCATGGCAACAATTTCGCCGACGACAGAGGTACTGCCTGTGGAAGAGCGACCTTTAATGACCAGTCCTACGCCAAGCCCTATAAAAATACCTCCAAAAATCGCGGCCAATAAAATATCATCGGTCAGAGGTTTTAGATGCAAAAATTCTCGAAAAAGGTCGGTAAAAAACGATGTTGCAAGAAGCGCCATAAAGGTTTTCATCGTATAGAGCTTACCAAAATAGATAAATCCCAAAAGAACAAAAGGCGCACTGACGATAACCAGTAACGTTCCAAGCGTTAATTGTGTCATAAAAAAATGCAAAATCAAAGCAATGCCGATGCCACCTCCTGTGACCATGTTATTGGGAGAGAGAAAGCAAACAACGGCAAATGCCATCGACATCGTGCCTAGAAGTACATAAGCGGTTTGTATAAATTGAAGCGAAAGCGATGATTTTTGCATTATTTCAAGTATCCCATTAAATTAAAAATAGGTAATTTTGAGCTACTTTCAAGCTTTTTCATCCATTTGTCCATCGGGTCTGGTTTTTGCCAGATGGGTTGTTTGACTTGCGCAAGTTCTTCAACTTTTTCTTTGGCTTCATTGATAGAACCAATCTCATCAATCAGTTTTACATGTAATGCTTTACTGGCAATGAAAACTTGTGCGTTTGCAAACTCATTGGGTTTGGTTTCATCTAGACCGCGCGCTGTGGCTACATCATGGACAAACAAACCATATGCATCATCAATAAGACCTTTTAAAGCGCCTCGCTCTTTTGGTGTCCATTCACGCGTAAACGTTCCCATCTGCTTGTAATCGCCTGCCGTGATAATTTGTTCAGAAATACCCAGTTTTTTAGCCAGTTCAGCAACATTGGGCGCTTGAAAAAGAACGCCAATTGAGCCGATAAACGCACCCGGATTTGCCACGATGTAATTGGACCAAATCGACGCGTAATAACTCCCACTGGTCATACTGCCTGCGGCATAGGCAACAACGGGTTTATGCATTGCCAAACGTTTGATAGCCATAGAAAGTTCAATCGAAGGCGCTAACGCTCCTCCGGGAGAATTTACATGTAAAAGCACACCTTTGATGTGTTCGTCTTTATCGGCTTTGTTAATTGTCTCTAAGATGTCATCGATTTGTGTGATTTCTCCTTCGATTTTCACCACAGCTAAATTAGGGGTTTTTAACTCTTCTTGAGAGCCATAAATCAGTACGACAATCAAAATAAAAAGCAGTGCTTTAAAATGATTTTGGATGTAATTTAAAAGTGCGCCCACCCAAAGAAACGGTTTTTTAATCAAATCTAACATAGTTTTTCTCCATCAATAAACGTCATAAGCGTTTGTTTCGTCTGTAAAATAAGCTGTAATGCCACGTCTTTCGTCTCGCAAGGTTGTGGCAACGTTGCAACAATCATATCGGCGTAATTGCCTGCATGAAGCGTTCCACATGGAAGTTTGAGTGCCTTTGAAGCATTACATGTAATACCTTGTAACAGCGTGATGGCAAGCGTTGAAAGTTCTTCTTGCGCGTGCATCATTAAAGCGCATCGTAATTCATCCCAAAGGTTCAAAGAGATATTTGAACTCAGTCCATCGGTGCCAATGGTAAGGTTAATGTTCTGTTCTTTAACCGTTGCAAGGTCTAGTTTCCCCACACCTAAAAGTCGGTTGGAAACAGGGCAATGTGTCAAAGTCGCTTTTTGTGTCGCGATGACATTTAACTCCTGCTCAGTGGCTTGAACGCCATGCGTAAAAAGTGTGTCGTTGTGTTCAAAAAGCGCTAAATACTCCATCGCACTGCACATGGGTTTAGCATGAGGATTAAAGGCATTAAAGAATGTCTGAAAATCTCCCGCACCTTCATCTAACCAACGTCGCTCTGCTGGGCTCTCCATAAAATGCGTTGAAACCACACATCCTTCATCACGTGCTAATTGCAGGGCTTTTTTTGCCAAAATTGGATGCGTTGAGTAGGGTGAATGCACCGAAATCGCAGGAATAAAGCGATGCGATGTCAATTCTTTTGAAGCCTCTAAGCGTCCTACAAAATCATTGTACATCGCATCTACCGCGCTTGGAACTGAACCTAATACTTCATTAAAATAGACGACACGTTGCGGTGTTTGCGTACACGCTTCTAAATCAGCTCCAAAGCTACTAATTGCACCAAGGGTTGTGGTACCGCTTTGGAGCATCTCTTGAAGTTTACATGTAATCAGTTCCGTTGTGGCAAGTGCGCTAAGTTCTTCACGGTGTTTGATGACTGATTGAAGCCAAGGAATGAAGTCGCCATAGTGAAGCATACTTTGGTTGGCGCTAAACTCTAAATGAACGTGCGCGTTAATGAGTCCAGGCAGAATAACGCTGTTTTTAGGTGTGGTAATAAGGGTTGCAGTAGGGTGCTTGGCACGTAAATCTTCACCATTGCCCACTTCAACGATGGTTGTGTCAAATAAAACGCCACCGTGTTCAATAATGTCAAATGTGTCATTGCACACGAGTACAAAATCAGCGGTTATTAATGTCACTTTTTTCCTTTGTTTACACGTTTGAAAGAGTATTCTTCAAACGAAAAATTCGTGTAATTGTATCCTAAACAAACCCTTGATATAATAAGACTAAATTTTAAACAAAAGGTAAAAGATGAAAATAGTTGTCATTCAAGGTCCAAATCTTAATATGCTCGGTCACCGTGAACAAAGCGTGTACGGCGCGATGAAACTTGAAGAGATTCATTCTCAAATGGAAGCGGTTGCAAAACAAAATGATTTCGAAATCGAATTTTTCCAATCCAATTTAGAAGGCGAAATGGTTGATAAAATCCAAGAATGCTTAGGTGACGCCGATGGTATCATCATCAATCCAGCAGCCTACACACATACGTCTATCGCGATTCGTGATGCCATTAGTGCCGTATCATTACCTGCGATTGAAGTACATATCAGCAATATTTACAGACGTGAAGAGTTCCGCCAAAAAAGTATGATTGCACCTGTTTGTACTGGACAAATTAGCGGTTTTGGACCATTTGGTTACCACTTGGCAATGATTTCTATGATGCAAATGCTAGGCGAAATCGATGCGATTCGTAAAGCTCAAGCGGCACAACAACAAGCAAAAGCATAACGTGAACTATATCCTCAAAGATGAAAATGCACTCTATTTTGAGTGTGGCTTTTCATGCGATAATGCCGTTTTTTTAAAACTAGGAAGCGAAGCATTTTTTATTACCGACCCACGTTATACCACAGAGGCTTCTGAAGTGATTCACGGTGCTTCTGTGATTGAAGGCGACAGACGTGACTTATTAAAGACGGCACGTTTGCTCATTCGAAAAAGCGGTATTAAATCCTTAGCATACAATCCTAGTGAATGGAGTGTGGATGCTTATGCAAGACTCAGTGATAAGCTTAGTATCCATTTTCAAGAAAAACCCAATTTTTCACAAAAAAAACGTATGATTAAAAGCGAAGCGGAACTTCAAACACTGAAAAAAGCCGCGTTGTTTGGCAGAGATGCATTTACACGCTTTGGGGAATTTTTAAAAGAGGGTGGTTTAGGGCTGGATGAAAAGATGGCTCATTTTGAAGCCGAGTCGATTTTTAAATACAAAGGTGCTTTAGAGCTTAGTTTTTCCCCCATCGTAGCCTTGGGTGAAAATGCTGCTAAACCACATGCGCTTCCAACATCAAAAGTCTTACAACACGGCGAATTGGTGCTTTTGGATGCTGGGGTTAAGTATGCACGCTACTGTTCTGATAGAACACGCACAAGCTCTTTTGATGAGCATTTTAATTTTAGTAAAGAGCAATACTTCAAAAATTCCTTCCAGCAAAAAGTGTATGATACGGTTTTGCGGGCACAAGAAGCGGCACTCAATGCTGTTAAAGTGGGTGTCAAAGCCAAAGAGATTGATAAAGCGGCACGTGATGTGATTGACCAAGCAGGCTTTGGAGCATTTTTTATTCACTCAACAGGGCACGGCGTGGGACTTGATATTCACGAACTTCCTGTGATTGGCGCACGAAGTGAAACCATTATCGAAGAAAATATGGTCTTCACCATTGAGCCAGGTATTTATTTGCCAGAGCAATTTGGCGTTCGCATCGAAGATACGATTGTCGTACGAAGTCATGGCGCTGAGGTTATGGGGTGAAATTAGAAAAAATTTCTTTTTTTCCTGTTCGTAAACGTCATGCCAATGCATTTCGTTATGAAGTGGTGATTGGTCTTGGTGGTAATGTGGGTGATGTTAAAAAGCGATTTGTTGCATTGTATCGTCGGTTACTCAATGACAGACGGTTTCATGTACGTGAAACATCACCCATTTTGCAAAACCCAGCTTTTGGTTACACCGAACAAAATGACTTTTATAACGCAGTGATGGTCTTGGAGACATCTTTACATGTAAAAGCATTGCTCAAAATACTTTTACATGTAGAAGATCAATTTGGGCGTGTAAGGCTCTTTAAAAATGGACCAAGAACGCTTGATTTAGATATAATATTTTTCGATAATCTCAAACGCAATCAACACAACTTAATCGTTCCACACCCCAAGTGGAGTGAGCGTTTGTCCGTTGTCGTTCCACTTTTTATGCTAAAAAGTTTCAAAGGATAATGGGTGAAATTTCATACGTTTAGTGGAGAAACACCAGCAGAAGCACTGAAACTCGCTCAACACGAGTGTGGTGAAAACGCTTTGGTGATTAGTACCAAACAAATTCGCAAAAAAACAATCAGCACATCAGCACTGTATGAAGTGGTTGTTGCGATTGAAGAAGACCAACCTACGCCGCCGATTGCACCCAAAATGGAGCCTAGTAGAGTTGATTCTAAATACAAAAGCGGGGAAGATGTTCTCTTTAGTCTTTCCGAAGCAGCCAAACAAATCTCTCAAATTGCACAAGCGACAAGTGATATAGGTGGCAGTACCAACAATACACTTAGGCAAGCAGAGCGCAATCAGAACAATGAAAGTATGGGCGAGATTAAGTGCGAAATTAATAAGCTCGCTGATAAAATTAAGTTGATTCAAGAGATGTTTTGGGAAGAAAAAGCGCACCATCGTAACCATCTAGCGATTCCTTCTGAATTTGCCGAAATTTATAAACTGGCAAAAACCAGCGGTATGGGCGAAGACCATCTTGAAAATATTATGAATTTAACGCTAGAGCATATGCCTAGCCGTATGAAAAACAGCAGTGAGACCATTAAACGCTATTTTCAAGTGTTACTTCGTAAGCTTATCCCTGTCAGGATGGAAGAAGAACTTTCCAAAGGCTCCAAGCGGGTAATGATGTTTGTAGGACCAACGGGAGTCGGTAAAACAACGACGATTGCGAAGTTGGCGGCGCGTTACTCGTACATTCAGGAAAAACGCTCTAAAGTGGGGATTATTACCCTTGATACGTATCGTATTGGAGCGGTTGAACAGCTGTTTCAGTACGCAAAAATGATGCGTTTACCTATTGAAGATGTGGTTGAACCTGCTGATTTTAACAATGCGCTCTCTTCATTGGCACATTGCGATGTAATTTTAATCGATACCGTAGGAAGTTCGCAATACGACAAAGAGAAATTGATTAAACTCAATAAGTTTATCCAAAGTAGTAATTTTCAAATCGATGTTAATTTGGTTTTATCGGCAGGAAGTAAACTAGAAGATTTAAAAGAGGTCTTTAAAAATTTCTCATTTTTAAATATCGATACGCTGATTTTTACAAAATTTGACGAGACTAAGGTTTTTGGAACGATATTTTCTTTGATTTATGATACCGATAAACCCGTGAGCTATTTTTCCATTGGTCAAGAAGTCCCTGATGATATTGTTCCAGCATCCAGTGACTTTTTGGTTGAATGTATTCTTGATGGTTTTGAGAAAAAAAGAGGTGAACATGGAAACACAGGCGAATAAACTTCAAGAATTGGTTGGGGCGTCCAATAAAGAACACAGTAGTACGAAGTTCATTGCTATTACCAGCGGTAAAGGTGGCGTTGGTAAAAGCACCATTAGTGCAAACATGGCAAATATCTTGTCTAATAATGGATACAAGGTGGCGTTATTTGATGCGGATATTGGACTTGCCAATCTTGATGTCATCCTCAACGTTCGCATTGATAAAAATATTCTCCATGTCTTAAAAGGAGAATGTTCCCTAAAAGATGTCATCGTCCCTATTAAAAAGAATTTACTGCTTATTCCGGGTGAAAGCGGTGATGAGATATTAAAATACTCTGAGCAGTTTTTATTTGAGCGCTTTTTGGAAGAGACAAAAGTGCTTGATGATTTAGATTTTATGATTATTGATACGGGGGCGGGTATTGGAGAACATATTCAGCTGTTCTTAGAAGCGGCGGATGAAGTCATTGTTGTGACTGTTCCTGATCCTGCTGCGATTACAGATGCGTATGCAACGATTAAAATTACCAGTAAAACACAGTCTAACATCCATCTTATTTTAAACATGACCAAAAGCGAAAAAGAGGCGCAGCTCATTTTTGATAAAATTAATAAAGTAGCGCAAGCGAACATTGGCAATGGATTGAAACTGAATTTAATCGGAAAATTACCTGAGGATAAGGTGGTTTCAAAGAGTATCAAACAACGTACCCTTTTTACAAATGACGCACCCAATTCAATGGCATCTTTGGATATGAAGCGCATTGTGAACAACCTTGTGTATAAATTGGAACGAAAAGTGCTTAAAAGTGATACAGGAAAGAGTTTCGGGAGCTTTTTTAAGCGTATTATTGAGCAATTTTAGATACATTTCACAAAGGTATATTGTATGGTCAAATCAGAAAATTTTATCTATTTTTTTACCATTAGTGGTTTTTTTATAGGATTGGCGTTTTCCATATTGAATTTTTCTGAGCCAGAAGAGATTCTCTTTTATACATTAGAGATTACGCTGGTTTTTTATTTGATCATCCATTTGGCTATCATGAACTTCTTTGACTTAGAGCGTATGAGTACATTTATCTTTAACAAAAAAGAGCATGAAAACATTGGTGATTATTTTATCCATGAACTTGAAAACAGAGAAAAAGTGATGGAAAATCTTTTAAGCAGTATTGAAAATATGAACCAGCACTATGAAAAGTTAATGAAAGGCTCAACAGAGAGTAATGAATCCTACGTTAAAAAAGCAGCCTAATCCTTATAGCCAAAATCTTAAAAAAGAGCAGGATGAACTTGTTCTGCAGTACTTACCTGCTGTAAGAGCGATGGCCTATCGTTTACGTGAAAGGCTTCCTGCTTCTGTGGATGTCAATGATCTTATCTCTATTGGCACAGAAGAGATGATTAAACTGTCTCGCCGTTACGATAAAGACCAGAATGACTCTTTTTGGGGATACGGTAAAAAGCGCGTTTATGGCTCCATGCTTGATTTTTTACGCTCTTTGGATACGATGAGTCGGTCAAATAGACGCCTCATTAAAATGGTTGATCAAGAAATTACGGCGTATTTGGGTGAACATGGTAATGAGCCTGACGATGCTTACTTAGCAAAAGTTTTAGGCGAAGATATTGAAAAAGTAGCGGAAGCTAGAAACAGCTCAATGATTGTCTCCGTGATGTCATTAAACGAACAAGTCACCATTCTCTCAGGTGAAGATACCGCTCAAAAAGTTGAAAAAGATGAATTGCTAGAGATGATTCATGCTATCTTATCAACCTTTAGCGAACGAGAGCAGATGATTATTCAGCTTTACTATTTTGAAGAGTTGAATTTAAAAGAAATCAGTGAAATACTAGAGATAAGTGAGTCGAGAATTTCTCAAATCCATAAAAAACTTTTAACGAAGATAAAAGAACAGTTGGGACTATACAATGGCTGATATTCTAAGTCAAGAAGAGATTGACGCACTATTAGAAGTTGTTGAAGAAGAGGGCGATACGCTTGTTAGTGAAAGCGAAGGCAATGACACACGGCAAGTAATCCTTTATGATTTTAAACGTCCCAATCGTGTTTCAAAAGAGCAGCTTCGTGCGGTTAAAGGTATTCACGATAAAATGGCGAGAAATCTTGCGTCGCAAATCTCCTCTATTATGCGTAGTATCGTTGAAATTCAACTCCATTCTGTCGATCAGATGACGTATGGTGAGTTTTTGATGTCACTTCCTAGCCCTACTAGTTTTAATGTCTTCTCCATTAAACCACTGGATGGTAATTGTATTATCGAGATTAACCCTTCCATCGCGTTTCCAATGATAGACAGACTTTTAGGTGGTATAGGGGAAGCCTACGAAGCAACACGTGAACTTACCGATATTGAACTTAATCTTCTCGATGCCATTTTGCGTATTATCATGCAACGTCTTAAAGAAGGTTGGGCTCCCATTACGGATATGTATCCAACGGTAGAAACCAAAGAGTCCAGTCCTAACGTCGTACAGATTGTCTCCCAAAACGAAATTGTTATTATGGTTGTTATGGAGATTATCATTGGAAATTCTAGCGGAATGATT
Organism: Sulfurospirillum sp. UBA6790; assembly: GCA_002452855.1. The sequence goes on along the minus strand of DKFS01000036.1, from coordinate 18,093 downwards.
AACCTATGTTATCCGGTTATCTATTTGGAACCCATCTTGTCACGTTTGGCAAATCGTGATATTATGTTGGGTGAAACCAGTGCTAAAAAAAGCCGTAATAAAGAGCTTAATACTCTCATCTCACGTGCAGAAGTCTTTAATGAAGCCATTATCGGTAGAGCAGAGCTTAGCGTAGGTGACTTATTGGATTTGAAAAAAGGTGATATTATTAGACTGGATCGTGCCGCCGATGATAAAGCAATCGTAATGATTGATAAAAAAGAACTTTTTTTAGCAGAAATTGGCTTGCATCGATTTCGAAAATCTATAAAAATCGAAGAACTCGTTAAAACGGATAAAGATGAAGTTAAAAGCGCACTTGAAAAACTTGAGCAAGTGAGAATGTCAAAAATTTCATCCTTTGATATACAACAACAGGGGTAAGGTGTGAATAATACATTTGTACAATTATTAGAACAAGAAATTGTTTCAACCATAGAGGGATTAACAGGTATCGCACCTACTGTTGAATTAAATAAAGAAGAGAGTGGCGAGAGTAAACTCAAACTCAGTCCTCCTTTAGCCAAGCTTGATGTTACCGTTGGCGGGCAAATGAATGGGCGTATGCGTGTTACGGTTGCAACGTCTATTGCAACGGCAATTGGCGATATGATGCTTGGTGGAGAAGGCAATGAGAAAGAGGAGATGGATTCTGAGGATTTAGATGCCATCAAAGAGATTATTTCTAATATTTTAAGTGCTTTTTCACGTTCTCTTGGCAGTCAAAAAAATATGCCAAAATTAGAGTTTGAGATTAACAGTGTTGAGTATATTGATGCAAACAGCGAAGTTGATTTTAAAGGGTATGAAAAACTCTTTATTTATCATCTGGCCATTCATCACTCTCATGATGTCATTTCGTTTGCGATTACGCATGAATTAGTGCCTCTTATTGGTGAAGAACCCACTGTTATGGCATCAAGTCCATCCGTATCTGCTCCAGAAATAATGGTTGAAGAACCTCGTAAAACAACAACCAATATGACTCCAGAAGAATTAAGCAATATTGAATTGATTAAAGACGTTAAACTTCCTATTCGTGTACGCATTGGTTCAAAAAAAATGCTCCTCAAAGATGTGCTTAGTATGGACATTGGTTCTGTTATTGAACTGGACCAATTAGCGAATGATCCTTTAGAAATTTTAGTCGGTGATAAAGTCATTGCTATGGGCGAAGTTGTGATAGTGGACGGAAACTTTGGTGTTCAAATCGGAGAAATTGGCACTAAACGTGAACGTTTAGAAAAGCTTCGATAACATCGCATGGAGCAATTTAAGCGTATTAAGGACACAGCACATACCAATGAATGGAGTGTGCTACGTATTATGTCAGACTTCGTGAAAGGGTTTGATGAGCTTCAAGACTTAGGTCCTTCGGTTACTTTTTTTGGCAGTGCGCGTTTCCACCCTAATAACCATTATTATAAAGAAGCGTATGCCCTTGCTAATCGATTAGGGCAAAGAGGGTATTCTATCGTCACCGGTGGCTCACATGGTATCATGGAAGCAGCGAATAAAGGAGCCTTTGATACCCAAAAATGTGAATCCATCGGTTTAAATATCAATCTTCCGCATGAACAATCGGGTAATGCTTATACAACGAAACATCTTAGCTTCGATTATTTTTTTGTTCGCAAAGTCATGTTAATAAAATATTCACTTTCTTATGTTATCTTTCCCGGTGGTTTTGGTACGCTCGATGAGCTTTTTGAAGCCTTAACATTAACACAAACAGGAAAAATTACAAAAATTAGTATTTTCTTGTACGGTAAATGCTATTGGGAAAAACTCTATGATTTTATCAAAACGACGATGGTAGAGCATCATACGATTCGCCCTGAAGATATAGAACTGATTACATTGACCGATGATTTAGATGAAATCATCACAAAAATCGATGAACGATTGGTTTTATATATTAATGAGTTAAAAGCAGAAGGGTTAGAACATAGCCGTTACTACCAAAAAGCGATTGAATTCTTATCTAACCGAGAGTAAGCATGACAAAAAAGATGCATTTCAAATACCTCCTCAAAAAGCACCTTCCTCTTTTAGGCGCTTTGTTGCTTCTAAGCGTTGTTTTGTACGAAATCAGTTTTTATATTTTTAAAACTTATCGTGCATTTTTCAATTCTGATGCTGCCATTGCAAACATTTTAGCAGAAGAGATCGTATTAGCAGGAACATTCTTCCCAAGTCATTGGTGGTATGTCAATAATGATTTATGGGTCTTTTATAAACAACTTTTAGTTATTCCTTGGGTTTTAGCCGATAAAAATGGTTATTTTGCGCATGCGTTTACGGTATTTGAAGTTAGTATATTTATGGTCGTTTTTATTTACTGGTTTTTACGTTCATTAATGCTTTCTCGCGCTTCATCTATTATGGGTGGCGTTGTTGTGTGTATCGCGTATTCACCGATGTATTTAAGAGAATTATACGGTGAGGCCGCTTATACATGGTACTTTATTTTTATGATAGCTTTTATGTTTATTTTTCGAAAACTCAGTCCTCATGTCATCAGCAAAAGCACACAGATTAAAGCCTTTATTTTCTTTATGATTTTACTCTACTTGCTCGTTTTAGCCAATCCTATTCGCTTTTTTGTCTATTACATTACACCTTTTTTTGGGGCATTGGCACTCATGATCTATTTTGCACGTGATAGCCTTAAAACATTTAAAGCGACGCTTTTACGTATGCTTACAGTCAAACGAATGGTCATTTTTGCATTTGCATGTATTATTATGGCGATTGGAACAGTGACCCACTATAATCTTTTTGAACGGTTACATTTTGCAGGTGGTGCAAATAACGCTGTATTGGTACCCTTGGAAGATTTACCTGTTCATGCCATACATGCACTCTTGGGATTACTCAATTTTATAGGGGCAGAATGGAATGCTAATGTGCGTATCTCTTCTCTTGAAGGGGTAGTTTCTCTTTTAAAATTTGGGCTTTTCCCCTTTGTATTGATTGTACCGGCTTTGTATATTAAAAGAGCATATTATCAAATGAGCGCGACGGAACGACTCTTCGTCTTATTTTCGTATGTGGGATTTGCACTTATTTTTACCCTTTATGCGACAACTTCTTTGCATGAAAATGCATGGGCAGCGCGCAACAATATACGCTATATTTCTCCCTTTTTGATGATGATATTAATCTGTAATGTGATTATGTGGCGATTCTTTTCTTTGTTTATTAAATTGCTTCTATCTTTAGCACTCGTAATGGCAATGGGATTGTCATGGAATTATGTCTCACCAGATGGATGGAGAGCGATTGTCGATAAGCGAATCGCCTTAGTGGAAGAGCTCAAAAGTAAGGGACTTCATTTTGGTTACGCAGAGTATTGGGATTCACACATTTACACTGTTTTTAGTGATGGGGATATCGATATTCGTCCGATAGAAATCAGCGATGAAAATGTAACGTTGGAAAAATGGCTTTCGAGCGATAGGTGGTATCAAAAAGATTCAACCGATGGAAAAGTCTTTTTTATGCTCAAACCAGAAGATATAGACGATTTCTATTCAGCGATAAAACATATGAATATGCCTGATCCAATTGAACAGTTTTACATTGGTGAATACAGTGTTGTCGTTTTTGAAAAAAACCCACTTTATGAGAAAAAAACTAAAGCGGAAGCAAGGAAGAAAAAGCGTATAATGACCGCTCCTTAAATTACATGTAAAGGTCGTGCGTGGAGTCTGTTAAGATCAGTGTGGTTTCTCCAATTTATGGCTGTAAAGAGTGCTTGTTTGAGCTGTATGAACGTTTAGTTAAAACGCTTTCTCAAATTACAGAACAGTTTGAAATTATTTTAGTGAATGATGCGTGCCCGCAAGGTTCGTGGGAGCGAATTGTGATGTTGTGTGCTCGCGATGAAAGAGTTAAAGGCATTAACCTTTCTCGGAATTTTGGACAGCATTATGCTATTACCGCAGGACTTGATCATGCCAAAGGCGAATGGGTTGTGGTTATGGACTGCGATTTACAAGATCGCCCTGAGGAGATTATTAAACTTTATAATAAAGCAATCGAAGGTTATGACATTGTTTTTGGAAGACGCGCCCAAAGACAAGACAGCTTTTTTAAACGTTTAGGCTCACGTGCTTTTAATCGTGTCTTAGAATATTTCACAGACAATAAGCATGACAACAGTATTGCTAACTTTGGGATTTATGCTCATAAAGTGATAGCGACCATCAATCGCTACCGTGAACACAGTCGCGATTTTTTGTTGTTTGCGAAAATGGTCGGTTTTAAGAAAACGGAAATTGATATTGAACATGCACCGCGAGCGTATGGACAATCCTCCTACAATCTTTCAAAATTGATTCGTCTTGCGACAGATTCGATTATTTCGCATTCCAATAAACCGCTTCGTTTATCGATTCAACTTGGCTTTGGTATCGCTTTTATAAGCTTGATTTTTGCTGGATGGCTTGTGATTCGTTACTTTTTCTTTCACACCCCTGCTGAGGGTTGGACCAGTTTAATGGTATCAATGTTTTTTATGTTCGGTCTCTTATTTGCCATTATTGGCATTACCGGTTTATATATTGGAAAAATATTTGATGAAGTTAAACGAAGGCCACTTTATATTATTCAAGAGATGATTAATTTATGAAAAAAATCGCTATTTTACAGTCTAATTATATACCTTGGAAAGGGTATTTTGATATCATCGGCAGTGTCGATGAATTTGTGCTGTATGATGATATGCAGTACACTAAAAATGATTGGCGTAATCGCAATAAAATCAAAACACAAAATGGACTTCAATGGTTAAGTATCCCTGTGCGCCAAGAGAGTTTGCATCAGAAAATCAATGAAACAAAGATTACGGATACCAAATGGAACGTGAACCATTGGAAAAGTATCGCTCAAAATTATGCAAAAGCACCGCATTTTAAGGCGTATAAAGAGCAATTTGAAGCATTGTATCTGAATGCGACCTCAGAATACATCAGCGAGATTAACCGCCATTTTATTGACGCAATCTGCGGAATGCTCGGAATTAAAACCATCATTCGAGATTCCAAAGAGTTCGTTTTAGCGGAAGGGAAAAGTGAACGTCTTTTAGCGTTATGTCAAGATTTGGGTGCAACGACCTATCTAAGCGGTCCTGCGGCACGAGATTATTTAGACGAATCCATTTTCAAAGCAGCGGGAATTGCCGTAGAATGGATGGATTATGGTGGGTATCAAGAATATCATCAGCTTTTTCCACCGTTTGAACATGGCGTGAGTGTCATTGATGTGATTTTAAATGAGGGTGAAAATGCCAAAAATTTCCTCAAAAGTACGATACGATAATCCGATTTTTAATTGACATGTAAAACAGTAAAACACTATCAAGGTGCGCAAATTTCGATAAGAAACCAAGCGTCAATGCTACTTTTAAAACAGTGTTTTGAAAGTGATCACAGAGTTTGAAAAGCTCTATAAACTAGATGAAGAGAACATGAAGATGATTCATTTTAATAAACCTCCACGAACTGGTAATGAAGAAAAATATGTTTTAGAAGCCATGAACAGCCTTAAAATGTCAGGAGATGGTCCTTTTGGTAAACGCTGTCAAAAATGGTTTGAAGAGCGATATCACTGTTATAAAACACTTTTAACGCCTTCGTGTACGCATGCATTAGAGATGGCGGCCTTGCTTTTAGATATTCAAGCGGGCGATGAAGTTATTATGCCTAGCTACACCTTTGTAAGCACAGCTGATGCGTTTGCCTTGCGTGGGGCTAAAATCATTTTTGTGGATGTAAGAGCAGATACCATGAATATTGACGAGCGTCTGATTGAAGCGGCTATTACACCTAAAACAAAAGCCATTGTACCTGTTCACTACGCTGGGGTTGGATGTGATATGGATGCGATTATGGATATTGCAACACGCCATAATCTTTATGTTGTTGAAGATGCTGCACAAGGGTTTGAAGCAACCTATAAAGGAAGACCCCTTGGTACGATAGGACATTTAGGTGCGTTTAGCTTCCACGAGACTAAAAATATCACTAGCGGTGGTGAAGGCGGATTACTCTTGATTAATGATGAACGCTTTTCTCAAAGAGCTGAAATTATTCGTGAAAAAGGGACGAATCGAAGTCAATTTTTTAGAGGCATGGTTGATAAGTACGGCTGGATGGATATAGGCAGTAGCTACTTGCCAAGTGAGCTTCAAGCGGCCTATTTATGGGGTAATTTGGAAATGGTCGATGCTATTCAAACCCATCGACTCAATACCTGGAAAGCCTATTTTGAACGATTAGAACCTTTGGCAAAGAAAGGTCTTTTGGAACTAGCAACGATTCCAAGCGAATGCGTTCATAACGCGCATATGTTCTATCTCAAAGTAAAAAATTTAGAAGAGAGAACAGCCCTTTTAGAAAGATTCAAAGAGGCAAGTATTGGTGCTGTTTTTCACTACATTCCATTACACAGCGCACCAGCAGGCCTTAAATATGGACATATGTTTCAAGAAGATATCTATACCACAAAAGAGAGCGAACGCTTAGTGCGTTTGCCAATGTATTATGGTATCACATTAGAAGAAGTGGATGAAGTCTGTGAAGTTTTAATGAAATGGAGCGAATGTTAATGGCACATTTATATATCTTTGGAACGATTTTTTTTACGGTATACGGGCAACTTGTCATTAAATGGCGTATTCCTTTTCATGGTCATTTACCTGACGCGTCTGCTGAAAAGCTCATCTTTTTACTGAAACTCTTTTTAGATCCATTTATCTTAAGTGGGTTTGTCTCTGCGTTTGTGGCATCTTTATGTTGGATGGCGGCAATGACAAAATTTGAGCTAAGCTATGCTTATCCGTTTATGGGCTTAACTTTCGTTGTTGTTTTTATCTCATCGGTTTATCTGTTTAGTGAGAGTGTGACCTTGTATAAAATTTTAGGACTAGCACTGATCGTATTGGGTATTTTTATCTCCAGTAGAGGCTAGAAAGAGGCGACTTGGTCGCCTCTTAAGACTATTGCATTCTTCCTCTGCCTTGTCTGTTTTCTTGCATACGTTTGAGTTGTCCTTGTTGAAACTCCTCTTTGGTTACTTTTCCGTCTTTATTGGCATCAAAATACGAAAAATCGGGTGAATTGGCAGCATTTCGCATTGGCATACCCGCATCTGCCATAGCACTCATTCGTTCGCTTTTAACGCTATTAAATTCATCTTCGGTAATAACGCCATCTTTGTTTTTATCGTATGCTTCAAATGTTAAAGGTCCGCGTGCTGGTAAATCTGCAGCATACAGCCCCAAACTCACAAGGGATATCAATACTAAAAAGCATAATGTTCGTTTCATCTTTACTCCTTTGTCGTGGATGATTTTAACGATTCTAATAGATCAATAGGCTTTACATGTAAAGCATCCGCAATGTCTCGCAATGTCGAAGTTTCTGTTGCATTATAACCTTTTTCTTGAAGCGATTTTACAGCTATTTCATAAGAAAAGGCGTACGTGCTAGATGCATCTTTTAGTGTCATCCTTCCATACCCTCCTCCCTCTTTTAAAGTAGGTGTTGTTGGTTGTGCATTCATAATGTCAAACATTTGCGCTGGTGAATAATGGTTGAGTTTAGCAATGTCGGCAATCGTTTGGTCTTCTTGCACACCTTGTAATTTTGCACGGGTCAGTTTTTGCATCAGCGTCTTAATATCGGTGTTGGTACGCAGTGCAAACTCTTGGAGCGTTGAGAGTTCAGCATGTCCGTAAGGTGCTTTTGAAAGAGTTTTTTTCTCCCATGAACTCTTAATATCATCTTCAAAATTAAGAAATTCATCAAAAGGAGACCAGTAATAGAGCGTGCCAATTAAAAAGAGAAGGTTAAAGCCAAAGGCCAAGAGAAACTCTTTGGTCAGTAACGAAAAAGAGCGTGTTTTATTTTTAAGATAATTGATTAGAATACCCCAATTAAGGTAAATATGCACAATCATCCCAGCTAAAAAAAGAACCATAAAACTGACATGTAAGTTGGTGTATTGTGTTTTATCTAAGCCCAAAAGTTCCCAATTCGTCCAATTAGCAACTCTTCCTTTGGGGGCAATAAACAGTAAAATGCCTGTATAACTCATCACTAAAAATGAAAAACCGATACACAATGACGTAAAACGGCGTAAACTATTCATAAGCTACCTCAATATTAACTATAATTAAACGTATTATGACACTTAAGTGTTAAAGGAGTGTTAAGAATGAAGATTAAAAAAGGGTTAAGTAGAACTGCCCAAAGAGGCGATGCATTTTATAATCTTAACGCTATCTTAAGTCCCTTTGCGTTAAAATAGAGAACTTTTTGATGTTAAAGGATATAGAATATGAGAGGCTATAAAGTCTTTGCAGGAACAGCAAATCCAGAGTTTGCTAAACGTGTTGCAAAACATCTTTCTCTTCCTCTATCGGCGGCTGAAATTAAGCGCTTTAGTGATGGGGAAATCAGTGTTCAAGTCAGTGAAAGTGTCCGTGGAAAAGATGTTTTTATCATCCAATCAACGTGTGCACCCGCAAATATAAATTTAATGGAATTACTTATTTTAACCGATGCTTTAAGACGAAGTTCGGCAAATAGTATTACCGCTGTCATGCCTTACTTTGGTTATGCAAGACAAGATAGAAAGGCAGCACCTCGCGTTCCAATTACTGCTAAACTCGTTGCAAATATGATTCAAACAGCCGGTGTTGATCGTGTTGTGACGATTGACCTTCATGCCGGTCAAATTCAAGGTTTCTTTGATATCCCCGTAGATAACCTCTATGGTTCTATTATCTTTAACGACTATGTCAAAGCAAAAAATCTCAAAAACCCAATTATTGCAAGCCCAGATATCGGTGGTGTGGCTCGTGCAAGAAGCTTTGCAAAACTCCTTGGCGTGGATATGGTCATTGTTGATAAACGCCGTGAAAAAGCCAATGAGTCTGAAGTGATGAATATCATTGGTGATGTAAATGGCAAAGATGTCATCTTGGTCGATGATATGATTGATACTGCGGGCACGATTGTGAAAGCGGCTGAAGTCTTGAAGAAAAAAGGTGCAACCAGCGTTATGGCATGTTGTACACACGCTGTTTTAAGTGGCCCAGCGTATGAGCGCCTTGCCAAAGGCGAGTTGGATGAATTAATCGTCACAGATACCATTCCGTTAAAAGAGACAAGCGATAAAATTAAAGTGCTCAGTGTTGCTCCTGTTTTTGCAGAAGTCATTCGTCGTGTTTATCACAATGAAAGTGTTAATGGGTTATTTGTATAACGCATGCAGAAAAATATTCGTAACTTTTCAATCATCGCCCATATCGACCATGGTAAAAGCACGTTAGCAGATCGTTTGATCCAAGAGTGTGGTGCTGTTAGTGAACGTGAAATGACCACGCAAATGATGGACACCATGGACATCGAAAAAGAACGTGGCATTACCATCAAAGCGCAAAGTGTCCGTTTAACTTATGTCAAAGAGGGACAGCCTTACGTTCTTAACTTGATCGACACTCCGGGTCACGTGGACTTTTCGTATGAAGTAAGTCGCTCTTTGGCTTCCAGTGATGGAGCGCTTCTTGTCGTTGATGCCTCTCAAGGCGTGGAAGCACAAACAATTGCCAATGTTTACATCGCCCTTGAAAATAACTTAGAAATTATCCCTGTTATCAATAAAATAGACCTTCCTGCGGCTGATCCAGATCGTGTCAAAGATGAGATAGAGCATACCATTGGCTTAGACTGCTCTGAAGCATTAAATGTCAGTGCAAAAAGTGGCATCGGTGTGCGAGAACTCTTAGACAGCATTGTCGATAAAATCCCAGCTCCTATAGGCGATGAAAACGCTCCAACTAAAGCATTGATTTACGACAGTTGGTTCGATAATTATTTGGGTGCGCTTGCCTTAGTGCGCGTGTACGATGGCTCTATTAAAAAAGGGCAAGAAGTCTATGTTATGGGTACAGGCAAAAAGCATGAAGTGCTTAATTTGATGTATCCACACCCTTTGGCGATGCAAAAAACGACTGAGATTAAAACGGGTGAGGTCGGCATCGTCGTGTTAGGTCTTAAAAACGTTGGTGATGTTCAAGTGGGCGACACTATCACCGATGCAAAGCGCAAAACGGCTGAAGCTATCGGTGGGTTTAAAGAGGCAAAGCAGTTTGTTTTTGCAGGGCTTTATCCGATTGAAACTGATAAATTTGAAGAACTCCGTGACGCGTTAGACAAACTCAGTCTCAATGATTCTAGTATCTCGTATGAGCCTGAAACCTCTGCCGCACTTGGGTTTGGTTTTAGGGTTGGCTTCTTGGGACTTCTTCACATGGAAGTCATCAAAGAGCGTTTGGAGAGGGAGTTTGACCTTGACTTAATTGCAACCGCACCTACGGTTACCTATAAAGTCAAAACAACCAAAGGAGCAAATTTGGATATACACAATCCAAGTGAGCTTCCTCCCGTAAATGAGATTGAAGAGATTTCTGAACCGTATGTTAAAGCGACTGTATTAACACCGACTGAATTTTTGGGAAACATCATCATCTTGATGAACAATAAACGCGGTTTGCAAAAAAAGATGGATTACTTAAGTCCTGAGCGTGTACTGTTAGAGTATGAAATTCCCCTCAATGAAATCGTTATGGATTTTTATGACAAACTCAAATCAGTCTCTAAAGGCTACGCCAGTTTTGATTACGAACCGATTGGGTATCAAGCGGGTGATTTGGTGAAACTAGACGTCTTGGTTGCGGGTGAGGTCGTTGATGCACTTTCTATCATCGTTCCAAGGGTAAGTGCGCAAACCAGAGGGCGAGACTTTGTCAAAGCGATGAAAGAGATCGTTCCACGACAACTTTTTGAAGTGGCGATCCAAGCGAGTATCGGCACCAAAGTTATCGCGCGTGAAACGGTCAAATCGATGGGCAAAAACGTGACCGCAAAATGCTACGGTGGCGATATTACGAGGAAACGAAAACTGCTTGATAAACAAAAAGAGGGTAAAAAACGTATGAAATCCATCGGTAAAGTGCAACTGCCGCAAGAAGCGTTTTTGACCATTCTCAAAATCGACTAGCTTTACATGTAAATGCGTTGCCATCTTTGCTTAAACCTCAGTTGGCAACCACTTTGCAAAACCTGTCTGCAAACGATTTTAGCACCAACACCTGCTTTTAGGGTATTGGAAAGCGGACTGAAAGTCTATTCTTTTTATAACTACAACGATATAGCACCACTGCTTCACACCAAACACACTTACATTGGCGCCAAAATTTTTGCGCAACTAGGAAAACATACTTTTTTTGAATTTTTGAAAACCTTTGAGCTACCTCAAGGCGTTTGCGCCATTCCGATTGACGATCATGTGAGACACGGTTATTCGCACAGTGCCATTTTAGCCAAAGCCACACAGCCCTTTTTAACGCCACTGTACGGAAGTTTAAGAGCAAAAAATCATGAAAGTTATTCGGGCAAAAGCAGAGCTTACAGGCAAGCTCATAAACGTGATTTTACTTTTACATGTAAACGTAAAATAGATGCCATTTTAATTGACGATATCATCACAACGGGAAGCACGTTGGAAGAAGCACATCATCTACTAAAAGAACAGAATGTGAATGTAGTGTTTGCGCTTGTTCTGGCAGATGCGAAAGAAAACTAAGTCACGCATTTCGACACGAATTGATATAAATAGGAGAGGTGCTGTTTTTTTCTACATGTAATTTCATCATCAATAACAGTATTTCATACATGTCTTTGTCGTTATATTTAGCAATTGTTTTTAAAGTATCTTCACTCTTCTCAACGTTCACATGATTTTCCAGTAGTTTGGCTTGAAGAAAAGAAGCGTCAAAGTTAAGCAAGCTACATAACTCTTGGAAAGGTTGATTTTTAGTGTTATGAATTAAAAATTCAATGTTGTCTTCATGGCGAATATGCTTGTTTGAAATAATCGCAACACATTCTTGTAGAAGTCTTCGAATCGTACACCTTCTCAACCATGCATGGACGCCTAAAAGCCCAATAATAATCAGTGCAGAAAGCTTATGTAAAATGAAAATAAAATGGGCATGAATACCCAACACAAAAGCGATACCTGTCGTATAAAGAACAATAAACATCACAAGGATTGCTATAATAATTATGACTTTTAAAATGGTTTCATTAAAACGTGCAAACACAAAAATTCCTTCAAAAGGGGTCAGGGCTAAATTTTTAACTTTTTAACCTTCTATGCTATAATTCTAGCAAAAAAAGATAGTAAGTATGCCACGAAGATTACGCATTGAAAGTTTGGGATATCATCATGTTTATAACAGAGGTGTTGCCAAGGGCAATGTCTTTGAAGATGAGAAAGATAAAGCAAAGTTTATAGAACTGCTAGCAAATGTTGCAAAAGAGTTTAAATTTAACATCCATGCATTTTGTTTGATGGATAACCACTATCATATTTTAGTGCAAAATACGCGTGAAAACCTCTCATCAGGCATGCGCCAACTGGGTGCGCAATACGCCAGTTACTTCAATAAACGTCATTCTAGAGTAGGACATCTATGGCAAGATAGGTTTAAGTCATGGTATGTTTTAGATGAGAAGTATCTCTTAACCCTCTTTAAATACATTGAATCCAATCCCATCAAAGCCAAAATAACCCAAAAAATTGGCGAGTATCTTTATTGTGCAACATACAGTATACTCAAAGACGCTGTGCCTCCATTTCTTCAAAACGCATTTGTTTTACGGGACTACAATATGAAAGAGTTGTTAGAGTGTTTAAATGTGCCTCTAAGTGCCACGGAGCGATTACAGATAGACACATTTCATAAAATAAAGTACAAGCAAGAAGATGGGCAAATAGTGCCTTTACATCAAGAAAAACTGTCGCATTTTTTTTTACATGTAAAAAATAAATCAGAGCGAAATGATGCCATACAAAAAGCGTACGTTAGTGGTCATACGAAAAGTGATATTGCAAGAGAACTTTCTCTAAGCGTTGCTGGTGTGAGCAAAATACTCAAAAAGTTAAAAGTTTAGCCCTGACCCCTTTTGGAAAACTAAGCTGATACAAAAGAAAACTAAAGTATAATGAAATAATTTACATTTGTAAGGTTAATTGATGGATAATATTTTTGATTCAAACCAAGACATTAAAACAATAAGCATTGAAGAGTCGATCAAGACCAGTTATCTTGACTACTCGATGAGTGTTATTATTGGTCGTGCGCTTCCTGATGCTAGAGATGGACTTAAACCTGTTCATCGAAGAATTTTGTATGCGATGAATGACCTCGCGGTCTCTTCACGCAGTCCCTATAAAAAATCTGCTCGTATCGTCGGTGATGTTATCGGTAAGTACCACCCTCATGGTGATACGGCGGTTTATGACGCGCTTGTTCGTATGGCACAGCCGTTTTCAATGCGTATCCCCATGGTCGATGGTCAAGGAAACTTTGGTTCGATTGATGGCGATAGCGCGGCTGCGATGCGTTATACAGAAGCTCGAATGACCGTTTTAGCAGAAGAACTTCTTCGTGATTTAGATAAAGACACCGTCGATTTTGTCCCTAACTACGATGATAGTATGATTGAGCCTGATGTTTTGCCAAGTCGTGTACCAAACTTGCTTTTAAATGGTTCAAGCGGTATCGCGGTTGGTATGGCAACGAACATTCCTCCACACTGTTTGGATGAGCTTTTAGATGCGCTTCTTTTGTTGATTGACAATCCAGAAGCAACGCTTGATGAAGTGATGGAGTTTATCAAAGGTCCAGACTTCCCAACCAGCGGTATTATCTTTGGTAAAAAAGGTATCTTAGAAGCATATCGAACAGGACGCGGACGCGTTAGAATTCGCTCAAAAGTGCATATTGAGAAAAAAGGCAATAAAGATATTATCGTTATTGATGAGCTTCCATACCAAGTCAATAAAGTACGTTTAATCGAACAAATTGTTGGTCTTGTTAAAGAAAAAATGATTGAAGGTATCAGTGAAATTCGCGATGAGAGTGACCGTGATGGTATTCGTCTCGTGATTGAACTCAAACGTGAAGCGATGAGCGATATTGTTTTAAATAACCTTTATAAATCGACAAACTTAGAAGTAACCTTTGGTGTTATTTTGCTTGCTATCCACAATAAAGAACCTAAAATATTTACGCTGATTGAACTTTTACAGCTTTTCTTACGTCACAGGAAGACCGTTATTATTCGTCGTACTATTTTTGATCTTGAAAAAGCAAAAGCAAAAGCACATATTTTAGAGGGACTTAAAATAGCGCTTGATAATATCGATGAGATTATCGCGCTCATTAAAGGCAGTGCCGATACTAAGAGTGCAAAAGACGGTTTGATGGAGCGTTTTAGTCTCTCTGAAGTCCAAGCTGGGGCCATCTTGGATATGCGTTTACAACGTTTAACGGGATTAGAACGCGATAAGATTGAAAATGAGTTAGCTGAACTCTTAAAAGAGATTCAACGCTTAAGCGATATTTTACGTAGCGAAGCATTACTCAATAATTTAATTAAAGAAGAATTAGTTGAGCTAAAAGATAAATTTAAATCGAAACGTATCACTGAAATTGTTGATGATTATGATGATATTGATGTGGAAGATTTGATTGCGAATGAGCCAATGGTAGTCACCATTACACACCGTGGTTATATTAAACGTGTTCCCGTAAAACAGTATGAAAAACAAAAACGTGGTGGTAAAGGTAAAATTGCTGTCACAACATACGATGATGATTTTATTGAAAGTTTCTTCGTCTCTGATACCCATGACACCTTGATGTTTGTAACAGACCGCGGACAACTTTACTGGTTAAAAGTGTATAGAATTCCTGAAGGAAGTCGTACTGCTAAAGGTAAAGCTGTTGTGAATCTCATTCAGCTTCAAGCTGATGAAAAAATCATGGCGATTATTCCAACAACGGATTTTGATGAAACAAAATCACTTGCATTTTTTACCAAAAATGGTGTTATTAAACGTACAAACCTTAGTGAATTTAAAAATATTCGCTCCGTTGGTGTAAGAGCAATTACGTTGGATGAGGATGATGAATTAGTCACAGCAAAAGTTGTCACACATGACACGAAATATCTCTTTATCGTTACGAAAAAAGGTATGTGTATCCGTTTTGAAGTAGGCGATGCGCGAGAGATTGGAAGAACGGCACGTGGTGTCACCGGTATTCGTTTTAAAGAAGAAAACGATAGAGTGGTAGGCGCTGCTGTTATTTACAATGACCAAGAAGAGCTTTTAACGGTAACGGAAAAAGGTATCGGTAAACGAACCACTGCAGAAGAGTATCGTTTACAAAATCGTGGTGGTAAAGGTGTTATCGCTATGAAACTTACTCCAAAAACTGCCGATTTAGTCGGTGTTGTTATTGTCGATGAAGACAAAGACCTTATGGCACTCACCAGTAGTGGTAAAATGATTCGTGTTGATATGGAAACCATCCGTAAAGCAGGACGTAATACCAGTGGTGTTAAAGTGGTTTCTGTCGATGGTAAAGATGTCGTACAAAGTCTCGCTCGTTGCCCTAAAGAAGAAGAGGAAGAGCCAGAAATTGAAGGATTAGAAGAAGGTGAAAATGCGCCAGCCTCTGAATCATCACTTATTGTTGATGAAACACCATCTGGCGAAGAGTTGGAATAGTAGTTGCTTTAAAATATAAAAATTACATTAAGGTGTCACTATGAATAAAAAATTTGTAGTACTTTTAGCAAGTTTCGGATTGATGTTTATGGTTTTAGGATGCTCCGCAAAAAAAGAGGAGCCACCTAAAGATCCAAAAGCAGCAATGTATGATTTCAGCAATGAAAAATCATTTGTTGTGTATGGTGAAGGTATCGCGCCAATGCATACGGTTTCTCCTGCACAAGCGATTGCACTTGCTAAACGAGCAGCTATTACAGACGGGTATCGCCAACTTGGAGAAAAACTCTATGGCGTAAAAATTAACTCAACAGAGACTGTTAAAGATGCCATGTTGAAAGATTCTCGTGTGACTGCACAAGTGAATGCTTTAATCAAAGATGCTGCCATCACAGATGCAACATTTAAAGACGGCTTGTATAGCGTTAGAATGGAAATCTCAATGAGCGGACGTAGGTGGCAAGAGCTTTTCGCCTACTAATCATTTTAGGACTATCACAATCGCTATTTTGCAGTGAACTTTTTTGGTTTTCATACAAAATTGTCACTGCAAATAGTGTTGTTATCTATGAAGAAAAGAATATTACACCTGTGATGATTCCCTTTGAAGGGACATCACAACAACTCTGCAAACTGTCACTTCACAAACCAGATGCTATTTCTGTTCATCAGTTTCTCAAACAACACTTTGACACGATTTTACCTTGCTTTTATTCTCTATCAACACACCTTCTTTCTCGCAATGAGCAGTATTTGAAAAATGGCAATGATAGGATTGAGCTCATCATTGAACCTGTACGCTTCACAGTAGATTTTAAAGATGAATTCGCTACTATAAATGCCGTTAGGTAAATTTTTTGCTAGGACACAAAAAGCATGCACGTTGCGATTGTTGAAGACGATATTAATATGCGAAAATCCTTAGAGATTGCTCTAGGGGAATATGAAGAATTTAAAATATCTACTTACAAAAGTGCGCTTGATGCATTAAAAAAGATTGACACAAGTGTTGATTTAATTGTGACCGATATTAATATGCCCGGAATGGATGGTATAGAGTTTATTAAAAAACTTGATGGTGCATATGATATTATCGTGATAACAGGTAATGCGACATTGAGTCGTGCAATTGAGTCTGTCCGCCTTGGCGTTAAAGATTTTTTAACCAAACCCTTTGAAATAGAGACATTGGTTGAAGCGATTAAACGTCATGATAAAATTCGCACTAAAGTGAAAGAAAGCTTTGAAAAAATTGAGAGTGCGAAAGAAGATAACGGTGATTTTATAGCGACTTCTCCAGAGCTAGATAAAGCACTCAATATTGCCAGAAAAGCTGCAAAAACAGATGTGAGTGTATTGCTTTTAGGCGAGAGTGGCGTTGGAAAAGAGCTCTTTGCCAATTATGTGCATAAAAACTCTCCAAGAGCTAAAAATCCTTTTGTTGCAATTAATATGGCGGCAATTCCTGAAAATCTCTTAGAAAGCGAGCTTTTTGGGTATGAAAAAGGCGCTTTTACGGATGCAACCAGCGAAAAAAAAGGCTATTTTGAAGTGGCGCATGGCGGAACACTTTTTCTGGATGAAATTGGTGAGATGCCTATTACTTTGCAAGCAAAGCTCTTACGTGTGATTCAAGAACGTGTTATGGTAAGAGTGGGTGGTACAAAAGAGATTCCTATCGATGTACGTATTGTATCGGCAACGAATGCAGATATTAAAAAAAGTATTAAAGAGGGTCAGTTTCGAGAAGACCTTTATTATAGACTCAATACGATTCCTGTTGAAATTCCCCCTTTACGTCAAAGAAAAGAGGAAATTTTGCCGATTTGTGAAGTTGTTTTAGCCCGTGTCATTAAAAAATACGGACTTGAAAAACGCTATTTCTCTGAAGAAGCGATTGAATCGTTGATGTATTATCGCTGGCCAGGAAATATTAGAGAGTTGATTTCCGTCGTAGAACGCGCAGTCATTTTAAGTGACAGTGAGGCAATCAGTAAAGAGGACCTTTTCTTAGAGAGTCGTAATTGGTTTAGTTCATAACATTCATAAAAAATAGACTTTTTTGATAACTTAATACGGTTTTATTGAGTTATTAAAAAAGTCTCACATTATAAAAAGGTAAATAGTAATGAAAAAGTACAATGTAGCAATCGTAGGCGCTACTGGTGCGGTAGGTGAAGAACTTTTTAGAGTTCTTGAAGAAGTTGATTTTCCTGTGAATAATCTTATCCCTTTAGCAAGTAGCAAAAGTGTTGGTATCGAGATAGAATTTAAAGGTAAAACATACAAAGTATTAGAACTCACAGAAAAAGCTTTTGAAGAGAATGATGTTGAGATTGCCTTTTTCAGTGCAGGTGGAGATATTTCTGCGTATTTTGCACCGTTTGCAGCAGAGGC
>DKFS01000024.1 GCA_002452855.1 Sulfurospirillum sp. UBA6790 | reverse complement strand
TTCAAGCCAAAGAGATTGAGCGCTCGTACAATATCATCAAGACCATTTCAGCCGTGACCGATAGTAAGCAAGTGGAGATTATTCGTTTTATTATCAAAAATTTAGACAACGACAATATGCTTAACTACTCTTATAGTGAGATTATGGAGCAAGTCGATGTGAGTAAGCCAACCGTCATTAAGCTCTTTAAACAACTCAGTGATCAAGGTATCTTAACGAAAATTCAAAACAAAAAATACCTTTTTGATGAGACCAAACTCCCCTTACCGGAGGAAGCATGAATTTACTTCGAAGCATACCCAAAGTCGATAAATGTCTAACACATCCTTTACTACAAGGCTTAAGTGAGCATTTGTTGATTCATGTTGCACGCCAAAAAATTGAGGAGTTACGTCAAAACCTCATCGAACGCAAAATCGAAAGTTTTGATGAAGAGGCGCTGATGCGCGCTATCAAAGAGGCGTACACCAAACTTTTAGAGCCTTCTTTAGTACCGCTTATTAATGCCACAGGTGTTATCTTGCATACCAATATGGGACGAAGCCTTATTTCAAAAACTTTATTAGAGCGTGCCAGCGATGTTATTTGCAACTACTCTAATCTCGAATACAATTTAGAATTAGGCAGTCGCGGAGAGCGTTATGAGCATGTGAGCAGTCATCTCAAAGAGTTACTTAACGTGGAAGATGTTTTAGTCGTGAATAATAACGCTTCTGCGGTCTTTCTCATTCTCAACACCTTTGCCAAAAATAAAGAAGTCGTCGTCTCACGAGGCGAACTCGTTGAAATTGGCGGGAGTTTTCGCATTCCTGAAGTGATGAAACAAAGCGGCGCTCTTTTGTGCGAAGTGGGTGCGACGAACAAAACAAAACTAGCCGATTACGTCGAAGCCATTCATGAAAATACCGTGATGCTTATGAAAGTACACCAATCCAACTTCTCCATTGAAGGCTTTAGTGAAGATGTTGCGTATGAAAGCATTAAACAGCTCGCTTCCAATAACAATCTTTTAGACTATTACGATTTAGGCAGCGGATTTATACCCAAACTTCCCTACAATCTAGGCAATCGTGAACACTCGCTGCATGAGATTTTAGCGTGTCAGCCTTCGCTCATTAGTTTTAGCGGAGACAAGCTCTTTGGTAGTGTGCAAGCGGGCATTATTGCAGGGCGCGCCGATTTGATAGCCAAACTGAAAAAGAACCAACTTTTACGAATGCTTCGCGTGGATAAAATTACACTCAGCCTCTTAGAGGAGAGCATTAAAGCGTATCTGCAAGAAAATTACGAAGAGATTCCAACGCTTTGGCTTTTGTTTAGAACGACTGAAGAACTTGAAGAGCGTGCCAAACAGGTGAAAAAACACGTGGGTGCGAAATACTGCGATATTGTTAAGAGCGATACGTATATGGGTGGCGGCACACTTCCCAACCGACGCTTCCCGACAATCGCTTTACATGTAAAAGGCAAAGCAACATCGCTAGAGCGCCAATTCCGTGAAAATCACGTGATAGGTCGTATTGAAAATGACCAATTTTTACTGGACTTTAGAACCATTCTTCCCAGTGTGGAAGAGAAACTCATTCATATTATAGAGACAATTGTAGGAAAATAACCAATGCATTACATTATCGTAGGAACCGCAGGACATGTCGATCATGGAAAAACGGCGCTCATTACCGCTCTGACGGGGTTTGAAGGCGACACGCTCGAAGAAGAAAAACGCCGTGGCATTACCATCAATCTTAGTTTTTCAAGCATGCACAATGAAACAACCAACGTAGCGTTTATCGATGTTCCAGGACACGAAAAATTGCTCAAGAACATGATAGCAGGCGCTTTTGGTTTTGATGCGAGTTTAGTGGTCGTGGACGCACTTGAAGGCATGATGCCTCAAACCAAAGAGCATTTAGAAATTTTAAATCTTTTACATGTAAACAATGTCATCGTTGCCTTAACCAAAAAAGACCTCGCTTCCAAAGAGCTGATAGAACAGCGTGAATGGGAAGTAAAAGAGCATTTTAAAACGCTTCACAACCTTCATCTCATTGGCATTATACCTGTGAGTATCTATGAACCTGAGAGCATCAAAACGCTTCAAGAGGCACTGTATGCCTTGCCTTACATTCCTAAAAAAAGCAATGGTCTGTTTCGTTATTATGTAGATCGTTCGTTCTCAATTGCGGGCGCAGGAACGGTTGTCACGGGAACCGTACTCGATGGCAGTATCAAAGTTGGCGAAAAACTGTTGGCTCCTGAAATCGATAAAGAATTTACGATACGCAATCTACAAGTCCATGACCAAGATGTAGATGAAGCGTTTTCATCCCAACGTACCGCTATTAATATCCAAAGCGCGCAAAAAGCCTCGTTTGAGAAAGGGTTGCTCCTTTGTAAAAAAGGGTTTATCAGAGGATTTGATGTTGCCGATGTTTGGCTTGAGAGCATTGGCGGTCACACGCTCAAACACAACAGTAAAGTCAATCTTTTTGTTGGGACAAAACAAGTTGAAGCGCGTATTTTATTTTATGAAAGCGAATCAACCCTAGAGAGAGGATTTGCCAAGCTACAATTTAACCATAAACTCTTTTTAGTGTATGGCGAACCGTTTATTATCTGTACAAGTGGTCGAACGATTGGTGGTGGACACATTGTAAATCCTATCAACGACCCTATGAAAAAAAGAGTCAAACTGGAACTGTTAAAAGCGCTTGAAAGTAAAGATTATAAGAGCGCGTTTACGCTTTTAGTGGAAATGCACAAACACGGTTTTGGACTTATCTCCTCCAATCAACGCTTTGGAGTCAATCATGATGAAGCTATTAGCATTGCCAATGAGATGGAAGATATTTTTGTCGATGAAAAAGGCTTAGTGCTCTATCCGATGTTTATTCAACATGAACTTGAAACAATCATCAAAGCCATTTATGCCAAAAATGCGTATGCGCTTCTTTCGGCAAACTCCATTTCGCTGAAACTCAAATGGGCCAGTGTCGCGTTGGTTGAACATGTCTTGCAAAAATTGTGCGATGAGGGCATGTTAGATTTCGTAGGCGGTGTTTATAAAAATGCTCAAATCGATATCGACAACATCGAAACACTCATCGAAGATAAAGTCTATGAAACCCTGCTCAAAGCAGAATTTACGCCAGACGCACCCTATAACATTTACGACGAACTTGATCTTGACCGTAAAATGGGGGATGAAGCGCTTAAAAACCTAACACGTGCCAAAAAAGTCGTGCGACTCGAACACAATTTGTTTGTAACAACCATCGCCTTAAGTGCCATGATCGCGCATATTAGAGACATCATGCGTAAAGAAAATGGTATCGACATCAAATCGTTTAGAGAACATTTCGATATGAGTCGAAAATACTTAGTCGCCTATCTTGATTACTTGGATAATTTCGAGGATATTAAAAAAGAGGACAATCGAAGAGTATTTGTTTAAAAATTCTCAAGCAAAAGAGGTTTTACATGTAAAACCTCTCTCACAATTTTTGACTCTTCTAAAGACTACTTCCCTTCGGCTTTAATGCACGTCTCACATTTTTCTCTTTCCCATTTATGTTTCATCCCTTTGATATAGACAATTAAAATGAAAAAGAGTGCGGAGGTCACACCCAACACCAATAAAAGCAATGTTTCTGTGGGGTCGGTTTCCAGTAAGATGAGTTTTCGCACCAACACGACAAACGATATTTCAAGAAACGTTACCGCATAATCAAAACCATCTTGAATAAACAGCGTTTTGACGATTGCTAAAACGATTAAGATAAACAACCCATCGGTCAAAATAATCTTAATAGACTGAAAATCAAGCGCACCTTGCGTAATCGTAAAGGCAATCATCTTATAGGCTAAACTGATAAAGCATTCCCCCAAATAGACAATCATCATTACGATAAAAATATAGCGGGCGATATTTAAAAGCTTGAGTAAAAAGCTTTCGACATTGGATTCTAAGTGTTGAGTCAGCTTGCGTTTGGGTTCTGGTTCATTGTTTTGTGAAGATTTGGATACCATATTTTCTCCGATATAGGCTTTTAGCGGCGCAATTATAGTACAATTTAAACGTATTATCGGTAGTTTTTATAAAAAAAATTGTTTGCTCTTGACATTATTACTAATTAGTAATATAATTTCGCCAGAGGTACAAAAAGATGAAACTTAGAACTGACGTTAAAAGTTATGGTGAACGCACTGATAAGAGTATGCAGACATGGATTCAAATCCTACGAGCATTCCAAAAAATCCGTGCCAAAGAGTTGAAATACATCAACGAGTGCGGCTTAACCATGAATCAGTTTGAGGTACTAGAAGTGCTTTACCATCGTGGCGATTTGCAAATAGGTGCGATTACAAAACTTATTATGAGTACACCCGGCAACGTTACGGTAGTCGTTCGAAATCTTAAACGAGATGGGCTCGTCGATACGCTTCCTATGCCAGAAGACAGCCGTGTGCGAATGCTCAGTATCACCGAAGAAGGGAAAAAACTCATCGGCGGAATGTTTGGAGCGCATGCGCAAAATCTGAAAAGCTATTTTGAAGTGTTGAGTGACGAAGAGTTGGTCATGTTGTATGACCTTGTACGCAAATTGCAAAAAGCACAATAATTTTTTGCATAAATATTACTAATTAGTATAAAGGAACCCCTATGAAAATCAAAACATTACTCGCAACCTCTTTGTTGGCAGGAACTGCCCTATTTGCTGGAAACTATACTGTTGATCCTGCGCATTCTAGTGCAGATTTTAGTGTCAAACACGCCATGATTTCAACGGTCAAAGGAAACTTTACGAAATTTAATGGTGTGTTTGAGTACGATGAAGCAACCAAAACACTAAAATCTTTGACAGGCACGATTGACGCGGCATCGATTAACACCGGTATTGAAAAAAGAGACACCCATTTACGTTCAGCAGAATTGTTTGATGTTGCGAAGTATCCAACCATTACGTTTACACTCGATTCTATCAAAGATGACAAAGCGTATGGTAAATTGACAATGAAAGGGGTTACAAAACCTGTTGTACTCAATTTTGAAAACGGCGGTATGGCGACAGACCCTTACGGCAACAAACGTGTTGGTATGGAGCTTACAGGTAAAATCAAACGAAGCGATTTTGGCATCACGTGGAATGCAGCACTCGAAACGGGTGGTGTTGTCGTCGGTGAAGAGGTCAAATTGGACGTAGCCTTAGAGGGAATTTTACAAAAATAGTTTCTAAACTATCTGACGCATGACATACGACAAAAATATTTGAAGTATGCCATGCGCATTCGTGTGATTACATGTAAAGGAGTCAATCATGTCATTCATTATTCATAAAGCCAATCAAAGAGGTGTAGCAGAGCATGGTTGGCTTCACAGTCATTTTAGTTTTTCGTTTGCAGAATATTACAACAAAGAACGTATGGGATTTGGGGCGTTACGTGTCATCAATGATGACATTATCGAAAAAGCACAAGGCTTTGGAATGCACCCACACCGCGATATGGAAATTATCTCCATCGTTACGCAAGGAACTCTTTTACACAAAGATTCTTTTGGCAATGAAGGGGCGGTTCATGCAGGAGAAATTCAATACATGAGTGCAGGAAACAGTGTCTTACACTCTGAATTTGCTTCAAAAGAAGAAACCGCTGCTTTGTTTCAAATCTGGATTTACCCGAATCAAAAAGGCGCAGACCCCCTATACGACCAACGTGATTTTAGAAACATCAACCAAACCAACCAATGGGCGACACTCATCTCACCCGATGGCAGAGACCATTCGATTAGCATTAAGCAAGATGCATTTATCTACTCCGCAAAATTAGAAGCGGGGAAAAGTCTTACGGTTGGCTCTTCAACGAACCATCACGGCAAGCTGCTATTCGTCGTGGAAGGCAACATAGAAATCGGTGGAGTTACTTTAGAAGCGCGGGATGAAGTTCAAATCACCAAGGAAGATGCTTACGAATTTAAAGCATTAAGTCCTGCATGGGTTTTGCTCTTTGACGTGCCGATGCAATAATTCTTGTATAATGACATAAAACAATCAAAGGTATTTTTTTATGTCACACCACCCTACCCTTTTACAACAATTTCGCTCGTTTTACCGCCAAAATAACCTGAATGACCTTGAGACTGCTATCGAGTATTTCAGCGTTTTTGGCGGTACGAGCTGGAATATCGATACAACAAAACCTCTTTTAGAGCTGATTGAAACGAAGATTTTGAAAAACTACACCTATATTCACACCGACATTACCAAACTCACACACAGCAATAAATTCTCCCATGCATTACTCAGCGCGTGTGCTACGGGAGATGGACGCATTTTTTCATCGTATAAAAGAGCGCGTTTAAGCCGTGAAGAAGGTGATGAAGCACTGCATGCTCTGTTAAAAAGTGAGCTGATATGTACCGAATATTCCATCGAACGTCCGTTAAGAGAAGAAGATGACAACTCCGATAAATTAAGCTATCTCAGTCCTTTTATGCGCTTTTGGTTTGCCTTTGTTTCACCTTACTATAAAACCATCAAAGAGGGTGATTTTAGTGAAGTTATCAAAGCATTTACAAACCGCGAACAAGGCTTTAGCGATTTCATTTTTGAAAAACTCTCGTATGCGCTCTTAAAACAAAGCATGACACACGATGCTATCGTCGAGATAGGCGGTTATTGGGATAAAAACACGCAAATCGACCTTGTGGCTAAAACAAAATCGAATAAACGCATCATAGGTACGTGCAAGTACACCAACACGAAAATGAAAAAAACGGAACTCACACGCCTGAAAGAGAAATGTGCACTCGCCGAGCTTGAAGCAGATATGTTTGTTCTTTTCAGTAAAAATGGCTTTAGCTCCGAACTTAAAGCCCTTAAAAGCGATACGCTCAAACTTTTTACACTCAAAAGCTTCAAGCCTTTAGTGGAAGAGATTCGTGAAAAAGAGGTCATTCCTTGTAGCGGAAAAAAATACTAAAATAAAACGTTTTTTCTCTCTGATACTGCCCAAATTTTTATTGTGCTAAAACAATACACGTTGCAATCAGTGCGAGAATTTCGGGAGTATATCTAAAATAAGCAATCCATACACGCATCGTTCATCCTTTATTTTTTGGGATGAACTAAGCATTTTTAATTCCACACAATCGTTACATGTAAATATCGTATGCTTTTATCTTTTCAGCCAACTTGTTTGCAAGATACGCATGAGCATAACCTAATTCGTTTAAAATGAAACGCGCTTCATGAAGGTACGCACGTTTTTTTGTTATATCCCAGTGCATTGGAGGAACGCCTAAGTTGGTAATTCTATCCGCAAGTTTGACCATAACAACACACTTTTGACGTTTTTTAAGACGCGTTATTGAGTCTTGCATTTGTGCTTCTTTTGAAGGCAACGTCTTATCTTTTGTAAGAGCTTCTACTCCTTTGACTATCACTTCAACACTACCGACCAAAGGCGTTTCACGTGTAATTTTGGTGGTGGTATCTTCATTGACATCGTGCAAAAGAGCACACGCAATGGCGACATTGTTTTCATCATAACTCAGTGGTTCCATATAAAGCGCATTGATAACTTCGCTCGCGACACTCAGAAGATGCATACTATAAGGAAGCCCATGCGGTGTTTTTTGCTCACCGTGCGCTTTTAGAGCAAATGCCAAATGCGCTTTAAAATCATCGACGCTAAAAAGCTCTTGAGGCAGAGTGGCTTTTTGTTTTACATGTAAAGGTAAGCTAGGCACTCTGTTTTTTTCCATTTTTGCATGCACTTTCTGAGTCACATCGCTCTCAAAAAAGAGTAAAAAAGAACCTTGCTCAGTGATAAATTCAAGTTCTTCATAATGCTCCCAGCCATTTTCGCTGACATAAAGATTGTAATCATAAAGAGATTCAAAAGTTTTGTTTAAAGGATGCAGTGTTTTAGCAGGTGGTAAAGGAATAGAGTCGCAGTAAAAAGTCTCAATATAGCCTAATGCACCACCTTCAGTATGAAAATTAATCGTGAGGCTTCTGGTATGTCCTTCTTTGTGATACACGATTTCAATTAATGCGTTCATTGTATAAAGAGCGATGATTTTGCATCCGATGATATCATTGAGATACGCCCATTTTTTATGCATACAAACCCTTTTACATGTAAAACTGTTTTCTATTTTTTACACAGCTCGTCGAACCATTTATCATTCTCAGCCGAACGGTTGGCTTTAGAGCGCAAAAGCGTTTCGCGAATGGAGACCAAATCACTCAGTTCAAGGAATTCTAACATCGAAAATGAAGAAATCGGTGCGTTTGGGTCTGATTCAATCAATGTTTCAATTTCTTCAATAAGTGCCATTTTATCGGCATTCTCTTGCATCGTGTCACCTTGTATTAACAAATTATTACTAAATTTATTGTACAATACCTAACATTTCATGCAGATTAGTTTCTGTCATACTATAAGGAAAATGAATGAAAAAACAACTTTTATGGCTTGTTGCACTTCTTACGAGTACACTTTTTGCAGCAACCGATGCAGAGATTGTTGAACATTTTAAATCAACAATTCAAGTACCAAACATCACGATTGAAGTCGTCTCCCGTCAAAAAGTCGATGGCATTGAAGGAATGGATTTTGTTACCCTCAACCTTACTGATGGTAAACGTTCTCAAAAATTAAGTATTTTCACAAAAGAGGATCTGATTTTCCCAGATATTATCAGCATCAAACAAGGTGGAAGCATCAAAGAGATGATGGAGATGGCAGAGCTTCAAAAGAAACTCGCTCCTTTGTACCAAAAAGAGGATAAAAAGAATATCATTACTCTTGGAAATGACCCTAAAAAAGAGACATTGGTTGTCTTTACAGACCCTGAATGTCCTTACTGCAGACAAGAACTTGCACAAGTTGAGCAACGCCTCACCACCAACAATTTAAAGCTTATTTTCACACCTGTTCATGAGCGCTCATCGTTGGAAAAATCTGTTATTATCTACAATGAAATCGCCAAAGTGAAAAGCGATGCTGAAAAATTGAAAATTCTACACAAATACTACGATGAAAATGTCAAATACGATCAAAAAATTGGTGACAAAGAGATTGCACGCATTGAAGATTTAAAAACAAAATATTTCGGTGCTGGCATCAAAGGTGTTCCCTTTATCGTTAAAGAAAAAGAGCTCTTGAAATAAATATCATCCCTATATCTCGCCCTTTTTGGGGCGAGATAAAACTCTCAT
Organism: Sulfurospirillum sp. UBA6790; assembly: GCA_002452855.1. Next base: position 4,043 of record DKFS01000024.1, on the reverse strand, counting down.
TATAAAGAGGTTGGCATGTCTTCGGTTATCCTTCTTGCCATTATCGCCTTTTTGTTCGTTATCGCTGTTACCCTCTATGTTAAGCTTCAAGCCCTCCATACACAACTCTTACAAAAAGCTTCGCCTTGTATTGAAGAAGAAATTATCCAAAATGGCATTATGGTTCCTCTTGTGTATAAACAAGGAGAAAATATTGTCTGCAACAAAGCCTTTGAACATGCTTTTGGTTCTTTTGGCAAAGAGTGCATTAAGCTCATTTCCAATCTTCCAAAAAACGGTGAGCATTCATACGAAGTGATGTTTGATAATGCCATTACAAAGCGTGTACTGATTTATACAACGCCTCTTTTATATACAGGTTCACGTCCCAATGACTTTTTAGCACTGATTATAGATGTGCATTCTTTACATAACTGTAAAAATGCGCTGCTTCTTCAAAAAGAGCGGTTTGAGTTGGCATTAGAAAGCTCTGATGAAGCACTTTGGGATTGGGATATGAAAAGCGATGTTGTTTTTTACTCGCCTAAATGGAAAAGCATTATGGGCTACAGTGCCAATGAAACACCTTCGTCGCTTAATTCATGGCTCAATTTGGTGCACTCAAAAGATATGGCGCTGGTAAATGAACGCCTCAAAGCGCACCTTGATGGCAAAACTGATTTTTTCATTGTCGAACATCGTATTCGCCAAAGTGAGCCTTTACAGTGGGTAAAAGTTAAAGGAAAAGTGACACGAGGCAAAGGTGACCAAGCCATTCGTATGGTAGGAACGCTACGAGATATTAGTCAGCAAAAAAATCAAGAAATGGCTTTAAATGAAGAGCATGCTAGATTTATCGCTTTTTTTGAATTTTTACCCGCTCTTGCTTTCATTAAAAACGCTCAAGGGCACTATTTGTATATGAATCAAGCGTATCAGAAATTTATAGGATTTAAAACGTGGAAAAACAAAACGGCTATGGACCTTTTCGATGCCAAAACAGCACACGCACTTGCCGAAACTGATAGACTCAGCCTCTATGAAGGCGTTCATGAACACGCTTTAGATTTACCGACACAAGAGGGGATACTAGAACATTTTACGCTCTATAAATTTCTCATTGATTCAGGCGATGAGAAATTAATCTGCGGTTACAATATTAACAAATCGTTCAAAGTCTAGGAGTATCATTGTTGCAGAAAAACTTTAAGGATAGACCGATGCAACCCAATCTTCTAATGATTGAGGATGATATTGAATTAGCAGAAATCCTCTGTAATTTTTTAAAACGCTACAATATCACTGTGACCAATTACGATGACCCTTTTCTTGGCATTAGCGCCCTGAGCCTAACAAAATATGACCTCTTAATTTTAGACCTATCCCTTCCTGGTATGGATGGACTTGAAATCTGCAAAGAAGTACGTGCTAAAAGCGATATACCGATTATCATCTCTTCTGCTAGAAGCGACTTGGAAGATAAAATCATAGGACTGGAACTAGGCGCGGATGATTATCTACCAAAACCTTATGAGCCTAAAGAACTTTACGCGCGCATTATGAGTGTTTTAAGACGCTACAAAAAAAGCCATTTTGCACACGAAGAAGAAGCCAATAGCGCCATACTCGTCTTAAAAGATGAGAGCCATACGATTTTATTTCACAACACACCGCTTTCTTTAACACCCGCAGAATACGAAGTGCTTGCATACCTCATTAAAAAGAACAATTGTGTCGTTTCTCGTACGGAACTCTTGAACCAATCACTCAGTTTAAACGAAGAGAACGAAAGCCGCAGTTTAGATGTTCTCATCAGCCGTATTCGATCAAAACTGGGGGAAAGTTCCAAAGAGCCTGAACTCATTCATTCTATTCGAGGGATTGGTTATAGGCTTCAAGCATGAGATGGTACCAGTCGATTATCGCCCGAATTACCCTCATTTTTGCATTAGCACTCTTAGGCATTATGGCCGTTTTTTTCTCCATTTCGGAGCATGAAAAAAACAGAGACATGCAAATGATGATGGATTATTCGCATGTCGCGTTGCGCTCTGCCTTTGACAGACCGACGCAAAAACTTGATTTTGTCAAAATGGAAGAGATGGGATTTCGCCTTGTTACTGATGAAAAGCTTATCGACACACTCTTATCCAAACCCAAACATCCCAAACCGTTTCCAATCAAACGTATGGAAGAGCGTTTTCGTTTCGGACTCGATTGTGTCCCTTATGAAATGCATATTTATACGATTTTATCACGGGATAAAGAGCATCTTATTTTCCAGACACCTTTTGAGAAAGAGTTGTTTCCACGCATCTTTTTTCCTTTTTTAACTATCGCTTTTGTCATTTTCTTATACATTGGCATCATTCGCAGCATTCTTCCGCTTAAAACACTGCGTGAACAAATCAAAGATTTTGCAAGTGGAAATTATGAGATTACATGTAAAAGTAACAAGCACGACGAAATTGCCGCACTCGCCAATGAATTTGATGCAGCCGTGGCAAAAATAAAATCGTTGCGCGACTCCAGACAACTCTTCTTACGCAATATCATGCATGAGCTTAAAACGCCCATTACAAAGGGGAAATTGGCGGCAGAAATGATTGAAGACATGACCTACACCACGATACTTCAAAATGTTTTTAAACGCCAAGAAGCACTGATTGAAGAGTTCTCACGGATTGAAAAACTAAGTGCCGATGAATTAAAGCTCGACATCAAAGAGTATCATATTGAAGATGTGGTTGATTTTGCACTGGATTTATTAGATGACAAAAAAGATAAAATTACACTCAATCTCACACCCGCTGAACTCAACGTCGATTTTGAGCTGTTTGGTGTAGCACTCAAAAATCTTTTAGACAACGGTATTAACTATTCAACCAACAATAAAGTCAAAATTTGTAATAATACGACGACCATTACGATTTCAAACGAAGCGCCCGCATTGGAATTTTCACTGGAACGGTATGCTGAGCCTTATTTTTTAGAAGGTAAAAAGCAAAAAAGCTCGCGCGGACTTGGTTTTGGACTGTACATTACATGGCACGTCATTCGCCTGCATGGAATGCACTTGTCCTATACGCATGAAAATGGCACCAATATATTTGTGATACAGCTACAAGGATAACGCATGTCTTTAAAAGTAGGAATTTATATTTTTGATAATGTTGAAGTGCTTGATTTTGCAGGTCCTTATGAAGTTTTTACGACAGCGTCACGTGTTTTTCATAAAATGACTTCCTCCTTGGAAAATCTTCCTTTTGAAGTGTTTACAATTGGAAAAACAAAAAAATCTATCTATGCTAGAGCTGGACTTAAACTGCATCCTGATTATTCAATTACCTCTCATCCGACCCCTGATTTATTGCTTATTCCTGGTGGTGTTGTGACACGAGAGCTTGAAGATGAAGATGTCATTTCATGGATTAAAACGACCTCTTCTTATACGACGATTACCTCTTCCATTTGCACAGGTGCTTTTTTATTGGCGCAAGCAGGATTATTAAACGATAAAAACGTCACAACACATTGGGAAGATAGTAATGAGCTTCAAGCAATGTTTCCTGCTTTACATGTAAAACCTGATGCACGTTATCTTGATGAAGGCTCGGTTGTCACATCCGGTGGAATATCTGCAGGAATTGATATGAGTTTGTATTTAGTCAAACGTCTTATTAGCTCCGAACTAGCGCTCAATACGGCTCGCCAGATGGACTACGATTGGAATGAGGCTAAACCAGTCTAAAACATTAACCTCCTTTTAATCTATTTCCACTATAATGCCCTTAATTTCAAGACTTCATTAAGAAACAGAGAACTTCACCTAAAACCTACCAGATTTGAGAAATCCTCAGTGAGTATGTAGGTTTTTGCATACGATATTGACGGGTTGATTCCCCATTAAAATTTTTATGTACATGAGTTTGTGCCTAGCCGCACGTTAGTTTTGTTTTGAAAAAATTTATAATAATGGAATAAAACATGCAAACATTTGAATCCTTTGGTCTCCACCAAGATATTCTAAAAGCTATCACAGAGGCAGGCTTTACAGAGCCAAG
>DKFS01000109.1 GCA_002452855.1 Sulfurospirillum sp. UBA6790 | reverse complement strand
CCTTCAAGGTTTTTGCCATTGGGCAAGAGCCCACTTATTTTATATAAGTTCGTAATCGTTTCAAATTTTTCTTTTTCAATAAGCCCAAAAGGTTTATTGTCATCATAGGCTAATTTTTTTAATGCTTTGCCTTCATAAATAAGGGCTTCTAAGCTTTTATGCTGGGTATTGTAATGTTCAAAAATAATTTTAGCCGTCTCCTCAATGTGTGCAAATGCCCATTCCCATCCTTGCTTACTGGCACTGTAAAAATGTTTGGCACGTTCGGGGTTTGCCAAGAGTTCCTGCTCCGATGTGAATAAGATGTCGCCATAAAAATCAAAGCCATAGTCTCTTGGGTCAAAAATCGTATGCGTGATATTGCGTTCATTGAGTAAAAAAGGTTCATTGGAAATATAACAAGCCATTGCATCGGTATTATGGTTGATAAGGTCTTCAAGTGAAAATGAGTGTGGCTGTAAAAAGATATCTTTTTTTTGGAGGCCATGGCTGAGAAGCATCGCCATAATTGGAATGGAATTGGCTTCATCAATGGTCATCATAATCATGCGGTAATTTAAATCTTTGGGGGTCAAAATAGCAGAGTTGGTCGTAATCAAAACAGAAGGACTGTGTTGAAACAGTGCCATGAGTGCAACAACAGGGCGACCTTGGCTACGGTCTATTGCCAAAGAAGATTTTCCTACACCATAAGTACTTTCACCCGTTAAAACGGCATTGACAACATTATGTCCTTTTTGGTACTCCTTTATGGTTACATTAAGATCATAAGCACCGTAAAAGCCTTTTTGCTGTGCAACATAAAAACCTGCAAATTGAAATTGGTTTAGCCATGCGAGTTGTAAAGAAATGGACTCTGGTTGATGATTCGCAAAGAGTAATCGCATCACAAAGAGAAACAAAACGATAACTCGCATTGACATACCCCTTCATTGATTAAGCACCTTGATTTATTGTACCACATTCTTATCGTAAGATGGACAGCTAATGCACTTGCATAGCTTTTGCATAGCATGTTGTAAAGTGGTGTGACATTTTTTCTAAAATCGCGTCATCGACTTTATGCTCTGTTGCCATTTGGTTCAAAATACTTTGCACATCTTCAAGAGCCATTCCTTCCCTGTAAGGGCGGTCTTGTACTAAGGCTTGGAAAATATCGGCTATGGTTAAAATGCGCGCTTCAATCGGAATCTGATCGGCGCTGAGCTGATAGGGATAGCCTTTAGAATCCAGTGTTTCGTGATGCATCGAAGCAATCTTGGCGATGTCACTAAATCCTTTGATTTGTTGTAAAATCATTTGGGAATCAAAACCATGCCTTCGCATAGCAACAATCTCTTCACCATTTAAAGGAGTCTCTTTATTTAAAATGGCATCGGGCACACGCAATTTTCCTAAATCATGAAAAAAAGCTGCTAGCTCAATCTTCTCTTGTTCCCTTTGGGAAAGTTCGCACAATTCTGCAATATAACGTGCCAATGCGGCCACGCCATAGGTATGCGTTGCTGTGTAGGTACTCTTGGCATCGACAACGGCGGCGAACATTTGTGCGATGCTTTTGAGATACTCAAAATTGACACTTTCAATACGCCCTTGCTCAATCCAATTTAAAAAATAGTAGTGCATAGATTCAGGTTCAATATAGTACCAAAAAGAGTCTGATGCAGAAGCGCTTAAAAAAGCATCGCATAAGAATGGCGCAAACATCGTATTGGTGTATTTTTCTATGGTGGTGCGAATGGTATTTCGCTCTTCGATGGAGCGAGAGCCATATTGTGCTTTCAGCGCATCGACACGATCCACTAAATAGATGAGATTTGCCATCACTTTTGTCTCTTCATCAACATGGGGCAAAAACATGTCCCAATGCGTATGATGGTATGCAATCACATCGGCAAAATTTTGGTACAGAGGCACTTTACTCAGCAATTTTGCGCCTCTCTCGCAATGAATTTGTGAGTTGTCCCAATCTAATTCACTGACCAAATGATGGTGTACATCTGTCGAAGAAACGCCGCAATCGTGCAGCATGCCTATCAGCATGATTTGATCCAGTTTGGATGGTCGCCATCCTAATTTTTTGCCAACTTCTGCAGCCATAAAAGCGACCCGTTTTCCATGGAGTGTATCATCGATTCCAACATAATCCAATGCTTCAGAAAGCGCATAGGTGACTTCGCGTAAATTGAGTTGATATAACATTTTAACTCCTTTTAACTCCTTCGTCTAATGAAAGTATAGAACTAAAACGTTGTAAAGGCGTTATATTTGTTATAATGGCGCTTCTTAAAAAGGAATAAAATGCAAGTGTATGTGCTGTTGGTGCTTTGCGTACTTTTTTGGTCGGCTAATTTTGTGCTAGGACGTTTTGTCGCGGGTGCTATTGAGCCATGGGAGCTTGCTTTTTTTCGATGGTTAGGCGTGTTTGTTTTGAGCTTTCCTTTTTTACTTTTACATGTAAAAAAAATCGTGACGGCGCTGAGGACACATTTTGGTATTTTAGCGCTCTTATCCTTTCTTGGAATCGCTTGTTTTAACACGCTTTTGTATATAGGTCTGCAAGATACGACAGCGACCAATGCTTTATTGATTAATTCTAGTATTCCTATCGTAATTCTTTTTCTTTCTTTTGTTATTTTACATACAACTATTAGCACGCGCCAAATCGTAGGCATTTTACTCTCAACATTCGGTGTTGTTTTTCTTGTATTAAAAGGCGATATTCAAACACTCTATAGCCTCAATTTTAATTCAGGCGATATATGGGTCATCGGCTCTTCTTTGTGCTGGGCAACGTACAGTGTTTTGGTCAAATTTAGACCCTCTACGCTTAGTAATTTTGAGTTTTTTATTACCATTGTGGCAATGGGTGTGGTGATGCTTTTGCCGTTTTACATGATGCAAGGCTATACCCTTCACAAAGAGATAGCGCTTTTGAAGGAGTACTATTGGGCGATTGGGTATGTGGTGATTTTTACGTCGTTACTATCGTATTATATGTGGCATAAAGGTATTGCGACGATTGGCGCTGATCGTACCGGACAATTTACGCATCTGATGCCTATCTTTGGTAGTATTTTGGCCTATTTCTTTTTAGGTGAGCGCCTTGAGTGGTATCATTTAGGCGGTATTGTATTTATAGGAGTTGGTATATATCTGTGCTTGTTTGTGAAAAAGCCGTGTAAGGCGTTTGCAGACTAGGGTGCGGTTTGCCGATATAAAAGCCTTGCGCATAATCAATTCCAATCTCTTTGACGCAGTTTAAGACTTCCACCGAGTGCACATACTCAGCAATGGTCTTAATATCCAATTCTTTCGCAAAATTGACAATGGTCTTAGCGATAATTTTCATTTCATCATTTTGGTGAATGTTCTTAATCAAACTACCGTCAATTTTAATAAAATCGGCTCTTAATTCCGTTAAACGCTCAAAATTAGAGTAGCCTGCACCAAAATCATCAATCGCAATCTTTGCGCCATACGATTTGACTTGAGAGATAAAATGCGAAATTGCTTCATAATTTTCAATACCATCGCTCTCTAAAATCTCAAAAATAACCCAAGGGCCGACATTGAACTCTTCAAGCTTTTCAAGAATGAACGTTGTGGTAACAATATTGGTCATATCAAGATAAGAGAGGTTAATGGAAAAGCCGTTGGAGGAGATTTGGAAGGTTTCAAATGCTTTTTGAATGAGCGACATAGAGAGTTTTGAGTAGATTTTAGAGTGTTTTGCCACATCTAAAAATTCAGCGGGCATATAATACCCCTCTTTCTCTTTTTTGATGCGCATGAGTGTTTCATACTTGTCAATTTCGTTGGTGCGAAGGTTCAAAATAGGCTGGAAAAAAGGGATAACACGATCTTTTGCTAATGCCTCTTTTAAGGTGTGGTTCATCATCATATTGTGATGGTATTCCGCTTCTTTATCGCTGCTTTTATCGTAAATCATATATGAGAGTCGTTTGTTCTTTGCTTCTTTACAGGCAATGGAAGCTAGTTTTAAAAGGCTCTTTTTCCCTTGGTGCGCGCCAATACTCAGGGTGGTATCGACTTCCACGTCTTCGCAGATAATACGATCTTTTGTGATTTTCATTGAGATTTTTTTGAGATACTTTTTGAGGTTATACTCATTGAAAGGGACTTTTATTAAAATAGCATAGATATCTGCTTCAAATTTGTACAAGCTTGATTCGATAGGCGGCAAGTTGTTTTGTAACCACTCTCCCATGACTTTAAGAAATTTGTCACCAAAATTGTGTCCGTAGAAGTTATTGGTGTTTTGAAATGAATCAATATTGATAATAATCAAGGTTGAGTCAATGTCTAAATCCAACGTTTTACTGTCTTTGAGGAGTTTAAGACGGTTCGGAAGGCGTGTATTTAGATCAATATAGAGATTTTTGCGTAGTTCGTTTTTGAGTTTTAAATTGGAATCAAGAAGTCTCAGTACAAACATCAGTGAAGCGAAAATCAGTACGCTTAACCCTATAAGGGCGATTATCGTCAAGTGATAAGCGATAGCAATATAAATAGGAGATGCAAGCACAATCAGTAACAGAATGATTTTAAAAGAGAGCTTTTTCGTATAATCCACCATCTTCCCTTACCATAGATGCCCACAATTACATGTAGGGGAAGCACTTTAGCACAAAGGTTTTGAAAAAAAAATTAAGAGCACTTTCGTATCAGGTTCATCACAAAAAAGTCACGCTATAATGTTTCCTAAGATGTAACTTTATTCGAAAGATTAATATGAGCAAACAACGTTGTGACCACTGCCATTTAGAATATGACGCTTCTATGTTACTTCACGACACCAGTTTTACACCGCCAAAATTTTTTTGTTGTAAGGGATGCCAAGGCGTTTTTCATCTTTTGCACGATGAAGGGCTTGATAATTTTTATCAAAAAATGGGTGATGTAACGTTAGAGCCACCCAAAACAGCCTTAGAGGATAGCAGTCGTTTTGATTTAGAAGGGTTTATTACTAAGTATGTCAAGAAAAATAAAGAAGGCTTGAGCGAAATTGCACTCATTATTGAAGGAATTCATTGCAGTGCTTGTGTCTGGCTCAATGAAAAAATTCTCTCAAAACAAGCAGGCATTGTCGAAGTGTCTATCAATTACAGTAATAACAAAGCTAAAATCGTATGGGATAGTGACATTATCAAACTCTCTACTATCATAGAAACCATACGTAGCATCGGCTATAACGCTTATCCGTATGACCCTAAAAGCGGAGAAGAGCGTGCTGTGGCACAACGAAGAGAGTACTACTCTAAGCTACTTGTAGGTGTGTTTGCAACGATGAATGTCATGTGGATAGCCATTGCACAGTATGCGGGGTATTTTACAGGCATGCAAAGTAACATCAAAGATATTTTGAATTTCGCGGAATTTGTCCTTGCGACGCCTACGCTTTTATACACAGGCTCTATTTATTTCAAAGGGGCGTATTATGGCGTGAAGCATCGCCATATCACAATGGATTTTCTGGTTGCCACTGGGGCGACATTAACGTACCTTTTTTCCGTCTATGCGATGTTTAGCAAAAGTGCTGATGTCTATTTTGATTCGGTGACGATGATTATTACCTTTGTGTTTGCAGGAAAGTATTTAGAAGTTTTAACGAAGAAAAAAGCGGTTGATACGTTAGATGCTTTTGGAAGTGCTATGCCAACGGAAGTGATGCTTGTTAAAGGGCACGAAAAGAGTATGGTGAGTGTTGAATCTGTTGAAGTTGGCGAGATGATAGAGGTGCGTGCAGGAGATAAAGTCGTTATTGATGGTGTCATTTGTGAAGGCGAAGGCTCGTTTGATCTTTCACGCATCAATGGTGAGTCGATGCCGGTACTGCTTAAAAAAGAGGATAAAATTTTAAGTGGTTCTATCTGTCTAGACAGCGTATTGCGTTATCAGGTAAGTCATACATTCGCCTCTTCCATGCTATCAAAAATCGTGACACTGCTTGAAGATGCCATGACAAAAAAACCGCATATTGAAAAACTAGCTAATCAAATTTCAGGGTATTTTTCCCGAACAATTTTAACATTGGCGCTCATCACCTTAGGATTTTGGTTCTTTTACAGCGGTTCATTTGAAAAAGCACTTATCATTGCTATATCCGTAGTCGTGATTGCGTGCCCGTGTGCGTTAAGCCTTGCAACGCCTGTTGCGACTTTGGTCGGGTTAGGATTGGCGGCGAAAAGAGGTGTTTTGTTCAAAGAAGCAGGTTTCTTAGAAAGTATGGCAAAGTGTGATACCTTGGTGCTGGATAAAACAGGAACACTCACAAAAGGCAAACCAGAAGTGGTAGAGTATCATAAGTTTGAAACGTTTGATGAGAGTCTTTTGTATGCGTTAGCGAGTGCATCCAATCATCCGATTAGCCAAGGAATTATGCAGTATCTAAAAGCGCAAGAGATGCCTTTACATGTAAAAAATCTGGAGCAGATTAAAGCCATCGAAGCCAAAGGGATGAAAGCACTTTTTGATGGACATCTTCTCATTGGTGGTAATGCTAAAATGATGGAAGAAGAGGGCATTCTCACCCGTGTGCCTAGCCAATTTGAAAGTTTGACGCATTACTTTTTTGCTGTTGATGGAAAGATGGTTGCACTTTTTGGTCTTAAAGATAGCCTGAAAAGCGATGCCAAAGAAAATATTGCAAAATTGCAGGAATTAGGACTTTCAATTATTTTATTAAGCGGTGACCATGCAAAAGTAACACACGATATTGCGCATGAAGTAGGCATTGTGAAATACGAAGCTGCTTTATTGCCGCATGAAAAAGCAGACTACATCGAAAAATTACACCAAGAGGGGCATAAAGTCGTGATGGCCGGTGATGGCATTAACGATACCTTAGCGCTCTCACGAAGCGAGATAGCCATCGCAATGGGAAGTGGAGCCGATGTTGCCGTCGATGTGAGTGATATTGTCTTAACCAACGATAGTATTCAAAGCTTGTATGACGCTTTTATCATTGCTAAAAGAACGCTTTTTATTGTCAAAGAGAATCTTGTTTTCTCTTTACTGTACAATCTTATTACCATTCCTTTGGCCATGAGCGGATGTATTATTCCTCTGTTTGCGGCACTCTCAATGTCGCTGAGTTCTTTGGTTGTCGTAGGCAATTCTATGCGTATTAAAACACTGTTTAAAAGGTCGTAAAATGGACGGTTGGGTCATAGCGATGATGTTAGGTGCATCCACGTTATTGGGTGCTTTTGGTTTGTGGGCTTTATTATGGGGCATTCGAAGCGGTCAGTTTGATGACCAAAAAAAATTTATTGATGGCGCGCAGTTTGATAGCGAAGAAGCCTTGAATGATGCAGTGACGATGGAACGTAAAAAAGCGGAAATTTTAAAAGCAAAAGAAAAAAGAGAGACGGGATACGCCCCGCCTGACTAAACGACAAGAGCGTGGCTCTTGCCGTTTAGTAACTTATTTGAATGAAGCGATGGTCGCAGCGACTGCTTTTTCATCCTCAGCACTTAAACCTGAAGCGATAGGTTTCATAACGCCTTTCATCGCTGAACCGTATGAACCGTCTTTATAACCGTTTAATGCAGCAATAATTTTTGCTTCATCCCAACCCGCAATGATTTGAGATTTGTTAAGAGCAGCTTTTGCTGCTTTGTCTCCATGACAGGAGAAACATTTTGCTTTGTAAACTGCTGCGCCATCGGCTGCCATAAGGCTTGAGATTGCGGCAATTGATAAGAGAATGCAAATTTTTTTCACGCGATACCCCTTCGTAAGTTGTGTGTGTGGAAATTATAACCTGAGATACTTTATCCCTGCTTAGAATTTGCATAACATTTTATTTCCTATAGACGCATTTTATGAAAGTAGTGTATAATCTATGTCAAAAAGATGTACAAGAGGTGTCGGTGTTTCGTATTATCGTAGGACTATTCTTTGGGATAAATTTACTTTTAGCCCAAACACACAGTGTGTGTGAAGTCGAGAGAGCTGATTCTCAAAAAGCGAAAGAAGCCATTGAGAAGATTTTACTAGAAGAGCCTTCTAATACCGTGTGTATGCTACAACTGGCCAATATTTATCTCAAACTTGGTCAAATTGCGCAAGGGTTTGAAATCCTTGTCGATGCTTACTCCATTGACCCGCACAATGTTCAAAATAGTCGTATCGCCGCCGTTCTTCCTTTCGCTCTTAAAGTGACCAATCTTAAAGCACAAGCCGCGAAAACCAATGACAAAGAGACCTGGAATCAACTGGGTGATGGTTATTTTCAAATGGGTATTTTTAATGAAGCGGCGACCATGTATAAAAAGAGTCTGATGGTCGATGATGCACAGTATGAGATTAGACTAAAGCTAGCACTTGTTCTCCAAAAAAATACACAAATTTACAGTGCCCTTGAAGAAGTACAAAAAGTGTTGGATAAAAAACCTAAGCATATTTACGCGAATTATTATATGGGGAAATTCTTAGCATACGATGTCAGAAATCGTGAAGCAGCGCGCCCTTATTTTGAACGTGCAAAAGCGTCTTTGATGGAGCAAAAAGATAGGTATGGTTATCTAGAATATACCAATTTACTGAGCGATATTATCAAAGAACTTGGAGAGTAAGTGCAAAAAGCAGTTTTTTTAGACAGAGATGGTGTCATCAATATTGACAAAGCGTATGTTTATAGGAAAGAAGACTTTGAGTTCTGCCAAGGTGTTTTTGAAGCGTTAAAGCATTTTCAGTCGTTGGGGTATTTGTTGATTATTGTCACCAATCAATCAGGCATCGCCCGTGGTTATTACAGTGAAAAAGATTTTGAGACGCTGATGACGTGGGTGCAAGAAGAACTTTTACATGTAAATATTAAAATCGACGCCATTTACCATTGCCCGCATGCTCCAGATGAAGGATGTTCATGTCGCAAGCCTAAAAGCGGTATGTTTGAAGAAGCGATTCGTGCCTTTGATATTGATGTGCGTCAGTCATGGATGATTGGCGATAAACCAAGCGATATTGAAGCCGCACGTCATGTGGGTATTGAAAAAACAATTTTAATTGGCAATGCGCCAAATTCACAAGCTAAATATTGCGTTAATTTTCTTTTGGATACAATAGACCTTAT
>DKFS01000062.1:6261-9865 GCA_002452855.1 Sulfurospirillum sp. UBA6790 | reverse complement strand
GCGTCAGGTCCACCGTTTCCACTGATAAGCAGATAACTACCAAAGCCTATCATCGCGACAATGGCGATAACTTTGATGATGGCAAACCAAAATTCAAATTCACCATACAAACGTACATTGGCAAGATTGACAAGGTTGATGAGAACAAAGAAAAAAGCCGCCGAAGCCCATGTGGGAACATTGGGGAGCCAAAAATGGATAAATGTACCAATCGCCGTAAGTTCTGCCATACCTACTAAAACGTAAAGCATCCAGTAGTTCCATCCTGAAGCAAAACCCGCAAACGGATGCCAGTATTTGTTCGCAAAATGGCTAAAAGAGCCTGCTACTGGCTCTTCGACGATCATTTCGCCGAGCTGTCGCATAATCATAAATGCGATAAACCCACCAAGCGCATATCCTAAGATAACAGCTGGTCCTGTCATTTGAACGGTAGTGGAAACGCCTAAGAAAAGACCTGTCCCGATAGCACCGCCCAATGCAATGAGTTGAACGTGTCTATTCTTTAGACCACGACTCAATGTATTTTTGTGCATACACTTCCTTTAAACTTATGCTTGGCATAAAAAATCAAAGCGTCATTGTACCCTTTTTCACTGTAATAGCATATGATAAAGCCATGGAGTAGAGGATTTTAGAGAAGAAGAGGGCACAATGCCCTCAAAAAGTTAAGAGGCTGTTTTTTCGGCTAAGAATTTTTGGAGCGCTTGTAAAACGATTTGCGGTTGTTCTTCTGGTACAAAATGCCCGCAGTTTGGAACACCAAAACCTTGAACGTCGCTTGCGTATTTTTGCCATCCTTCTAAAACATTCCAGATTTTTCCAACGACGCCATTCGCACCCCAAAGTACCAGTAGCGGAGTGGTTATCGTTTTATCTCTGTCACATTTATCGTGTTCCAAATCAATGCTTGCTGACGCTCTATAATCTTCGCTGATGCCATGAACGGTTGCGGGATTGGCGTAGTGTTTGATGTACTCTTGCAAGATTTCTTCTGGAAAATTTTTTGCAGGGTCATTGGCTTTTTTGAGCAAATTATTGCGAATAAAATATTCGGGGTCAGCTCCTAAAAAACGCTCTGGAAAATCAAACGGCTGAATGTAAAAAAACCAGTGCCAGTATTTTGTTGCAAATTCACAGTTGGTTTGTTCGTACATGTCATACGTAGGGAGTATGTCCATCATCGTGCAGGTTTTGACTTTTTCTGGATGGTCAAGCATCAAACGATGACACACCCTAGCACCTCTGTCATGCCCGATGATGTGAAACTGCTCAAATCCAAGCTGTTGCATAACACGCACTTGGTCTAACGCCATAACACGCTTTGAGTAATTGGAATGATCCATCAATCCTCTGGGTTTTGAACTATCGCCATAACCTCGCAAATCTGTTAGAACAACGGTGTAGTCTTGTGCTAACGTAGGCGCAATATCGCGCCAAATCAGATTCGTTTCGGGATGACCGTGTAAGAGAAGCAAAACTTCTTTGCCACTGCCACCTACTAGGGTGTTAATCGTAGCGTCTTCTGTTTGAATTTTAAAGCGTTTGAAGTTTGGAAAATAGTCACTGATTGCCATAGATTTTCCTCTTTGTGTGATTTGTGATATTTTATCACATTTTTATTTTTAACAGTGCAAATGGCATGAACTTTGAAATATATCCGCCTCTAAATAGAAAATAAGTTACAATACCACAAATAGTTTTTAGGAAAAAAATCAATGAATTTATGTAAAATTGTATGTATCTTGATGTTGTTTTGTGGAATCACGCTCAATGCCCAATCTGAAAAAGCATTGTCGCCTTTTGCTTTAACGCCAGAAATGTTTGCTTCGTTGATGGCGAAAAGTTTGGAGGGAAATTTGCCACAAACGTTTAAACACAAAGAGCTGAGTTTGACCGTCACCAAAGTGTCTGCGCAAAGCAATCAAGTCTTTTTTCACGCAACCACGACGCAATCAAAGCAGATTTTAGATGAGTTGTACAAACACCACTCTTTGCCAGATGACCTCAAAAAGCAGTGTAAGGATTTTTCAAAAATCGCAATGGTCGATAAGGGCGTCATCTATCTTTTACATGTAGAAGATAAAAGTAAGTCTTTTGATGTTTTATACGATAAAGAAGCGTGTTCGGCTTCGTTTGACCCTGCTCAGAAAATCTTTGTCGGTGGCTATAATCGTTACGGATTTGATATCACAGGGCACACGCGAGCGCAAAACGCCAAACTCAAAAACAATTCTGCATCCTAGCGAACGCAGTTACGACCTTCTGTTTTGGCTTCATAGAGTTTTTTATCGGCCAGTAGATAGAGCTCATCAAAATTTTGCGTCTCTTTTTTGAACATCGCTATACCGATGCTTACGCTAAGACGTAAGTTCGTCTGCTCGTACGAAATCTCTAAGGCATGAATGTCTTGGCGTAGTTTTTCCATTTTGTCTCTGGCTTCTTCTTCATTGACATGTAAAAGAAGTAACGCAAATTCTTCACCGCCAAGGCGCCCTAAAATGTCGGTATCGCGGAGAGACTTGTGACAATACATCCCCAACTTCTCAAGCACATAATCTCCCGCAGGATGACCTAACGTGTCGTTGATTTGTTTAAAATAGTCAATGTCTAAGAGCGCAAAACAGATGGAAAAATTGTAGCGTTTAGCACGAGCAATCTCCTGTTCGGCTTGTTCTAAAAAATAGCGTCGGTTGTAAAGTCCTGTCAGAGTATCGGTCTGTGCGAGATACTTCAACTCTTCTTCAAGCACCTTACGCCTTTCAATTTCCTCTTTGAGGTGCATTTGTTCTAAAAAAAGTGTTTGGTGGGTTTGAATGGATTCGTGTTGAAAACGAGAACGATGGTACTCAATCCAACTGGTAATAAAAGCGATGGCAAGGTAGGAAACAACAAAGCGAATTTGAAAAGGCAGCGTATAAAGAGCATGACTTTGAGGAACTAAGAGAAAAATAGAGATGATAACTCCGAGTAAAAAACAGCTCCATAAAAAACCAACACGGTTCCCAAAGAGAAAAATCGTGCTTAACGGGTACGTATAAACCCATAAAATGCGTGAAAAATCCGCATCGGAATAGTAGACCATATAGATGAGTAAAAATGTAAAGATGAGATTTGCACCATGATAGAGAAGATAGGTCTCTTTTGTTTTAGGAATCAAAAACAGAGTGATAAGAAGATAAACAGAAAAAAATGTAATGATAAACGCTAAAACATAGTTATGAATATGCGCATTGTAGGCACTTGTGACAAAAGCAATAGGTAAAATCAACAGCGTTGTCCATACATAATGGTTCAATCGCACAAGTTCTTCATCGTCCTTAGAAGGAGATTGAACGACAATAAGATCAACAAAGTATTGCATTTTTTTAGCTAAAGTAATCATGTAAAAATTATAACCTAATAAAGTTAATAATTTTTTGCATAGAATGAATAAAAAAGCAGCGCTGGCATTTTTTGTTATTTAAAACTATAAAAAGAATAGGGCTAAACTTTTGACTTTTGAACTGAACATAGCTTTACTGTCAAGCGAAGCGCAGAACTGGTCAGTTTTTAATGTAAAAAAGTTGCGAATTGAAACTTAAACCACCGGGAGCGTTAGAAA
>DKFS01000062.1:0-6248 GCA_002452855.1 Sulfurospirillum sp. UBA6790 | reverse complement strand
CGTGAGGGTAAAGCCCTTGGCGGAAAAGATGGAGCACTTGCTCCACTTATCAAACAACTCACAGAAGCAGCACTTCAAGCAGAGATAGAATCACATCTCACTCAAGATTTAGCTAAAAACCGTAAAAATGGCATTAGTTCAAAAACTATGAAGAGTGAAATGGGCAGTTTTGAATTGGATGTTCCACGTGATCGAGCAGGTACATTTGAACCTCAAATTGTTAAAAAAAATCAAACCCATATGTCTGATCAGATTGAGCAAAAGATATTATCCCTCTATGCTCTTGGAAACAGTTATAGCCAAATAAGCGAACATATTGAAGAAATATACGGTGTTGGCTTCTCTAAAGCCACTATAAGTGCAGTAACGGATAAAATCTTACCTATGCTACAAGAATGGAGAGTTCGCCCTTTGGAAGAACTCTATCCTTTTATATTCTTAGATGCCATTCATTATAAGGTCAAAGATGAGGGTCGTTATATCTCCAAAGCTTTTTATACTGTATTGGGTGTTAAAACAGATGGCAAAAAAGAAATTCTTGGACTTTATTTGGGGGAGAATGAAGGAGCAAAGTTCTGGTTACAGGTTTTAACTGACCTTCAAAACCGTGGGGTTAAAGATATACTTATCGCCTCAGTCGATGGACTCAAANNAATACAGAGGTACAACTGTGTATCGTGCATCAAATACGCAATTCCCTTAGATTTGTAGGCTCTTCCAATCAAAAGCAATTTGCCAGTGAGCTAAAGGCTGTATATCAAGCTTTTACTAAAGATGAGGCTGAAAATGAATTGGATAAACTTGAAGAAAAATGGGGTAAAAAATACCCTATCGTCTTTACTTCTTGGCGCAACAAATGGGATAATCTCTCACTGTACTTTCAGTATCCAGAAGACATCAGACGGGTTATTTATACCACTAATATAATTGAATCGGTACATCGCCAGTTTAGAACACTCACAAAGACCAAAGGCGCTTTTCCTAATGATGATAGCTTATTGAAATTGCTCTTTATGGGGATTCAAAATGCGCAGAAAAAATGGACAATGCCGATACGAAACTGGAGTCTAACCCTCTCACAACTCTCAATTTATTTCGAGGGCAGACTCAACAAGGCTTTAAATTTATGATACAATTTTAGGAACTACAAGGTGCTGACACAGATTTCTGAACACTCCCAGTGATTCTCTTTTTTATTAAAAACAGGGATTTGAAAATCTCCCTGTTCTTCTAATTTTTTTAAAATATCATCAAAACCATTTTTTGACAAAATTTTAAGAATTTGTGTAAATCTTTTTGTATTCTTTATAGCTTGAGATATTTTAATCATTATGTATTCCTATTTTTTATTATCTAAAGCCTCTTTAGCACCTTTTATGGCTCCATCAACTGCTTTTTTTAAAATATCAAAAGACAATTCACTGACTTCTTTTACATTATCAATAGCATCAGACATATCTTGTTTTACTTCATGAGATAAAGCCTTATAAACTTCTTCCATTTTTTGACTTTTATCATCGTATTGTTCTTTTAAACTCTCTTTTACACCATCAATTACCGCTTCACTACTTGCTTTTATATTTTCTTTTGTATCTTCTCCTAGCTCTTTCAGAGTTGTCGTAGTTGTTTTCATTACATCATTTACCAAATCAATTGACATATCTTTGTTAAATTCTAGTTCTTGGACAATTTTTGATGTAGCATCTTTTACAATAAGCCCAATATTACTCAAAGTTAAATCATCGATCTCTTTTGCTGTTGATAAATCTTTTTTTAATTCATCTAATATTTTTTTTGACATTTCGTATCCTTTAAAATTTAATTATGTTAGTCGTAATTCGACACCTAAACTAATTTATGTTTTATACAATGAATTTGACACCTCCTCTTATAGATTTATTAATACTCTGGTGTACATACCTGGATATATATTTTTTACCTTATCTAAAGATATTTTTATAGTAAAAGTATGTGTCATAGGATTTGAACTTGGGATAATTGCAGATATTTTTCCAGTAGTTTGAAAATCCAAAGAATCAATATTTAAATTAACTTTTTGATCTATAGATATATTTTTAAGATCACTTTCACTAATATCAACTTTTATTTTTAAATTATTCAAGTCTGATAAAACTAAAGCAGTCATTCCAGGGATTGACATCTCTCCTGATTTGATATTTTTTTTGATTATAACTCCATCATTGGGAGCTAATATTTTGAGATATTTATATTGATTTTGTATTTCATCTATTTGAGCTTGACTTATTTTAATCATATCTTTTAGATTGTTACTTGATAATTCTAACTGTTCAACTTCATATTTCGATACAAGACCTTTTGAGAAAAGTCTTAAATATCTTTGATAGTTTCTATTTACTGTTTCAAATTGATTTTGATATATTTGCATTGAAAGCTTTGCTTGTTGTTTTTTACTGTCAATATCTATAGAATCGATCTCATATAACAAATCACCTTTTTTTACCATATCACCTTCACTTACTGTTACATTCTTAATAAAACCCATAAATCGACTAGTGATATATTTTTCATTATCAGAAATAACTGTTCCTGATAGTTCTATTGATTTTGCATTTAAATTGATTAATAAAAATACTAAAAGCCATAAATACTTCATTTATTATCCTTTTTTAATGATTCTCCAATGGAAAGTTTTAGTTTTGCAGCTGAAAAGTTTTTTTCATATCTTGCAAAAATTGTTTCAGCTCTTGCTTTTTGCTCATTTGCTTGTTGCATTAATAAGTCATTCATACTCATAAGCTGATTTTGATACATTTGTGTTGATTTATTTAAAATATCTTCTGCAAGATTTTCTGCTTTAATTTTTTGATTAAGAATTTTTTCTTTTGCATTAAATTCCAAAAGATTATTTTTTACTTCTAGTTGTATGCCACTTTTCATATGCTCTAATAAAAAAGAGTTTTTTTTGTATTCTATTTTTGCTTTTTGTCTTTTTATATTTGTAATATCTGCATCAAAAAGCGTGTAGCTAATTCCAATTACTCCAAGATAATAGTCTTGTTCATTATTAAACTCTAATTTATCATTATTGTCAAGCGAAGCGCAGAACTGGTCAGTTTTTAATGTAAAAAAGTTGCGAATTGAAACTTAAACCACCTCTTTATTTTGACCTTCTATGTTTGAAGATTTAGCTTCAAACTTATAGATTTCTGAGTGTAAAACTCCTGTTTGTTTCTTCTCTTTTAGTCGGTAGCTATCTCCTTGAATATTGATGATATGTGAGTGATGTAATACCCGATCTAATATGGCAGTAGTGACTATTTTATCCCCTGCAAATACTTGAACCCATTTACTGAATACTAAATTGGATGTAAAGATGGTGGAGCTTTTTTCATAGCGTTTAGAAATAATTTGGAAAAATAAGGGGTCAGGGTTAAACTTTTAACTTTTAGACCCTTTCCTTAGCTTTCATTGTATGGTACTAGTGCTTGCTAAACTCTTACATGTAAGCATTTTCGCATCAAAAAAGTTAAGAACCTAATTTCGACCTTTTTTTTCTAGTGTGTTCATCCATACTTCTTTTAAAAGTGCGACTCCTTCGTGGATTTCTGTTTCGCTCAGTCCTCCAAATCCCATGCGGATAGCTTCCCAATCGTTTCCGTAATAATCACTTGCAAGATAGAGTTTTATGCCTTTTTCTAAAGCGTTTTGTCTTAAAACATTTAAATTAATCGTGTGCGTGGGGCGCATCAAAATAGCAAGTCCTCCACCTTCACTGATGATTTCAATCATCGAGCCAAATGCCTTTTGCAGGGTTTCTTTCATCACGTCGTGCTTTTTGCGATTGAGCGTGCGAATTTTGCGCAAGTGCCTCTCCCAGTGTCCGCCCGCCATAAAAAGTTCCAAGGTTTTTTGCGTTGAAAGCGACACGGAACAGCGTTGGTGACGGGTAAGAAATAATGTTTTATACTTACCAAGATATCGATGCGGAAGGACTAGATAACTGACACGAAGGGCAGGGGAGAGTGACTTGGAAAAGGTTCCGACATAAATGACTCTATCGTCCTTATCTAAGCCTTGGAGCGAGGGAATCGGGCGATTTTGATACCGCAGTTCGCTGTCGTAATCATCTTCAATGATGATGCCTCCTACTTGTTTTGACCAATTCAGAAGTCGTATGCGGTTGCGAATGGGCATGCTGACTCCCGTTGGGTATTGATGCGAGGGCGTGATGTAAACCAGATTTGAGGGCGATGCTTCAAGCTCATCGATGACTAAGCCATCTTGATCGACATGAATGGGCACCGTGGTATAACCATAATCATTGAAGAGAGAACGGACAATCGGAAAACCCGGATGTTCAATCGCAATATGGCTACATTGTCTTTTTAAGATAGTCGCTAAAATGTGCATCGAATCGGCAAAACCGCCACAAATAATGACATGTCCAGCATCGCAGTTTACGCCACGTGATTGCATCAAATAGCGTGCTATCTCTTCACGCAAGCCGATTTCACCTTGTCTATCGCCGTATGCTCCAAAATCAAGCTCTTCTCCCATCGCTTTGATAAAAAGCCGCTTCCAGAGTTTTAAGGGAAAAGCATCAGGTGTCAGTCTTGCGGGAATAAAATCGTAACGTAACAAAGGCGATGTTTTTGTGTTGAGCATATAGATTGTTTTTATTGGCGGGTCTTGTTCTAAAGGCATATCCGCAACAAAATACCCACTTTGGGGCGCACTTTCGATATAGCCTTCCGTGTAAAGTTGTTTGTACGCTAGCTCAACCGTATTTTTACTAATGGAATATTGCGAAGCGACGTTTCTAATTGAGGGAAGTTTATCGCCATATTTTAGCGTCGTTACAATCTCTTTTTTCATGGCTTCATAGAGTTGCAAATAGAGCGGCTTATTGCTTTCTTTGTCTAAAACATACATAACTGTCCCCTAAAATTTTTAACAAACTGGCTCTTGTAACCAGTACAGTTTGGGATTATAATACCACAAATTAAATCAAAAGGAATTCGTATGATTTCAGATACACTCAAACAAGTGATGCAAAAAGAGGGCGTTGTTGCCATTGTCGCTCAAGGCAAAGACTTTCCTTGCGTGGTAAACACATGGCACTCGTATGTGCGTCTTACCACGAAGAGCCTCATCATTCCTGTGGGTGGCATGCACAGTATCGAAGAGGCATTAACACGTGATAATAGAGTTTTGGTAACGGTGGGCAGTAAAGAGGTTGAAGGGCTGCATCATATGGGCACAGGGTTTTTACTTCGTGGCAATGCGCATATAATCCAAGAAGGTGATGCGTATGCTTCTATGAAAGAGACCTACCCGTGGGCAAGAGCAGTGTTGGAAATCGACCTTACAGAAACAACTCAAACGGTTTAGGAGAGAGTATGCGACGAGCAGAATTTGAAGTAAACGACCCAAAACTCTTGGAAGAACTCTTATCGAGCTGTGAGTATGGAACGCTGTGTTTGATTGACGGCGATAAACCTTACAGCGTACCGCTTAATTTTGTTTGGCACGATGGGTGCATCTGCTTTCATGGTTCAAAAGAAGGACGTAAAATGGACGCAATGGCAAAAAACACAAACGCAAGTTTTAGTGTCGTAAAACCTCTGTCTTTAATTCCTTCGTATTTTAGCAATACTCGCTCTGCCTGTCCTGCCACGCAACTGTTTATTTCTGCGCATTTTTCAGGTCATGTGGAGTGTATAGACGATGCATCCCAAAAGTGCAACATCCTCAATGCGCTGATGCAAAAGTTACAGC
Source organism: Sulfurospirillum sp. UBA6790 (assembly GCA_002452855.1). Next base: position 488 of record DKFS01000062.1, on the reverse strand, counting down.
CTGAAGGAAAGTATGATGTGATTGATGCGAAGAGTCCTCTGTATAAAAAAGCCATAGAGACGATTGGCATTGTTCAGCTTCGTCCAAAGTTTCTCTCTTTAAAACTGAAAGTCGGACAAAATCTAACGCAAGAGCGCAGGGAAATATTGATAGAAAAATTGTGTGAACGAGGAGAAGCGTTGGATTTACTCAGTGTGAAGTTGATGGAGCAAATGTGTCAGAAGTAGAAAGAGGCTTTACATGTAAAGCCTCTTTGGTTATTTAGGCATTAGCTTCTTTGAGTGCCGCTTCAACGTAAAGTGCGCGAAGTTTTTTAACCATTGGACCTGGTTTTCCACTGCCGATAGGCTTACCGTCAATCTCGATAATCGGAAGAACAAATACCGTTGCACTTGCCATAAACGCTTCATCTGCGTTCAATGCTTCTACAATCGTAAAAAGACGCTCTTCCACTTTGATGTTGTTCTCTTTTGTGTATTCCATGAGAA
>DKFS01000051.1 GCA_002452855.1 Sulfurospirillum sp. UBA6790 | reverse complement strand
GATGATGCAATTACACTCGGAGGCGTTGTTATTTTAAGTGATGTTGGCAACCTTGATGGTAATTTGGCAATGCGTCTTGAAAAAGTGAAATATCTATTACAAGAAAATTAAAAAAGTATTGGGAAATATGAAACAGTTACGCGAACAATCTATTGAAGAATTAAATCTATTTTGTGAAGAAATTAGGCAAAAAATCATTCAAACTGTCAGTCATAATGGTGGGCATTTGAGTAGTAATGTGGGTGCAGTAGAATTGATTGTTGCAATGCATTATGTCTTTGATGTGAGCAATGACCCGTTTATTTTTGATGTAAGCCATCAAGCGTATACCCATAAATTACTGACAGATCGATGGGATACGTTTGAGACATTGCGTACGTTAGATGGTATCAGCGGTTATACAAGACCTGATGAATCTCCTTATGATTTTTTTGTAGCGGGACATAGTTCAACGTCAATTTCTCTTGCAGTCGGGGCCGCAAAAGCAATTGCTCTTAAAAATGAACAAAATAAACGTATTCCTGTTGCGCTTATTGGTGATGGTTCGTTAAGTGCAGGTATGGTGTACGAAGCACTCAATGAGCTAGGCGATAGACGCTATCCGGTTGTGATTATTCTGAATGACAACAAAATGAGTATTGCAAAACCTATTGGTGCCATTAGTAAGTTTCTTTCACAAGCTATGGCAGGAACGTTTTATCAAAAAATTAAAAAAACAACCGAACAAATTTTACAGTATTTGCCAGAAAGCGCAACCTATATGGCAAAGAAATTTGAAGAGAGTATCAAGCTAATAACCCCTGGTATGTTGTTTGAAGAGTTAGGGATTGATTATATTGGACCTATTGATGGGCATGACTTAGAGAGTCTCATTCGTGCATTTCAATCGGCTAAAAGTTTAAAAAAACCTGTAATCGTGCATGCGCAAACCCTTAAAGGCAAAGGGTATGAAATGGCCGAAGGATACTACGAAAAATGGCATGGGGTCGGACCTTTTGATGTGGCAAGCGGTGAAGCTATTAAAAAAGGTGTGAGTAAGAATGCAACGACGATGTACTCTGAAGCATTGATGGATTTGGCAAAAAAACATGAAAATGTGGTCGGTGTCACTGCCGCAATGCCTAGTGGTACAGGGCTAACACCTTTAATTCAAGCCTATCCAAATCGTTTTTGGGATGTTGCCATTGCGGAACAACATGCTGTAACATCGATGTGTGCTATGGCAAAAGAAGGATTCAAACCTTTCATTAGTATCTATTCAACATTTTTACAAAGAGCGTACGATCAAGTTATTCATGATGCCTGTATTTTAAATCTGAATGTCGTGTTTGCCATTGATCGAGCAGGCATTGTTGGTGAAGATGGAGAAACACATCAAGGTGCTTTTGATATTTCGTATTTAAGTGCCATTCCTCATATGACGTTAATGGCTCCTCGTGATGAAAAGAGTATGCACGCTGCTATTGAATATGCTTATACGCACCAAGGCCCTTTAGCCATTCGTTATCCAAGGGGTGCTTTTAGTAATTGTAGCGCATATGAATCGCCAGAATTTGAATATGGCAAAGCACAACTGCTACAAGATGGTAAGAGTGAAATTGCATTGATTGGATATGGTAGTGGTGTTGGAAAAGCTATTGAAACAGCAACTATTTTAGCAGAAGAAGGTATAGAAACGGCCATTATTGATTTGCGTTTTGTTAAGCCCTTAGATGAGCTATTATTAACATCGCTTGCACAAAAATACACCAAATGGTATATCTTTAGTGATAGTGCAAAAATAGGAGGAGTAGGCTCCTTGCTAATGGCTTTAAAAGAAAAAAATGCATTACATGTAATGATTAAAACGTTTGAATATGATGATGCATTTATAACGCATGGGGCTACGCATCTTATTGAAGAGCGATTGGGAATTAGCAGTCAGCAACTCGCTCACATCATTAGCAAAGAAAATAGTTAATTAATAAAAAATATTAGTTGAGTTTTTTTTAGCTAAATTGATTTATATTATGGAATTATTTGTAAAATATTTCAAGAAAGGGGGGAATAATTTATGAATGATTTCATTAATCTTCTTAAAACAAAAGAACTTAAAGCAACACCCCAAAGAATTTCTGTTCTTAAAGAACTTGATAGAAAAATGCATCCAACAATTGATGATTTGTATGAAGCTTTGAGAATAGAAAATCCTTCAATGTCATTAGCAACGGTTTATAAAAATCTTGCAACGCTTAAAGAAAAAGGTGTTGTTATTGAAGTGAATGTCGCGGATGGGAAAATGCGTTATGATATCTATTCAAAACCGCATATTCATCTTGTTTGTTCTCATTGTGGGGCAATTCATGATGTGGATTATGATCAAAATCTTTATGAGTATCAGACTGCCTTAGAAAAACAGCAGGGTATTAGGGTTTCGCGTATGGATGTAATAGCATCTGTTGATAAATGCGTTTTGTGTTCGTAAAGTATTAAGCTTTGAGGTTCAAGAGAATAGAACCTCTTGAACCTAAAGCATTGAAAAGATTAAAGCTTGTCAGAGTTATGCGCTAGATAATCTGCTACACCTTCAGTGCTTGCAGTCATACCTTTGTCGCCTTTTTGCCATCCAGCAGGGCATACTTCACCGTATTCATTTGTAAAGAGCATAGTGTCTATCATTCTTAGCATTTCGTCAATATTTCTACCAAGTGGTAAATCATTAATCACAGCATGTCTTACAGTACCATCTTTGTCAATTAAAAATGAGCCACGAAGAGCAACACCATCTTTAAAAAGAACATCATAATCACGAGAGATTTGTTTTGTAATATCTGCTACTAAAGGAAATCTCACTTGTCCAATGCCTCCTTGGTTAATAGGAGTGTTTT
>DKFS01000084.1 GCA_002452855.1 Sulfurospirillum sp. UBA6790 | reverse complement strand
TTTGCGAAAGCGACCATGCTAAAAAAAGGGAAACGATAAACAAAATTGTGGTTGTGATAATCGCCAATTTAAATGAAATCAGAAATGGTGTGAATTCAAGATGTGAAAATTTTTCAAACATCGTGCACCTCTAAAACAAACAATTCGCTGGCTTTAATTAAAATGGTAACCTCATCACCCACACTCAAATTCATACGTTTGGCTGAAGCACATGTAATAAAACTTTGAAGTGTTTGACCTTTTACATGTAAAACAATACTGCTTAATAATTTCCCATTTTCAATGCGTTCAATCGTCGCTTGCAGTTGATTAGAATAGCTCAATGCGCCACTCAAATCTTTTGCCAAAGCGACATGTGAAGGCTTAACGCCAAGGGTTACATGGCTTTTTACATGTAATCCCTTTGGCAAATCAAGTCCCATCATTTTTAAAGGAGTCCCTTCACAATCAAAACTAATGATGTGAAGGTTTTGCTCTCCCTCAATATGGGTTACAACAGCTTGAAGCTTAGTCATTGACGATATATCCAAAATCTTTTAGAATTGCTTTTGCTTTAGCATTGGTGAGAACAAAATCATAGAATGCTTTTGCTTCCGCATTGTTTTGCGCTTGTTTTAAAACAACAACTCCTTGAGCAATAGGTGTGTAAAGTTTTGGATCAACGCTTACCCACTCTTTTCCTTCTTTATAGGCTTTCATTTTGTCGCTGTAAAATGCTGATTTATTTACAAAACCAACATCGGCTGCCGTTGTTGCAAATTGTACGGTTTGAGAAATACTCTCACCAAAGACCAACTTAGATTCGATGGCATCATAGACTTTGGCATTTTTAAACGCTTCCACAGTCGCCGTTCCATACGGAGCTGTTTTTGGATTTGCGATAGCAACTTTACCCACTTTGGCGTCGGTTAAGATACTCAATCCTTTACTCAAATCAAGACCTTTGACACTCATCATAGCCAATGCCCCACTTGCATAAACCACAGGCTTTGTCACAGCTAATTTTTCAGCGTACAAAGCTTCTGGAAATTTCATATCGGCACTAAAGAAAAGATCAAACGGTGCACCATTTTTCATTTGAGCCGTTAATTTTCCACTCGAACCTAAAACCGTATTGATTTTAGTGTTTGGGTTTGTTTTGGCAAATTCACCTTTGAGCACTTCTATCGCATCGGTCATATTGGCCGCCACAGCGATACTAATCTCCCCTGCAAGCAAGGAAACAGACAATACAAGACTACTGATAAACAGTTTTAACATGATAACTCCTTTATTTTCCGATTAAGATACTACTGGATTTAATAATCGCACACACACGACACCCAATACTAAGGCCTAGGTTTCTAACAGAGTCCGTAGTAATGGTTGCAACGACAACATCATTTTGACCGATATCAATGCTGACTTGTGCATTGACCTCACCGAGTTTAATGTCGGTAACGACACCTGCTAATTTATTGCGAGCACTGGTTGCGACATCAAGAGCATTGGAAATGAGAACCGATGAAGCTTTAATGATACCGACCACTTCATCCCCAATATGTAAACCCAACTCCTCAACAGCACTATTGGTAATCGTAGAAACAAGCACGACACCACTTTTGAGCACAATGCTCACCTCTGCATTGACTTTTGCCTGTTTAATCTCGCCGATTTTACCCATCAGCTGATTTCGCGCACTGATTTGCATAGCAATCCTTTGTATGTGTTTGAGCGAATGCATCTCAAAATTGCTCACATCAGAGAGTCTGGCTAAAAACCGCTCATACTCTTTTTTTAAAATGGCGTAATTGGCAACAACTTCTGTCCCAAGGGGGGTTAATGTTGTTCCACCGCCGCCACTTCCTCCTGTTATACGCACAACTAAAGGTTTATTGGAGAGATTGTTCATGGTATCTACCGCTTCCCATGCCGCCTTATAGCTGAGTCCTACCATTTTTGCAGCGCTGCTAATAGAACCTGTAATGGCGATGGCTTCCAATAATTTGACACGTTTTTCAAGAAGTGCAGGCTTATCAAAGCTCATCAATCCAGTAGAGATACCTTCCATGCTTCTTCCTTATATAGTAAAAGTATATAACGATAGCGACTCGTTTAAAACTTTTCGAACATTATAGCGATATAACCTTAAGAGTTATAACGCTTCATGGTGAATTTTTGAGCACAGATAAAAATTTCATCAAAATGGCTAAAGTAGCCATTTTCAAAGGAAAGATTTAAGTTTTTTTCACTAAAATCAAACAAACTATTTCCAAAAAAGAGCAGCATGATTAAACCACTTTTAACGCTTTTCTGCAGCGTATGTCTAATGTCTTCCACACTCAGTGCAAACTATCTCGATAAAGAGACTGCCAATCGCATCCGTAAAAATACAGATGCCATTATTGCTAAAGATTTAACCAGCAAACAGTTAATTTTTGCCAAAGATGAGCAAAAGATTAATCAACCTGCCAGTCTTACTAAAATCATGACCTCTATGTTGGCACTTGAAAGTGGTCGCATGAACGATGTGGTAACGATTACACGTGAGATGACGCATGTTGAGCCTACCAAAGCTAATTTACGCATTGGTGAGAAATTTTACTTAAGAGATTTAGTCAAGGCAGCGATGGTTATGTCAGCCAATGATGCGGCAATGGCTATTGGTGTTTATCTAGGCGATGGCAATGTCGATAATTTTGTTAAAGAGATGAACGCAAAAGCTAAAAAAATTGGCATGAAAAATACACACTTTACCAATCCATGCGGATTTGACATAGGCAATCACTACTCAACCGCACTTGATCTTTTAACACTCAGCGAATATGCTATTAAAAATAATAATTTCAATGAAATCGCAAAATTAAAACGTTACGACTTTCGCTCTCTCAACACAAAACGTGCTTATGCCGCTTATACGCACAATAGACTTCTCAATAATTATAAATACGCGGTAGGTATCAAAACAGGTTACACTCAAAAAGCAGGACCGTGTTTGATTGCCCGTGCTAAAAAAGATAATAAAGATATTTTAGTGGTAATGCTCAATTCTGAACACCGTTGGAATGATATACGCACCATTTTTGAAGATGTTTTACCCGATATTACAGAGACAAGATCAGCGTCTAAAAAACCCGCTGCACCTAGTACAAAGCAAACGAAAAAAACCAGTAAGAAAAAAGCACATACGATTGCATAAAGGCTTGTTTTACAAGCCTTTATAATTCTATTTTTTTCCTAGACTTTTTGCTCTTTCATACGAAGCTTCCATCGCTTTGATAAAACTATCACGTACTTTTCCCTCTTCAAGTTTCAGATACCCCGCCACAGTTGTACCCGAAGGTGACATGACTTTATCTTTTAAAATGGCGGGATGCTCGTGTTGAAGCACAACGCCCATACCTTCAAACAATGCTGCAATCATCGGATAGGTTAAATCACGTTTCAATCCTAAATTCACCGCGCCATCGCTTAATGCTTCAGCAACCAACGCGACCCATGCAGGTGCGCATCCTGCTAGTCCCATTGCAATATCTAGCTCTTTTTCGCTCTCTAACCAAAAACAACTTCCTATCGTCCCTAAAATGCGTAAAGCATTCTCTTTGAGTGCTTCATCGCCACAGACGGAAGTAGCAGATTTTTGTACAGAAGCCGCCATATTTGGCATAGAGCGAATATAATGCTTTGCATTAATTCCTTTTCGCAACTGCTCAAGACTGATACCCGCCATAATGGAAATTACACCTTTGGCACACCCTTGCGTTTTAAACGAAGCAAAAGCTTGAGGTTTAATGGCTAAAATAACGGTATAACCATCTAAAGAGGGAGTTTCTGTTAAAATAGTAATGGAAGGATACATTTCATGAATCTTTTTTGCGCGTTCAGGGTTACGCACCACGACACTAAGATCATTGACATGTAATCCTTGAAGCATTGCTCCACCCATGTTACCTGCGCCAATTAGGAGTAATTTCATTGGTTATCCTCGTTTTTTAAAAATTATAACGCATTTAGCGTTACATTTTGTTAATACACCGCAAGGTATAATAATAACTCACTACTTATTGGGAGTCTTGATGAAACAGCTCGTTTATATCGCTTTGTTTAGTATTGCCATCACACTTAGCGGTTGTATCTCGCCTACACCACAACCTATTCATTCACCGCCGCCTTTCGACTCTAAAATCGACCCATGGTGGCAAGAGTTGCACGATACAGCGCTCAACCAACTGGTCGATGAAGCGTTAAAACAAAGCCTAAGTTTTCAAGCCGCACAGCAACGTGTTTTACAAGCATATGCAACGTTGCACACGAAACAAGCCGCCAATTTCCCTAGTCTCTCTCTTTCTGGTTCAGCAACGAAAGAGCGAGAACTAAGAGGCATAGAAACACAAAAAGAGAGCTATTCTGCAACCCTTGGTGCATCGTATGAAGTGGATTTATTTGGTAAACGCTCCGATAGCATTGATGCACAGCAAGCAACGTATCGTGCCAGTTATGAAGCCATGCAAGTGAGTGGCATCTCTTTAGTCGCTGAACTTGCCAATGCGTGGTACACCTTAGCGTATAAAAAAGAGAGTTTAGCACTTTTAAATGACCAAAAGGATGTTGCCACTAAGATTTTAGCGCTCACAAAACTCAAACATGAAAGTGGAAAAAACTCCATCACAGACGTTTGGCAACAAGAACAATATATCAAAAATCTTGAAGCACAAAAAATTACGTTAGAAGGCGATATTCAAACACAAATACGCGCACTCAATCTTCTTTTAGGGCGCTCTGTTTTAGAAGAGTTACCGCAAGCATCTTTGGCAAAATTGATTGTATTACCGCCACAACCTGCTGTGGGTATTCCTGCAACCAAATTGTTGCAACGCCCCGATGTCAAACAAGCATTTTATACCCTAAACTCTGCCAATGCCACACTCTCTGAAGCGATTAAAAACCAATACCCATCCCTTAATATTTCGCTCTCAAGCATTGCCACATCATCGCAGTTTTCCAATGTTCTCGATACGATTATCGGCAGTGCCGTTGCAAGTCTTAGCGGAACGCTTTTTGATGCAGGCGCAAAAGAGTCCTTAGTGAAAAAAGCGCTGTTTACGTCTAATGAATATACATTGACATACAAACAAACGCTCCTTGAAGCATTTGGTGAAGTAGAAGATGCCCTAGAAGCCGAAAAGACACAAACACAATACCTCAACCAACTCAACGAACGTGTCGCTCTTGCCCAAGTAATTTTTGAACGCCAAAAAGCCAAATACGAATACGGTGTAGAAACCTACTTAAATGTTCTTAATGCACAAGCGAGTTTGCAAGAGTTAGAACAAACCAAGCTTTCAAAACAACAAAACCTTATTAGCGAACGCATTGCTTTGCACCGCGCTTTAGCAGGTGGCCTTTTAGACTATGATGTGAAACAAGAATGGAGAAAGTATGACAACTAAAAAAATTATCATCAATATAACCGCTTCGGTTTTAATCATCGCTTTTGGGGTAGGAGCCGCTAAATATCTTCTTAGCACTGCGCCGCAAGCACAAAAACAAAAGCGCCAAATCACAGGAACCATTGTCGAAGTTGTTCAGATAAAGCCCTCCTCCCAAGAGGTCATTCTTCCTGTGATTGGAACCATTGAAGCTTCACAAAAAACAACGATTGCCTCTAAAGTTTCGGGTAAAATCATACAAACACACCCCAATTTTACACTCGGTAGTTTTGTTAAAAAAGGAGAACTCTTAGCACAAATCGACCCTGTGGATTATCAATCAGCAGTTGATGAAATCAAAGCAAAACTCCTTTCCGCGAAAGCATCTGAGATGATTGAAATGGGACAACAAGAGAGCGCTAAAAAAGAGTTAGAGCTCTCCAAAGAAAATCCCACAGGACTGAGTCGCGCTTTAATTTTACGCGAACCGCAACTTGCTCAAGTCAAAGCAACCATCATGGAACTAGAAGCCTCCTATGCTAGTGCGCTCAATAACTTTAAAGAGACAAGCATCAAAGCGCCATATGATGGTGTGATTATCACAAAATCAGCCGAACTGGGCAGCTATGTCTCCACACAAAGTACCATACTTGAACTTGTTTCAACCGATGAATTTTGGATGCGTGTTACACTGCCTGTCTCTTATTTGAAATTTTTGGATACCACCGATGCCAAAGCACTTTCACACATCAAAGTAACGCTTCTGTCGAATACCAATCAACCTTTACATGTAAAAGCAAATCTGCTTAAAATCTTGCCTGATCTTGATAGCACCACCAAACAAGCCAAACTCTTAATAGGTGTGCACGATCCTTTTGGACTTAAAGAGTCCAGAAAAGAAAAACATGCTTTATTGTTAGGAGAAACGTTGCAAGCCACGATTGCAGGGAAACGTTTTGATGCTATTTATGCATTACCGGCATCATTACTACGTCCCAACAACACCGTTTGGGTGATGGATGAAAACAAAACACTTGCCATCAAACCTGTCGAAGTGTTGTATAAGAACCCTCAACAAGTGCTGATTACCGCAGGCATCACAGAAAACGACCACATCATCTCGACGTACCTTACCGCACCCATTTCTGGCATGAACTTAGTCAATCTTGCCACAGTGTCCAAACCAAAAAAAGGTGAATAATGCGTAAAGAGCAAAATTCGATTATCGCATGGTTGGTACACAATAAAGTCACCGCAAATCTATTCATGCTTATCTTTTTGATTGGCGGCATCTATATGAGCTTTTATATCAAAAAAGAGGTTTTCCCCGAGTTTGATTTAGATATGGTGACCATTAATGTCGCGTATCCTGGGGCAAGTCCTGAAGAGGTCGAACAAGGCATTATCTTAGCGGTGGAAGAAGAAATTCGCAGTATTGAAGGGGTCAAAGAAGTTACCGCAACCGCCAAAGAGGGGGTTGCTCAAATTGTGGCGGAACTTTCAGAAGGAAGCAATAAAAACAGAACCTATCAAGACATTAAACAAGCGGTTGATAGCATTACGACATTCCCTGAAGATGCCGAAAAGCCTATTATCTCCATGACAATGCGCAAAAGACGCGTTGTTTCCTTAGCCATTATGGGTGACAATGACCCCATGGTTTTACGCGAAATGGCAGAAAAAGTACGCGATAAACTGTTGCAAAGTGAGGGTATCAGCCAAGTTGAACTGGTGGGAGCAAGGTCATATGAAATTGAAATCGCACTCAATAAATTGGCACTGGAAAAGTACGGTTTATCTATGCAAAATGTCGCTGACATCGTTGAAAAGCAATCGGTTGAGCTTTCAGGCGGCAGTGTCAAAAGTAACGCAGGCGATATTTTACTGCGTGTGAAAACACGCCGCATTAGCGCGGCTAAGTTTGAGACCTTACCGCTATTAACCAGTAGTACCGGAGAGACTATTCGCTTAGGGGATGTCGCACGCATTAAAGATACCTTTGTGGATGACAATATCTATTTTACGTATAACAATAAACCCGCCATTGAGATTGAAGTCTATCGTTTGGGAAAAGAGACTCCAAAAAGTGTTTCAGAGGCGACACTCAAAGCCGTAGAAGCCATTTCAAAAGACCTTCCCGCACCTTATGAACTAAAAATCAATGACGACAGTTCTAAAATTTACGATGCCAGATTGGAACTTCTTTTAAACAATGGTATGCTGGGACTTGCGCTTGTTTTGATTATTTTAGGTGCTTTTTTGGAATTCAAACTCGCGTTTTGGGTCTCGCTTGGTATTCCAACGTCCTTTTTGGGTTCTTTGTTATTCCTTCAATATTTTGGTGTATCCATCAATATGGTCTCTATGTTTGCCTTCATTGTCGCATTGGGAATTGTTGTGGATGATGCCATTATTGTGGGTGAAAATGTCTATGAATACCGCCAACGGGGAATGAACTACATTGAAGCGGCGATTCAAGGAACCAAAGATGTCGCGGTTCCTGTCACGTTTAGTATCTTAACCAATGTGGTAGCGTTCATCCCGCTTCTTTTTGTACCGGGTATGTTTGGCAAGATGTTTTATCCTATTCCCATCGTTGTTGCAACGGTTTTTACAATTTCGTGGCTGGAAGCACTGTTGATTTTACCTGCACACTTAGCGTTTAAAAAAGAGGCGCAAAAAGGAGGGTTTGCGCATAAACTTTGGCTAAAACAACAAAAAGTAGCACGCGCCTTTGATCGTTTTGTCGAAACGATTTACAAACCGTTTTTACTCTTTTGTATCCATAACCGTTACAGTACCATTGTTGCAGGTTTTGTCATTTTAGCGCTCGTTTTGGTCTATGCCATCAGTGGTCGTTTAGGCTTTGAGATGATGCCGCGCGTTGAGTCCAATCGTGCCGTAGTCTATGCCACGCTTCCTATTGGTGTGCCACATGCCACTATCGAAGCCGTTAATCAAAAAATTATTCAAGCGGGGCTTAAAACCATTGCCGAGGTCAATGAACCTGACCTCAATCAAGGCTATAAAAGCAAAATTGACGACAACCAAATCCAAGTGACTTTTTATCTGCAAGATGGTGAAAAACGCAAGATTTCAACCAGTGATTTTAATACAAAATGGCGCCAAAATTTAGGCCAACTCGCAGGCATAGAATCGATGATTTTCAAAAAAGATATCGGAGGGCCTGGAGGCGGAAGAGCGGCTTTAACGATTGAGCTTAGTCATAGTAATAACACGCTTTTAGACCAAGCATGTGAAACGTTAGCCAACGACTTACGCAGCTTTGCCATCGCAAAAGATATTGATGATGGAACCTCTTCGGGCAAACGCCAAATTGACTTTGAGCTTTTACCTTTAGGTGAAAAACTTGGCTTGAGCGCTTATGAAATTGCACGACAAGTGCGTTATACCACCTATGGAAAAGAAGCCATTCGTGAACAACACGGACGCAATGAAGTTAAAATCATGGTACGACAAGATGCGCTTGAACGGGATAATGAAGCCAATATCGATAACATCAAAATCAAAACCAGTAGCGGCGGATTTGTGCGCCTTGGTGATGTTGCCAAACGCATTGAAGGCAATGCCTATACGCACATTTTACGACGCGATGGCAAACGCATCATCAATGTAACCGCCAATGTTGAGCCAGAGCGTGACACGCCTATTCTTATCCAAGCGCTTAATGAAACCTACATTCCACAACTGGAACAAAAGTACCCTGAACTGCAAGTCTCCTATCAAGGGCGTCAAGCAGAAACCAAAGAGAGCAGTCAAAGCTTGCTGGCAAGCTTCTTACTGGTGTTAGCGGTTTTATACGTGATGCTTGCGATTCCGTTTGCAAGTTACACGCAACCGCTTATCATTATGCTTGCCATTCCATTTGGTATCGTTGGGGCATTTTTAGGGCATATGCTTTTAGGTTATAGTTTGAGTATGGTCAGTGCCTTGGGTATCGTTGCGCTGTGTGGCGTTGTGGTAAATGATACGCTGGTGATGGTAGATTATTCAAATA
>DKFS01000093.1 GCA_002452855.1 Sulfurospirillum sp. UBA6790 | reverse complement strand
AAAGGAAATCGCCATAAAGCCAATCCGATTTTAGATGATAGCAATCATGCGTGGAACATTACCACGATTCGCTCAACTATGATTCAGCATAAAAAAGCCAAACAAGCAGTTTATGACAAGAAAAACTCTCTCATTACGATTAAAAATAAGCTCGATACATACAAATTAGACCAAAAAGAGTATGCCATTCAAAAAGCAAAGGCACAAGAAGAGTGGCAAGCAATTGAAGAAATCATTCAAGGCATTCATAAAACACTTCAAAAATTACAAGAATCAGACTCAGATGAGGTACGTTTTGTTGAAGATGGTGAAGAGAAAATTTTTCAGCGAAAATTATTGATGACAAAAATGTTTAAAAAAGAAGATAAGTTAATTAGTGAGAAGACAAGACTTCAAAAAACATTTGATGAAATTGATATGAAGATTTCGAACAAACAAAAAGATATTGATACCTGGGAAAAGAAATACGCTGAAAATCAAGACATCTTAGCGGCGTTTGAAGCTAAAGGGCATCCGATGGATAAACAATACGAGCGTATTCAAAGGGCACTTGCGAAGACATTGGCTTCACGGTAAATGATGAAAGCCTAAAAGGCTTTCATATTATTTATTGAGCGTAGAAAAAAGAGTGCTGAGATTTCCTGCAACACCTTCAAGACTGTGTTTGAGGTCTGCTGGAATAAAGACAACTTTGCTGTTTTCTGAGTGCGAAAGAGATTGTACACTGTCGATATAGCGTTGTGCTAGTAAATAGCTGGGTGCATCACCGTTTTTGATTTGTGATGCTATCGCTTCCATCGCGGCTTGGTCACCGTTGGCAAGTGCAACTTTCGCCTCGGCTTCTCTACGCGCAGCTTCTAGTTTTCCTTCTGCTTCTAAAATCATAGACTGTTTAAACCCTTCCGCTTTAGCAATAGCGGCTTGTTTTTCACCTTCGGCTTTCATAATGAGTGCCTTTTTCTCGCGTTCTGCCGCGGCTTGTTTTTCCATCGCTTCTTGTAAACTGTCACTCGGGCGAATATCCTGAACTTCAACTGCCGTCAAAGACAATCCCCATTGCTCCAAATGGTCGCTGATTTTCTCAGAAACAGAGGCTTTGATAGTCTCTCTACCTGATAAAGAAGCATCAAGTTCCATATTGCCTATAACGGAGCGCAGCGTGGTCGCTGCCATATTCGCAACGGCTAACTCAAAATCATCAATCGAATACACTGCTCTTGCAGGGTCGCTTATTTTATAAAAGACAACGGCACTGATAATCACAACAGCATTGTCTTTGGTAATGACTTCTTGTGCTTTCATTTGCTGGATAAGTTCTTTGGTATTGAGTCTTGTTTGAACTTGGTCTAAAACAGGAATGAGAAAATTAAGTCCCGGTTTTAAAATCGTGTGAAATTTTCCAAGACGTTCAATGACCCACTCTTCACCTTGCGGAACAATCCGTACCATTTGATAGAGTAGATAACCACCAGCTACCAGTAAAATAATAAAAAATGAAAGGCTTAAATCAATAGGTGTATTCACGCAAACTCCTTTAGTTTGAGATAGGTTTTACCAGAAGATAATTCCCATGGATTGCTATGATTTCGATATGCGTTCCGACTGGAAGTGTTTCGTCATTTTCGCTTTGCGCCAACCACTCACTCTTTCCTAAAACAGGGAACAAGAGTTTGACGTTTCCTTCTGTCTGAGAAGAAATTTCCTGGATAACTTTTCCTTGCATACCAATAAATTCATCGGATTGACCTACTTTTGAAGCAGGGACATTTGCAACTTTTTGACGTTTGAAAACGATGACACCCACAAACATGCCTATAAGTGCTATTAAGATTTGAAGAATAAGAGAATTTTCAATAAAGTAAGAGAAGAGAGCAGAGCCTAAAAAACCAAGTCCAATAAATAGAGCAAAAAACGTTGGACTTGCAATTTCAAAAACAATGGCTAAAATGCCTAAACTAGCCCAAATATACCATACCATAAGCCTTACTCCTTGTTTAAATCATAACGATCAACGTGGTCAAAGAAGCATTATACTATAAAATAAAAAAGGGCGAAGCCTAACAAAAACTAAATTGGTGGAGCTGTGGGGGATTGAACCCCAGTCCAAAAATAGCCACCTATGACGTCTACATGCTTAGATATTGTTGATAGTGTTTAATTTTGCTTCGTACAACAATCAGAAAACTACGCAAAACGAGCCTTTAACTTCGCTGCACGTAAAGGCGTTCGTGCAGTATATCTATCAAAGCTATGATACTCTCCGAGACCTCCTAAGATAGCATCGAAGGGGAGAGCAGTCCATTATTTGTTAAACTTACGCAGCTAGAGCGTAAGCAGGACGATAGTTACTGTTGTTAGCAGTTATTGTTTGAAGGTTGTGTAACGGAAGACCCTCACTTCCGACATGCAGCCATAAGCTAAAACTACTCCTGTCGAAGCCATGTCAGCCCCAATTTAGGAACGCAATTCTACCATATTTTGATATAATTTACAAAAATAGTTAAGGATTTGTTTTGAAAAATGTTATCTCGTATCTTTGTGTAGCACTTTTATTGCTTTTTATTCAAGGATGTGCTTTTAATTCAGCACCTCAAAAGCCTGAAATTCATACACAAAATGTTTCCAATCAAAAATCAAATAGTGAGAAAGAAAACCCAAAATTATCTCGCTTAGTAGGTAAAAATTATATCAAAGGTGTTTTGCTTCACGTTACGTATGATGCTAATACTCAATTATGGAATTATGAAATTGATGGTATAGAAACGACCAATGGAAAATTACCGTATGTCAATTTTAATAATAGAACAGTTCTTGCCAACGAAGGAGACCTTGTTTATGCCTCTTTTGATGGAATGAAACTCTCCGAACTGTTTGTGATTAAAGCTGGATATTTTAAAAATGGCAAAATCACGCCAACAACACCATCAAAAGCGCCAAAAACGTATGCGAAGAAAAAAACAAACTCTAAACCAGGCGCTGAACCTGATTTACCTGGAGTTCGAAATAAAGCTCACCAAGTGTTGAGTGTTCCACAAGAAGAAACCATCCAGCTCAATTAAATCACGGAAGGTTTACTTTAGTTAACCGTTCGTTTACTTTGAATTCCTATACTTCTCTTAGCGAATTTCATATTTTCTTCGAGAAGTATGACTCAAAGAGGTGATCCGCCAAGCACCTCTTTGAAACCTCTTTCTAACTCAATCGTAAAAATAGCTCCTTCATTTTCATTTCTGACATCAAGCTTCCCTCTCATACTTTTTTCAATAATGAGTTTTGCCATATATAACCCAATGCCTGTTCCTTCATTTTGTTCTTTACTGCTGATATAAGGCTCAAAGATACGCTCAATAGGCTCAATTTTTATACCACCGCCATTATCTTGAATACTAAGACGAACAACATGTTCATCACTTTCTAAACGAATAGAAATACGACCATTCTTCTTTCCAGAGGCGATAATGGCATCTTTTGCGTTGGAGAGAAGATTTAAGATGACTTGTTCGTACTCACTTTTATAACCAACGACATAGGCATCGCGTGGCATATCAATATCGATAATAATGTCTTGATGGACGATAGATTGACCTACAATTCGTAAAACTTCATCAATAGATGCTTGGATACTAAATGTTTTTTTATCTTTATTGGGCATGAAAAAATTTCTAAAGTCATCAATGGTATGGGACATGTATTCGACAATATTTTCGGCTTCGACACATTTGATTTCCATCGCCGTTTTATCGAGCTTGTCCATATTGTATTTTAGTTTGAGTGTCATTAAAAGTGCTGAGAGTTGGGAAAGCGGTTGTCTCCATTGATGTGCAATGTTGCTAATCATCTCTCCAAGAGCTATAAATTTTGATTTTTGAATGAGAAGCTGTTCTTGTTCTCTGTTTTTACGTATCTCTTCTTGTACGCGACTCTCTAGCGTGCGATTTAGATTTTCCAGCTCATCGGTTTTTTGCTGTACTTGTGAGTGGTAATTGTTTAAAAAGCGCTCAATTCGATTTCCAAGCATCACGGCAAACGTGTTTGCGATAATAGCAAACAGAAGAAAGATAATAATGGCAGAAGTCGCTTCGACTTTAACTTTATGTTTAAAATGGGTTTTTGCTATGGCAATCTCTTTATCGATATCATCTAAATAAACACCCGCTGCAATAATCAGATTCCAATCTTTATACAGTTTAAAATAGGAGACTTTTGGGCGAACAATATTGCTATCGGGTTTTTTGTACATGTAATCAACAAAAGAGTAACCTTTTTCATGAATATCTTGCAAAAATATCTTTCTAAATGCTTTACCGTTTTCATCGGTATAAGCATCTGAAATATAATGCCCCTCCAAATCGGGGCGGTTTGGGTTAATCAGCATTTTGGCAAATTGATCGCCACCACTCATCTTTTCAACCTGATAGACAAAAATATAGTTGTGCTCTTCTCCTCCAAAACGGATATGACGAATCCATGCATAAACCTCTTGTTTAATAGCATCTTCATCTTCAATATTCAGAGAAATAGCTCTTTGTTTTTTAAACTCAATGAAGCTAATGATAGAATCAACTTCGCGTCTTAGGACATCGCGCTTATTTTCTACAAATGTTTTTCGTGTATCTTCAATTTGGGCATCTAAGATTTCATACTGCTTTGTGATAAAAAAATAACCGTTGAACAACATCAAAGAAGTGATAATAAAAATGGTACTAAAGGTTATGATTTTAGAGATATTGCTCTCTTTAATAATTTTCACAAAAAACTCCCACGACAATTGCTATAATATTAAAAATTGAAAAAATTGCTGTTATAGTATATCTTCTTTTAAGAAATGTAAAGGGTTGATGATGGATGAAAAGATGCTAAGAAAACTTTCCAATTACAGGGTTTTATACGCAGAAGATGATGTCGGTGTTAGCAACAATGTCTATGAACTCTTAAGACTTCTTTTTCAAGAGGTATATTTGGCAAATGACGGAGAAGAGGCCTATGAGCTTTTTTTTAAACATCAGCCAGATTTAGTGA
>DKFS01000039.1 GCA_002452855.1 Sulfurospirillum sp. UBA6790 | reverse complement strand
ATCCCACGGAGGTATTTTTTACTGTTTGTATGCGGTGAGTAAAAAGATAGGATAATCGCCATACGGTTTTTTTGCCACACTAACAATTTCAATGTTCACATCTTCAAAGCCTGCTTTTTGAGCCCACATAGCAAACTCTTCTTGGTCAAATCCAAAGTGAAACACACCCATGTCTTCGGTGTGAAACGTGCCATCTTCTTTGTCCAAATCCGCTAAAGCGATGGTTCCGCCGCTGTTGAGCAAGCGGTAAAATTTATGAAAAAGGGCTTGCACGTCTTCAACATGATGAATCGTCATTGAAGAGATGATGCCATCAAAAGTTTCGTCAAGTTCATTGCTGACTAAGTCAAGTTCAAGCATGTTGAGCTCACACGCTAATTGCTCTTTTTTAGCGTGGAGTTGTTTATTCATCGAAGGGGAAACATCAATGGTTGTCATTTTGCGCACAAACGGGGCGATTTGCTCGGTTAAAAGTCCTGTGCCCGAGCCAAAATCCATGATGTGCGTTGCTGTTTTATCGTAGGTCAGTTTTTCTAAAATAGCTTCACCGATATTTTTGACATTATTGGTTCGTGCTGCTTCGTTTTCATATATTTTTGATTTTTCTGTAAAATAGTCTTTCATTTTCACCCTTTGTTAAAAGTGCGAAAAGTATAGCATAGAGACAGAGGAAAAAGTAATTAACGCATGAAACTAGCTTCTATGTTTAACCAAGGACGAATGACGCATAACCTACAACTCTCGTATCATCTTTTGTACGATCAAAACTGGTACGATAATCCAGAAAATATGGTTTTAAATTAAAATTTTGCACACTTTGAACCAGCGCTTTGATGCCCGTAATACCACACGCTTCACAACCACCTGCTAACCCATGAATATCAAGATGTTTAATGGCTTGTATGCAGATATTATCAAGTCTATTTGCCTCTTCTTCAGTATAAAAATGGCTCAAATCGGTACTGATAACAATGAGAGTGTGTTCGTCGGCTAAGACCGCATCTATTAAGCGTGATAGTTCTTGGGCTAAGAGGTCTCCGTAAACGATTTCAACGACTTTAGCCTGCTTAAAGTAGTGCTGAATGAAGGGCATTTGAACTTCGGTGGAGTGCTCTTCATGGGCTGAGGGCATAAATTCTAAAAAAGAGTGATTTTTTTGAAGCTCATGTGAGAATTCCAAATCAATTTCTATATCGCCACAGGGCGTTTGATATTGCTCATACAGTGCAATAGATGCTCCTGAAATGTACACACGGTGGCTTGGTCCTATGACAATCACCCGTTTGATTTCATGGCACTTTGATGCAGCGTAATGGTAAGCGAGATTTGCGGTAAACCCGCTGTAAATATACCCCGCGTGAGGTACAATGAGTGCTCGAGGAATCACTTCAAGTGAGCTTGGCAAAATGCCTTGACTAAAGTGATCAATGTAGTGTTTGATGTCACTACAACTATCGGGGTAAAACATGCCCGCGACAGCACTGTGTCTATATTTCATCAAAAACTCCTGCTAAAGGTTTATGACAGTGAGGACAACAGCCCTCGACCAGTCTATTTTCCAAGATTTCATACCCTTTTCGCTCAATCAAAATGGTATTACATGTAAAACAACGGGTAGGATTTTCGAGCCCGACATTACCGATGTAAATGTGCGCAAGTCCTGCTTCGTGGCCGATGGCTTGTGCACGTTGGAGCGTTTGAAGCGATGTATTGGGTAAACTCTGCTCGTGATAATCAGGATGAAAAGCGCTGATATGCCAAGGCGTTTCACATCCTAACTCTTTTGCGATAAATGAAGCGATGGCTTTTAACTCCTCATCGGAGTCATTTTTTGTGGGAACAATCAGTGTGGTCACTTCAAGCCAGATGCCATTACGCTTAAAGTGTTTAAGGTTCTCTAAGATAGCCTCAAGCCCTCCTCCTAGCTCTTTTTTGTAGTAGTTGGGATTGAAAGATTTTAGATCAACATTGGCCGCATCAATCACGCCTGTCATATCATCAATCACTTCACTCGATTCAAAACCGTTGGTCACAAAGATGTTTTTGATGCCTTTTTCATGAGCTAAAATGGCAATCTCGTGCGCATAAGGATAAAAAATAGTGGGTTCGTTGTAGGTGTAAGCAATGGAAGCGCATTCGTATTTAAGTGCCATTTCAACAATTTGTTCAGGCGCTACAAACTCTTTTACATGTAATGTTTTTTCTTGCGAAATACTCCAATTTTGACAGAACGGGCATTTAAAATTACAGCCGATGGTTCCCAGTGAAAAAGCCCTACTCCCCGGCAAAAAATGGTACAGCGGTTTTTTCTCAACCGGATCAACATGAAGTGCGATAGGATAGCCATAAACAAGGTTTTTGATACCACCATCGACGTTTTGATTGACCCCACAAATGCCCGTTTGACCCTCTTTGAGGTGGCAATAGTGCGCACATAAGAGACACACCAAACGACTGCCTTCTGGTTTATAGTAGTGCATTAAGTAACCTTTTCAACCTTGTAACGCCAAATATCAGGGTGACTTTGTAAACAATTTTCTTCTAATCCCGCTTTTTGGCATAAGTGAGAGAAAAAAAGCTCGAAGCTAGGAAGTTGTTCCCATACTTGGGGTAAAAATGTGGCTTTGCGCGTTCCTCTTTGTAAAATGATGCCATCTTCTCCCATCTTAATTTTACTTTGAAGTTCCACAATCGTCTCATACTCAACACATTCAGGCTCACTCAGTAAGGAAACTTCAATGTGAACACGTGAAAATTCTTCTAAAGAGAGTGGATAAAAACGTGGATCATCAAAAGCGGCGGCTTTAGCATTGTAGATAAGGTCTTCTAGTAAAGATCGGTGTGCGATTAAGGAACCGATGCATCCTCGGAGTTGTTTATCCAGTGTGAGGGTAACAAAGGTAGCTTTGGGCTTGGCAAAATCAGGATAGCGCTCCACCATCTCTTGAACATTGAGTGTGTGGGTATGATTGAATTCATCTTGAATTGCTTGTTTTGCAATCGCTAGGATCACCTGATGCATGGTATCTCCTTGGATTATTTGTAATCCTCTTGAAACACAAGTCTCCAAAAAGCTTTATAGGCAAGAATTTCCTGAATTTTTGGAGAGAAGTTGCTTAAAATTTCGCGTGCAACGCGTACTTTGTCTTCTAAATTTCCTTGACGGTCACCGCCGATATCAAAGGCGATCAAAAAGCGATACGGATGGTCCTCGATGAGTTTAATCCACTCGGATTTAAGGTGTTTGCTTTCTTGATTCCACAAGGTTGCTTGATGCTCTTTGCTAGGAGGATAAATAGAATTCCAATCGCCAAAGGCAAGGTCGAAATGCAGATTAGGATAGCGCTCAATCAGTTCCCTCACATACGCAGGTGTATAATGTTTCGCGCGTTCACTATAACGAATTTGTCCCAAATGACACCAAATGACTTTAGACCGAGGGTAGGTCTGAAGCATTTTTTCAAGCGGTACTAAAAGTCCATCTTCAATCTCATAATGAATTTCAAAAGGAATGCGCGTGCGTTCTGAAAACTGAAAGAGCTCGTGCGCTGCGGGTGAGTCAATAGGAATGCTAACGTCTCTAGTGGTTTCATTGCGCTTGACTTCTCTAGGGGAAGAATAGTGACGAAACTCAAATTCTCCCAATAACGGATAAGCTTCTTGTACAGCGCGGGATGTGCTCTCTTTTGCAAAATCCAACGGTTGTTGCGTCCACACAGGATAGATACCCGCAGTAGTGGTTGGCACGTAACGGTACGGGTCGATTTCAATCAAGCGATGCACAGAATCATCCCACGTTTTCGCATGGTCTTCAAACTCTTTTTTAGAAACTTGGGGTGAAAAAGCGATGAGTGCTACATGGAGTTTATCCATCAAACCGGCATACTCTTTGGGATTGAATTTTTGAGCATTAAAGGAGGATTCCACATCAATAATAGGAACATCGCCTTCTATTCGCATCACTTCAATGCGTGATTTCCAATTGGCTTTGAGGGTAGGAATATCAAAGGCTTGAACGACTTTGACATCATGGATGTGATTAAACTTGGGTATGGGTGAAATACTATTTTGTGCGTGAAGAAGTGCTGTCATATAAAAGCAAGACAAAAGTATTTTGAGCATTCTTTGACCTTATTCCAAGAAGGTTAATCGTAAATTATTATATCTCAATTCAGGCACAAAAGATGCAAAAGTCGATTTGCGTTATAATACTTTTAACTCAACTTTTCAAGAAGGAAAGTCATGCAGGAGTTTATAAAGCATATCCCGTTTTATGTATTTGTAATTTTTATCGCATTGGTCATACTGGGGTATCAACAAAGCAAAGACCATATCGTCTCGTTTAAAAGAGCCCTTATTGTACCGCTTTTTATGGTTCTTTTCTCTTTATACAGTGTCATTTCATCGTTTGGGATAAATGCTAGTCTCTTGATGTGGTTATTGGGCATGATGCTTATGTCGTTTCTTGGAATTCGCATTAAAGCATTTTATCACGCTATGTATCTGCATGAACAAAATGCCTTTGCCCTCAAAGGTAGCTGGATATGGTTTGTTGCGATGATGCTTATTTTTTGGATTAAATTTATCGTAGGTGTTATCATTGCTCGCGAACTTCCTCTTTTGCATGAGCTCTCTTTTAGTCTCGGCATTGGCTTTTTATATGGATGCCTCAGCGGTATTTTCGTGGCACGCGCCATGATTTTAAGGCGTTTACAACAGATTTAGGCTTCGCTTGTTTATTTTACATGTAAAAAAACATGGTACACTACTAGCTATTTTTTGAAGGAGTTTTCATGAGACAATGGATCGTAATGGCAACCTGTGTCGCACTTTTTTCAGGGTGTTCCCTTAATATGAATTTTTGGAGTCAAAAGGCACCTGCGCCCACTGAAAAAACAGAAGTGAAAATGACGCTTCCTTCTTCTATTTTGATGTATGAACTTGATGTGACCGATAGACCTTATGAGAGTTTAGGGGAGCTAAGTGCGAGTGTGACCAAACTCAATCCATGGGGAGAAGAGCCAACACAAGCCGAGGTCGAAGCCAAACTTAAAGAAGAAGCATTGAAAAAAGGAGCGGACGCTCTGATTTATGTGCATTACACCAAGTTAGGTGCTTCATGGAATCGCCTCAGCGGTATCGAAGGCAATGCGATAGCTGTGAAATTTTCACGGTACTAGAGCGCAATTTTGTTCTATATTTAACGGGCACATTCAAAGTATACTTTTGTCATGAAACCCTCTTTATTGCACGACACTGTTTTTGAAAATATCATCCATTCCAACGGCACGTTTACGAGCCATTTTCACGATACCTACACCATTGGGCTGACGCATGATGGCATGTTTGAGTCTTCGGTTCATGGGCATAAAACCAGTTGTGCCTATCAATATGCCACGCGGATTATCAATCCTGGTGAGGTGCATTATGGTGATTCGCACGCGTGGCAATACACCAATTTTTACCCCTCGACTGAGCTTTTAAGTAATTTATACGAGCAGATGTATGGCGAGCCCAAGATGATAATCTTTGAAAAACACATCATCGAGGATATGACACTCTATCAACGCTTGCGCCACTTTTTTCACAGTGTTTATTCCAAAGAAGAGGCGATGAGTTCAGAGATTAAACTCATGGACGCACTTTCATATCTCATCACGCATTACGCACACAAAACCATTCCT
Organism: Sulfurospirillum sp. UBA6790; assembly: GCA_002452855.1. Next base: position 11,372 of record DKFS01000039.1, on the reverse strand, counting down.
TACCCTTTTACATGTAAAAATAAAAAGAGTATTTCGATGGTCGTGGAATACATTCATGAGAACCTTGACCATGAGATTTTACTCGATGAACTCTCTTCAACAGCGATGCTCAGTAAGTACCATTTTGTTAGGCTTTTTAAAGACCATATGGGCATTACACCGCACCAATACATTCTTTCAGAACGCATCTATAAAGCCAAATCTTTAGTGCTTGAAGGCGCTTCACTCACCCATGCCGCACTGCAAGCAGGATTTAGTGACCAGTCGCATTTCATCCGCAATTTCCGCAAAATTTATGGTTATTCCCCAAAAACACTGCTTCAAAAAAGCAATTTTATTCTATATTCTTGAGTCAAAAAGCTGTAAACTTTCGCGCAAGGAGTTTGCATGGCAAATAAAAACCTATTTTTCTTTTTACTGTTTATTTCGATGATTGCATGGGGCGGCTCATGGGTCAATGTGAAAGTCATCAGCCATTATGTGAATGCGTATGAGATGATGTTTATACGCTTTTTCATCACCGTTGTGGCGATGGTGCCGATTATTATCGTGCTAAAAAAATCGTTTAAAATTGATGCCAAAAGCTTTGCGTTAGCCGTTGTTTCAGCTCTGGTGATGATTGCATACATGAATTATTACTTCTTAGGCACCAAATTTGGTACGGCATCACTGGGCGGTGCGATGGTGACCACGCTGATTCCGATTAATACTTTTATTTTAATGGCGCTATTGCGTTCAAAAAAAGTGAGCCGAAAAGACACCTTTGCGCTTGCTTTAGGGGCAATAGGCGTTTTAACGATGCTGCATGTTTGGAGTTTGGATGCTGCACACATTTTGGTGATTCAAAATGTGTATTTTTTAGTGGCGTCACTTTTATGGGCGATTATGACGATTGTCAGCTCCAAAGCTACGAAGGTTTCGCCCATCATTTTTAGTTTTTACATGTATGTTGTGATGATTGTTTTGGTGTGGATTTTTTCTATTGACACAGGTGTGATGGTATCGCATTCGTACGACACATCTTTTTGGCTCAATATGCTCTGTATGTCCATTCTTTCAACCGCTTTTGCCAATACCATCTTCTTTTTGGGTATCGAACGACTGGGTGCGGCGGAGGTGAGTTCATTTATCTTTTTAGTGCCGTTTTCAGCGATTATTCTCAGCGCCATTTTCTTGGATGAAAAAGTGGACTTGTTTATTGTGTTGGGTACCATTCTCACGCTGTGGGCGGTGAAGCTTCTCAATAACATTCGCCTGGGAAGAAAAAAAGTACGCTCCTAGGCGAAGTTTCGTTGCAAAAAAGCAATTTTATTCTATATAAGTCAATTTAAAAAGAGTAAAATGCGCGCCAAGGAGTGAACATGACGCAGAAAAATATTTTCTTTTTTTTACTGTTTCTTGCGATGGTTGCATGGGGCGGCTCGTGGGTCAATGTGAAAATTTTAGGACAGTATGTCAGTGCTTTTGAGATGATTTTCTTGCGTTTTGGCATTACGGCGATTACGATGGTTCCTATCATCATTGGGTTGAAACATTCGTTCAAAATTGACCTTAAAAGCTTTGGGTTGGTCGTATTGGCGGCATTAGCGTTGATTTTTTACAACAAGTATTATTACCTTGGGACGAAGTTTGGTACGGCCTCTTTAGGTGGTGCGATGGTAACGACGATGATTCCCATTTTAACGTTTATTTTCTTGGCGTTAATGGGCGCTAAAAAGGTCAGTAATAAAGACCTGTTTGCACTGGGGTTGGGTGCGGTGGGTGTTTTGACGATGTTGCATATTTGGACGTTTGATTTAGCACATATTTTGGTGATTCACAATCTCTATTTTTTATTGGCGGCTATTTTATGGGCGGTCTTGACGATTGTTAGTTCCAAATCAACCAAGATTTCGCCGATTGTGTTTACGTTTTACATGTACATTATGTCTGTTGTCTTTGACTGGCTTTTCTTCGTCGATGTAAGCGCGATACCGTTTGGTTCATTTAATGATGTTTTTTGGCTTAACACGCTGTTGATCTCTCTCGCAGCGTCTACGTTTGCCAATACCATCTTTTTCTTAGGCATTGAAAAATTAGGCGCTGCCGAGGTGAGTTCCTTTGTCTTTTTGGTACCGTTTTCCGCAATTATTCTCAGCGCAATTTTCTTGGGTGAAAAAGTAGACCTTTTTATCATCATTGGAACGATTTTAACGCTTTATGCGGTTAAGTTACTCAATAATATTACAATTTTAAGGCGACGCCGAAAAAGCGTTTAATGCTCTCAAAGTGGCGTTCTAGTCCTTCAAAACTGTGAGTGCCACCCTCTTCCACTACCATCTTCGCACCTTCTAAAACATCAAACGCCTCTTCGTAGTCTAAGACCTCATCGCCTTTTTGAAGCAAGACAAGCAGGTTTTCAAGATTGGGTTCTTCAATCTCGTAACTCTCTAGCATTTCAAGATGCGACGCGTTCCATTCATACGCTGAGTTATCGTAATAATTCACTCCATGCCCAATAGCACGCTCCAAAGTCTCAGGTGCATTGATGGCTGGATTAATCAGCACGGCTTTGAGATTGTATTTATCACTCAGATAAAGCGCGTAATACCCACCCAAAGATGAGCCCATCAGATACACAGGCTCTTGATAGGATTCAATAAGTTCACTCAGTGTTTTAATCGCAAGATCGGGAATTGTAGGCAGGGATGGTGCAATAAAACGAATACCCTCTTCTTGGCAATACGCACGTAAAAGTTTCGCTTTACTCGCCTCTCCGCTTGAGCCAAACCCGTGAATGTAAATAATCATAGTTTACCTTTTAATCAATAAATTAAGCACCAAGGGTGCGCGGGCGTTCTGCCAAAGATTGCCCAGTGTTAACGTAGTTTTCAGAGCTTTGCTTTGAAAACGTGCGAGCACTCTACTAAATTAGGAGTATAGCAAAAGTTTCGTTAGGCTATAATACGCGCAATTACTTCAAGAGGTTAGCATGAAATTAAATGAATTAGAGGCTCGAAAAATCATTCAAATGGTGATGGGTGAGAAGCGTGAACTTACAAAAAGCGATGAAGAACTGGCACTGCTTCTTAAAAAGCGATTGACCAAAAAAGAGTGCGAAGTTTTAAATACAGAAGTTTCTGGTAAAGACAAAGAAGCTTTGATGAGTGATCAAAAAATAGATGCCGTACGTTACGATGCGCTTAAAGCGAGTGCTATTAAAAAAATTAAAAATGAATCCGTTCACGGAGATTTTTACTATACCAAAGGTGAATAAAACATGGAGCAGATGGAAGTCATAGACAGTGTTTGTACGTATTGTGGTGTGGGGTGTGATATTGCCGCTAATGTCAAAGACAATACCATTCAAAGCATTTTTGCTCACCCTGATGGAGTGGTTTCCGAAGGTAAATTGTGCATCAAAGGCAAATACGGTTTTGAGTTTGTCAATGCACCTGACCGTCTTAGAATTCCGCGTATTAAAAAAAGTTTTCTGGCTAAAAATCCCGTTATTTACGAAGCAATCGCTTTACATGTAAAAGAGTTGGATGAAGAATGGGTTGAAACAACGCTGGACGCTGCAACTACCGCGGCAGCGATGAAGCTGTCTGAAATTCAAAACAAGTATGGCTCAAAAAGTGTCTGTTCCATCGGAGGGGCGCGAACTTCGTGCGAAAGTTCATACCTGCTTCAAAAATTTACCCGCCATACGCTAAACTCGCCACATGTCGATAACTGTGCGCGTATCTGCCACTCGCCAAGCCTCAAAGGGATGCGCACGACCATTGGTGAGGGTGCGGCGACCAATCCGTACAACGATATTTATCAAACAGAATTTATGATTGTAATCGGTTCCAACACCACCGAAGCGCACCCCATCATTTCCAATCGTATCGTCGATATGGCAACGAAGCACGATAATTTAGCCGTATTTGATGTACGTGAAATTACCTTGCATCGTTTAGCAAAATACAAAGGCATTATTCCTCATGAGTCCAATTTACTGATTTTAAATATGATGGCATATGTCATCATCACCGAAGAGCTTTATAATGAGCATTTTCTAGCAGATCGCACGCTTGGATTTGATGCGTTTAAAGAGAAAATTTTAAACGACCCTTTTGCTAATCCAAAGTATTTTGAAACGATTGAAGGTTATGAATACCTAAGCAAATTGATTCCAAAAGTGGCACGTGAATATGCGCTCAAAAAGTCGATGATTTTCTGGGGACTTGGTATTACGGAGCATATTGACGGCTCATACGCAGTCATGGCAATCACGCACCTTGCACTCATGACAGGCAACATCGGAAAAGTAGGAGCGGGTTTGATGCCGCTTCGTGGACAAAATAACGTCCAAGGGGCGTGCGATATGGGGATGCTTCCGTACTACGCCCCCGATTATCAAGAGCCTAAAGAGATTGGTTTGATGACACCGCAACTCGTGGAGGCAATGTTTGAAGGGCGCATTAAAGCCATTATCAATATGGGTGAGGACTTGACGCATGTGCATCCCAATACCAATAAAGTCAATGCGGCCCTCGATACATTGGAGTTTATTTTTGTTCAAGAGCTATTTATGACGGAGATTGCAAAACGTGCAGACATCGTTGTGGGCGTCAAATCAGCATATGAAAAAACAGGTGTTTACGTCAATGCCATGCGTCGTCTGCATCTTTCGCAACCGCTCGTGAAATCGGACTTGCCTGATGATTGGGAAGTAATTCAATTAATTGAGAATAAATTAGGTGGAAAGTACAGCTACAAAGATTCCAAACAGATTTGGGATGAAGTACGCGAAGTGGCGTATCGACGCTTTTCGGGAGCTAGTTACAACCGACTTGAGCGTCACCGCGTTCGTGGGCTTCAATGGCCTGTGCATACTGAGGACACTCCTGTGTTGCATCAACTAGACTTTCGAACGGAAGACGGGTATGGAAGGTTTCACTACCACCAATATGAACTACGAGGCATGGTGCAAGAGTTGAGTGAAAAACGACTTGTAGGGTACCATCTCACGACGGGGCGAACGCTTGCGCAGTACAATAACGCTTCTCAAACCAGTCGCTGTGAAAAACTCAATAAACGTTACGATGAGACCATTTTATTGGTCAATGAAAACGACGCGGCTGATTTTAGCAGTGAAAAAGTGATTTTAAAAACGCCGTATGGGCAAAGTGCGCCACTGACAGTCAAATTGACCGACAAAGTTCAACCAAAAACGCTTTTTTGTACCTTTCATCATGCCAATTCACGCATCAACACTCTTTTTGGTGACAGATGTGATGAACTTATCTTAACGGCAGCGTTTAAGTCTATTAAAGTAGAAGTCATCAATGTTTAACAATTTGGTTTTTGTTTATACTTGCGTGTTAAAATAATGATATTTTAATTTTAAGGAAGTATTTGATGAAAAAAGCACTTTTTGGATTATTGGCTATTGCGATAGTAATTCAATTTATACGACCCAATTTTCATAATCCAAAAGTTGATGAAAGAATTGCCCTACAAGCGGATGAAAAAGTCATGGTAGTTCTCAAAAAAGCCTGTTTTGATTGTCATTCTAATGAAACAACATATCCTTGGTATCACAATGTCGCACCCGTTTCTTGGTTTATGGCTGACCATATTGATGAGGGAAGAAAAGCGCTTAATTTCTCAACATGGGCAAATATCAATGCGGATATAAGAATAAAAAGAATTGAACGTGCAAAACAACTTATCAATAATGGCTTAATGCCATTAGGAAGCTATACGTTCATGCATGAAAAATCGAAATTAAACGCAGAAGATAAAAAGACACTTGAGCAATTTTTCGACCAACAACTCCAACAACTTCAACAATCATAATGATGTTTTATCATTTCGTGTATTTAGAACTTCTAAATACACGAATCGTTATTTAGTGAAATTTATCGTCCAAAAAAGCCTTTAACTGCACCAAACAGCTATCCCAATCATTGATTTTTGTTTGTCGCATCAATTGTGCGGAAGGGTACCACGGACTATCGCTTCTATCGCTCATCCATCTCCAATCGGGTACAAAGGGTAGCAAAATAATCGTTTCTTTGTTCATGGCACATGCTAAATGAGCTACGCTTGTATCGACACTGATGATTAAATCCATACAATCGCAAAGTCCAGCCGTATCAGTAAAATCATTTAATTCATCCTCAAAGTAGTGAATATTCGGATGGTTTTGTAGTATCGATTTATCGTCTTCTTTTAACTCTTTTTGTAGAACAATATATTCAACTTTATTGGGTAAGTAACCCAATAAAGTTTGCAATGCAATGCTTCGGTTGTGATCGTTGTTATGAAGAGCACTGCCACTCCAGACAATTCCGATTTTTGGTTTAACGAGATGCTTGAGTTTGCCTTTCCAATAATCTCTTTTGTGAATATTAGCTGTTAGATAAGGCATAGAACAAGGAAGATTATCTAAAGATGTTTGAAAGACTAAAGGTAAGCTCATTAACGGGCAATGATAGTCAAAATGCGGTAAGACATCACCTTTTAAAACAAAGTGATAAACCCCTTTGAATTGATGAAATAACTGGTATAAAGGTTCTGGGATTTCAAAAATGATTTTGCTATCAAGATGAGTTAATCGTTCAATATAACGAGAAAAGTGTATGGTGTCACCTAAACCTTGTTCTGCATGAATGAGGAGTGCTTTATCTTTTAAATCCTCTTTCCCCAACCACAAGGGTTGTGAAAAATTGCGTGCAAATGAAGTAAAATCATCTTTATACCATCGCCATTCGTACAAATCAAACCCTTTTTTTAAATCGCCCAATAGCAAGAGAAGTAACGCTTTATTTCGATATGCCCCAGGAAATCTCGGATTGATAGCAATGGCGTGATTATAATCTTCTAAGGCGTCATGGTATCTTTGCAATGCTTTTAACGTATTCCCACGATTGGAATATGCGGTGGCAAGCTGTGGCTTTAACGCGATAGCGCGATTGTAGTTTTCTAAAGCGTCTTCATAGCGATGCATCTTTGTAAGCGTAGCTCCTTTATTTGCATACGCATCGGCATGTTTTGGATTAAGCGCAATTGCTTTGTTATAACAGTCTAATGCTTCTTCATATCTTTGCAGTGTGTATAACGTAATTCCTCGATTAGAATGTGCATCGACGTAAGAGGGGTGCAACAATAGAGCCCTATCGTAGCTCTCCAAAGCTTCTTCATATCGATGTAACGTTTGTAAGATATTCCCACGATTGGAATGTAAAATTGCGTAGTGAGGATTTAAGCTTATAGCTTTATCGTAACTTTGTAGCGCTTCATCAAATTTTCGAAGTATTTTTAATACGACGGCACGATGTGCATGTGCATCAGCATGATTGGGATGAAGCGTAAGTGTTTTATCGTAATTCTCTAAAGCCATTTCATACTGATGTAGTTCTTCTAACGTATTGCCAAGTCGATAGTAAGCTTCAAATGAGTACGGATCTATTTGTAATATTTCAGTGTAATAAGCTTGCGCTTGTTCAAATTGGCCTTTGATGTACAAAGACTGTGCGGTGTCAAATAAGCTTTGTAATTGTAAAAGTTGTTCTACGGAGTTTTGATTCTCTAAAGGATGTCTTTTCATCAAAAACCTTATGGAAAATACTTTGGCTGATTTTTCAATAGCATGTTTTATTTTGTAATACTATAGTATGTTTACTAAGGGCTTTGTAAAGTTGCTGTTAAGATTATGTTTTGGGTAGATTCAAAGGAGTGGCCGGGAGAGAGGGATTTGAACCCCCGGAGGTATTACCCTCAACGGTTTTCAAGACCGCCGCATTAAGCCGCTCTGCCATCTCCCGACAGATAAAGAATGTATTGTATTTAAGTATTAAGGTGGAGGCGACACCCGGATTCGAACCGGGGATCAAGGCTTTGCAGGCCCATGCCTTACCGCTTGGCTATATCGCCACCGAATCATAAAGGTGGTGCCCGGAGCCGGATTTGAACCGGCACAGGAAAAACTCCCGAGGGATTTTAAGTCCCTTGCGTCTACCAATTTCGCCATCCGGGCAACGCGTTTCTTTTTTAACTTAAACTAAATGGAGCGGGAAACGAGGTTCGAACTCGCGACCCCAACCTTGGCAAGGTTGTGCTCTACCACTGAGCTATTCCCGCACTTAAAAAAGAGATGAGAGTATAGCAGTTTTTTTTGATAATGTAAAGTGATTTATGTAATTTTTTTTACATGTAAAGTTTTTTAGTGAGGGTTTGCTATAATTTCTGAAAAATATTTAAGGAAGCATGATGCGTAGTGATCAAGTTAAAAAAGGGTATAACAGAGCGCCTCATCGAAGTTTGTTTCGAGCAACTGGGCTAAAAGATGAAGATTTTAATAAACCATTTATTGGTGTCGCAAATTCGTATATTGACATCATCCCTGGTCACTTCTTTTTGCATGAGTATGCTGTCATCATTAAAGATGAGATCCGCAAAAATGGCTGTGTGCCGTTTGAATTCAACACAATAGGTGTCGATGATGGTATCGCAATGGGACATGATGGTATGCTCTACTCCCTTCCAAGCCGTGAAATTATTGCTAATTCCATTGAGACAATGATGAATGCGCATATGCTCGATGCAATGATTTGCATCCCCAACTGCGATAAAATTGTTCCGGGAATGATTATGGGGGCACTTCGTGTCAATGTTCCAACCGTATTTGTTAGCGGTGGACCGATGAAAAAAGGTTATACCAAAGAAGGAACGCCTATTGATTTAACGACAGCATTTGAGGCAGTTGGCAAATTTGAAAAAGGTGATATTACGGAATCGGAACTAACTGATATTGAATGCAATGCCTGTCCAAGTGGCGGTAGTTGTTCGGGAATGTTTACAGCAAATAGTATGAACACACTTATGGAAGCAATGGGTATTGCTCTTCCTGGCAATGGGACCATTCCTGCACTCACACCAGAACGTGAGATTTTGATTCGCGCTGCTGCTAAACGCATTTGCGAGATTGCGATTGATGATAGATTTAAATTACGAAATATTTTAAATGAAAAAGCGGTACGCAATGCTTTTGCCGTCGATATGGCGATGGGTGGAAGTTCTAACACTGTTTTACATATGTTAGCCATTGCGAAAGAAGCAGGTGTGAAATTTGCGATTAAAGACATTAATGAGATTAGTAAAAATGTTTCTCATATCGCTAAAATTGCGCCTTCTCTTTCAACCGTACATATGGAAGACATCAATCGTGCAGGTGGCGTTTGCGCTGTTATGAAAGAAGTTAGCAGACGTGATAATGGCATTTTATATTTAGATAATTTAACGGTGACTGGTGAGACAATTGGCGAGCGTATTTCCAATGCAGAAATCAAAGATACAACGATTATTCATACGCTTGAAAATCCTTACTCTAAAGTGGGTGGTTTAGCTATTTTATTTGGTAACTTGGCGCTTGAAGGGTGTGTTATCAAAACGGCAGGCATTGTTGGTGCTCGTCAATTTATTGGTAAAGCGGTCTGCTTTGACTCTCAACAAGAAGCACTTTCTGGTATTGTTGGTGGAAAGGTTAAAAAAGGCGATGTGGTTGTCATTCGCTATGAGGGACCAAGAGGTGGTCCTGGCATGCAAGAGATGCTCTCTCCTACGAGTTTAATTATGGGTATGGGTTTAGGAGCGGATGTTGCTTTGATTACCGATGGACGATTTAGTGGCGCAACAAGAGGTTTAAGTATCGGTCATGTGAGTCCTGAAGCAGCTGAAGGTGGACTTATCGGGTTACTTCAGGATGGCGATACCATCGCTATAGATGTGGATGCTTATACCATCGAAGCATTGATTGATGAAGATGAACTTGCACGTCGTAAAGTGAGCTTTAAACCGAAACTAAAAACAATTCAAGGAAGTTGGCTCAAACAGTATCGACAACTTGTTACCAATGCAAGTAGTGGCGCTGTATTGAAAACTGAAGAGGCATGATGGCAGACTTTTTCAATCTGTTATTGCAACATACCATTACAATGATGGCAATTGTTGATCCTTTAGGAGTGAGTGCTATTATGCTCTCGCTCCTACCTCAAAGTACGACCAAAGAGCATATCACTAAAATTGCAGGAAAAGCAACAATGACCATTATTGTTGCTTTCTTTGTCGTTCTTTTAACGGGGAATTTTCTACTCAATCTTTTTGGTATTGAGATTGATTCCCTTAAAGTAATGGGCGGTATTATTTTACTTCTCACGGCGATTAAAATGGTGCAAGGTTCGATGGAATCTAAAAATCAAACCGAAGAAGAGCGTGCTGAAGCGATTAAAAATGATGAATTTTCAGTGATTCCTTTGGGTATTCCTATCACTTTTGGCCCTGGGATTTTTGCGACGGTCATTATTTTGCGTGGACATAGTGAAAGTATTGCATCTATTGCGGCACTTGTCTTAGCGTATCTGATTGTTGCTTTGAGTGTGTATCTTGCTTTTAAGAACAGTATTTATATCAGGCACTATCTTGGCATTACTGGGCAAAAAATTGTCAGCCGTTTGATGGGGCTTATTGTAGGAGCTATTGCGGTGCAATTTATTGTCGGTGGCGTCAGTACACTTGCAAAACATTACATGTAAAAAGGCTACGAAATGAATCAAGGTGGTTGGACATGTCCCCACGATGTCGAGGGAATCTGTGACATTATTCATAAAGAGTGCGACCCTGGCGATAAAGGATGTGTCCTTTACGGTAAGGCAAAATTTGCGTGTGAAGATTCGCCCTCAAATGAAGCTTTTGAAAAGAGGATGGAGCGAAAAATGCGTGAAATGTTAGGTGAGGATGAGAATATTAAGCCCTAGACAAGCTTGTTTTAGTAGCTTGTCAGGCTTCTGTTATATACGATATTAAAGTGATTGGCTCAATGTTAAATAGACAAAACCTGCGATAAACAAGAGAGCATTAATAAGTGTCATAACAACACCGACGGTTAATAAATTGATTTTTTTCAACATTTATAGCTCCTTTTAAATTTTCGGAATTATATCAATAAAAAAATTAAAAGTCAATTATCATGAAAAAAATATTTTTATATTCTAGATGAAGTAACTTTTTTACACTTTATTTTACATGAAAATAAAAGGTGATAAAGTATATTTTTATTTAAAATTAAGCTTAAAAGATAAAATTAATTATGGAGTTAGTTTAAGATTTGGGGCGATAGCCAATTCTAAATCCGCCCCAATGACGGCCTTTGACATAAATTGGGATTGAAATATCATGCATAATATCACCATTTTCTCTACGATAAGTTTGCAGAAGAACGCGTTTTTCATGGTTCGCACCTCTTACACCACTGTCTGTAAAGATGCGTTTAGAGCGATTTCCAAAAAGATCTTTTTCATAATTACCCGTGAGCGGTGCACGTGCATTGTGCGTTGAAATAT
>DKFS01000076.1 GCA_002452855.1 Sulfurospirillum sp. UBA6790 | reverse complement strand
CTCTTCTTCGCTAAAAACGGCAATGGCGTTTTCTTGTAAAAGCTTACATGTAAGACCGTCGCCTTTAACATTCGTATGCGTAAAATTTCCGTCGTAAACGATGCCTTTGCCGCACGATGGGCTTCTGGCTTTTAAAATCGCCATGCAAACGCCCTCTTCTTCTGCGATGCGGAGGCTTTCCTTAGCGCCTTTTTCAAACGCCTGTGTCACGTCTTCGCCCGTTTGTGTGAGTACGCGTTGTGTGCCTTGGACAATTTCACAAGGCGTTCGAGGCGTTGAAAGTCCACCTAACACTTCGGGACAAAGAGGAACCAAAAGCCCCTCTTGCTTCCACTGCTCTACTACCTTTACATGTAAGGCGTTATTGCCGCCGTCGTATTTGACGTTTTCGCCGATTAAACAGGCACTGATGAGAATTTTTCGCTTCATTATCCAATGATAGCTGAGACGATCTCTTTGGCTTTTCTCTTCGCCGCTTCCACCTCATCGAGCACCAACGCCACCGCCATACGACGACCCACATGGCTCACGGGTTTTCCAAAAACACGCACGAACGAATTTTTGCTAAATGCACTTTCAGGGATGCTTAGTGTGGGTAAATGCTCTTCTTGAAGGCTTTTAAACGCTCCACTCGCACCCGCGCCGTAAAAGGTAAAATCAAGCGGCAAGCCAAGAACGGCTCTGACATGTAAGGCAAATTCACTCTGAGATTGGGTGATAAGCGTGACCATTCCCGTATCGTGTGGACGGGGGCTAAGCTCAGAAAAATAGACCTCATCGTTTTTTACGAAAAACTCGACGCCGAAAAGCCCTCTTCCGCCTAAACCGTCGGTGACCGTTTTTGCCATAACTTGCGCTTTGGTAAGCACTTCAGGCTTCATCGGCACTGGCTGCCAGCTCAAAACGTAATCGCCGTTTTCTTGAATATGCCCTATCGGTTCGCAAAAGACGGTCTCTTTACCGTTGCGAACGGTTAAAAGCGTGATTTCGTAGTCAAATTTGACAAACTCTTCGACAATCAACTCGCTTGCGTCGCCTCTAGCTTCTTTGGCGATTTCCCACGATTTTTGAATGTCCGCCTCGCTTCTAATCACGCTTTGACCATGACCTGAGGAGCTCATAACGGGTTTTACGACACAAGGAATGCCTAAAACTTTCGTCGCATTTTGCAACTCTTCAAGCGTTTTGACAAAAAGATAGTTGCTCGTTTTTAGCCCTAATTTTTCGGCGGCAAACTCGCGAATGTTTTTACGGTTCATCGTCTTTTTCACCGCATCCGCATTGGGGATGACGCAATATCCCTCTTTTTCTGCTTCAATCAATGCATCAATGCTCAACGCTTCAATCTCTGGCAAAATGTAGGTCGGTTTTTCACGGCGGATCACCTCCAGCAAATCGTCTTTGTTTTTCATATTGATGACGTAGCTTTTATTAGCAACCAGATGTGCCGGAGCATTAGGATATGAATCGACGGCAATGGTCTCGATGCCTAAACGAGAGGCTTCGATAACGACTTCTTTACCGAGTTCGCCGCTTCCGACGAGCATAATTTTTGTACTGTTACTTTTAAGGGGAGTGGTGAAATGCATGGCTTCCTCTTTGTGTTAGTTTTGAACTATTTTACACAAAAGTGCTTTAAGACAAAGGTACTACATTGTTTTTTAGTATCTCTTGAGATAATTTTTACAAAGCATCAAACAACCCCCTTTAACATGCGATTCATTTTTTTACATGTAAAGAATTTGTTTCTATTTCCACCCAATCCAAATAGGCTTCTAAACCTTTTTCAATGGGTATTTGAATGATTTCAGGTAACTCATAAGGATGATATTCGAGCAAGAGTGTTTGAATAGCTTCAAATAAAGACGAGCGCGTTTTAATCACTAGGCGCTGCTCAGGCTCTTCGCATAATGCTCCATCCCAATGGTAAAAGCTTTGAATAGCATTCATTTGAACACACGCAGCAAGTTTTTTCTCCAACAAAAGATACGTGGCATCTTTAGCGCTTTGTTCATTGGGAAATGTCGTGATAATCAAACAATAAGAACCCATAATTTTCTCCTAACAGCAATCATGCTCTAAGTAAAACTGATGTAGAATCAAGTGTATCTGTGGAATTTTAGCATAGTAACGCTCGTCTATCCTCTTTTACATGTAAAGGTTTTTCATGGAATCATTCACCAATGTATTTGTCATTCTTGTAGCCCTTGGATTTTTGTATCTTCTTCTTAAGCCCCATAAACAACCCAAGACAAAAGCCCAAAAACAAGAAGAGATACGCCTGAAATATCAACAAAGACTGCGTAAAGAACTTTCAAATATCAACGACACAGAAGAGAGAACAAAGAAGAAAACAGATTTATTGAAAGTCTTTGCCAAAGAGCTGGAATTTAATCTTTTTTTTGATAAAGAGGAAGTGCGGGTATTGATTCAAGAGTTAGCGAATTATTAAAGAGGATAAAAAAGATGCAAGGGAAAATCCCTTGCACAAAGCACAAAAGTCTCGAAAGACTTTTGCAAAAGAATCATTAACGTTTTCAAGGAAACGTTGAATGATTCCTTGAAGTAAATCATTAACGTTTTGAGAACTGAGGACTTCTTCTTGCTTTTTTGCGACCGTATTTTTTACGCTCAACAATTCTTGAGTCACGAGTCAATAAACCGTATGGTTTAAGGATTGCTCTAAAGTCTGCATCCATAGAAGCAAGTGCTTTAGAGATACCATGACGAAGTGCATCCGCTTGCGCTGAATAACCGCCACCTAAAGTGTCAGCTACGATATCAAAGCTTGCTTCTTGTTTTGTAAGAGCAAGCGGTTGGCGAACACGTTTTTTAATGGTCTCATGACCACCAAGCCATGCTTCAAAATCAATACCATTAACAGTGATAGTACCTTTACCAGGTGCGCTGACCCATACTTTAGCGACAGCTGTTTTTCTTTTTCCAGTTGCATATACTTTTGCCATATTACTTTACCTCTGCCTTGCTAATTTGTGCGGTATGTGGATGTTCGCTACCGGCATAAACTTTCAGCTTTTTGATCATCTCTTTAGCAAGATTTGTTTTTGGTAACATTCCTCTTACTGCAAGTCTATACAATTTAGCTGGGTTGTTGGTTAATAGATCACCCAATTTTTCAGTTTTAACGCCACCGAAATATCCTGTGTGTCTGTGATACAATTTTGTGTCTAATTTTGTTCCACTAAACTCTACTTTTTCCGCATTGATGATGATAACGAAATCACCACAATCAACATTTGGAGTAAAATAAGGTTTATGTTTTCCTCTAAGCAGTGTTGCTACTTCTGTAAGGACTTTACCAAATCTCTTACCAGCAGCATCCACTACGATCCAGTCGCGTTTAACTTCGCTTGGCTTAATCGCTTGTGTAGCTTTCATTTGTCATAACCTTTGACGTATTTATTTAACGAAGTGCAAGTGTAATTAATTTATGCTTATATACAGCTTAAATTAAGTGTATTATAAGCTTTTGACAAGCTCGACTCCGCTGGGCAGTAGATAGCAGATATAAGCTTCTATAGGAACGGCATACATCTGCGTCAAAGCTTCTTGATACAGCTTCACTTGCGCATGATGTTTAGAAGCATCTTTTTGTGAACTTTTATAATCTACAATCACCATTTTATCTTCAAATTCAAGTAAAAGATCAATCTGCTTACGCTCTTTTTGATACATAAGCGGTTGTTCTTTATGCACAATTGCGCCATCTACCAGCGCCATAAATGCAGCATCAGCAATCAGATGCTCTCCACGCTGATACAGGGCATGTAAAGTCGCTTCATCGAGTATCGGCGCATAACGATTCTGTAATGCAATAAAAGCTCTTTTTAAAGCTTCTTGGTCAAAAGATTCCATCATTTCTAACAAATAATGCAGTGCGATACCAAAACTAATCGCCGCTATCTCGTGAGAGGGTTCATCCATTTCCACATGCGTCACATCTTGTGCACCGTAACGCGCCTGAGGATACAGTTTTAATGCCTCTGGTGCATGTATTTCAGGTTTGATGATGTGCGTTATTTCACCTCTTTCACAGACACTAAGCCCCAAAGAAGTAAACGCACTGTTTTGCTCTTTCGCACAGACCCATAAAGAACGTTTTGCCCTCGTGATGGCAACATACAACGCATTTAACCTGTCTTCATCTTGCAAATGATGCTCATGCTCTTTGGCTTTGGCGTACAAAGAGTCAATATGCTCTCGTTTGCTCATGTTCAGGTAAACCCCTTTGATAGTCACCTCATCGTAGTGCAATAGCAGTGTATCGCTACGATTGTTCTCTTTGGTCAGTCTGTCGCACAAAATCACATGTTCAAATTCTAAGCCCTTGGACTTGTGAATCGTCAAAACGCGAAGCCCGTCTGTATCCTCACTTTTAGCCTCATCGCTTAGGTCCTCTAACGCAAACAAAAAGGTTTCGATATCCTCATAACGGCTTGCCACTTCAAGGAAGCTGAGCATGTCATTACTGCCATCAAATAAATGGTGCTCTTCGATAAGCTTGCTTAACAGAGCCAAAGGTGAAAGCTCTAAATCTTTCGCATTGTAAGACACAGGAGTCAGCCACGATTGCTCACTCAGCGTTAAGAACTGCGCACG
>DKFS01000082.1 GCA_002452855.1 Sulfurospirillum sp. UBA6790 | reverse complement strand
CAATTTTAACGCGTACCAAAGGGATCGTGGATGACTGGTTGGTGATTGACCCTCTTTATAAACTCAATCTTGCCCGAAAACGCCTTTTCTATGGAAGTGAAGAGTTAGATATCCATCTTAAAGACTTTGAGTTGCTGTATTTATTAGTCAAAGAGCGTGGAAAAGTTGTCACGAAAGAGATGATTCATGAAACGCTTTGGAGCAGTTCAGAAGAGATCAATGAGGGATCAATTCGCGTCTATATCAATAATCTTAAAAAGATTTTTGGTAAAGAGAGTATCTCAAATTTACGAGGTATTGGGTACCGCTTTGAGAAGTAACGACAAACGTTTTTTTATTCGCGCAATTATTGGCTTTGGCATCACGATTTTAAGTTCGATTGCACTCAGTATTCTTCTATGGGAATCATTCAGTAGTTATCGATTATGGATCATTCTCTTGTGTATATTTCTTGCATTTAGTATGGGGTACATCGTTGTCTCTTACACGCTTTCTTCATTATTTCGAACCAATCGCTTTTTAGATATTTTGCTCAAAGATACCTTGCATGAACTCAATATTCCACTCTCTGTCATTAAAGCAAACTTGCAAATGCTGCAAATTGATGAACATGACACAAAAAAGCAAAAACGTTTAGAGCGTATTGCTTTAGCCAGTGATGATTTATACGCACTTTACAAAGAGGTAGATTATTACATCAAAAAAGAGATTCACGAAGATGTAAAAGAGCATTTCTTTTTAGATGATTTAATTCAAAATGTGATTAATAAGCAAAAAGAGATTGTGCATGAGGTCGATATCCACATGGACGTTTTACATGTAGAACTGTTTGGCGATAAACATGGATTCAGCAAGGTTCTTTCAAATCTTCTACATAACGCAATTAAATACAACCATAATCACCGTCCGATTCATATAGTTTTGCATGAAAATTATTTGAGCATCAAAGACCAAGGAATAGGAATGAGCGAGGCTGAGCTCTTCTTGGCGTTTGATCGTTACTATCAAGCAGATACAACCAAAGAAGGGTATGGTATTGGATTGAGTCTTGTAAAGGCATATTGCGATGAATCTAAAATTTTTATGCGTATTAATTCCCAAAAAAATGAAGGAACGGAAGTCATATTAGATATTGCACGGCTCATACCCAAAACATGATATAATAGAAAACTAAACCATTAGGGATATGTCTTATGGAAAGAGAAAGTGCTTCGAAGCAAGATAAAGAGAATTTTTTAGTTAATTCTTCACTTTTTTTGAAAGAGTTTGAAAAACCTTTCGCGGACTATTTTGCAAGTTTATGTGTGAGTTATGATAGTGCTATTGATAAAGAAGAAGCAAAAAGCATCGCTTTATCAATTTATCAGTGCCTTTTTAAATGCGAGAGCGATATTGGTGATTTAAAAGAAGATATTTTTATTCGTATGCGCCAAGATGGTGTCATGATAGGCTTTTTAATCAACCGCAGCATGTTTTTTCTCATGGAAGAATATTTGGTTTTCGCCAGAAAACATGACCTCTCTCCTCAACTTGAGCTTTTAATTGAATGTATTAGTCGCTTTATTAATTTACTTGAAAGTGATATCACGCCTAAAGTTTCGCAATCAACAGCAGCTTTTGATGTTAGCTTTAGTGATGATGTTCTCTTTACTCCGAATAACAATATTATTGATGTTTTTGCAAAAATGCAAGAAAACCACCAAAATATCATTTTTCTTAATCTTTATAAGGGTGTTCCCATAAGTTCAGAAGCATCTGTTGTTGAAATAGATGGAGAAAATGTGACTTTTAAAATCGATCAACTTCAAGAAATTGCAATGAAGCTTGATGGGCAAGCCTTTATTGTAAAAAACGAATATTTTTCCAAACATCTTAAAGCCGATATCGTCTACAGTAATTTCCAAAACGGTACAGTCGTTTTAACCAACTTTATTTATCTTCTTAATATGCCTGCATTGCAACGAGAATTTATCCGCGTTCATCCAGATATTATTGCGAAAGTCTTTTTACATCAGTTTGGGAATCTTCAAACCAGTGGCAGATTGTATGATTTGTCGATGAATGGTTTAGGTGTCGTGAGCAATGAAAATAATGGCGTTTTTGTAGGAGCAAAAGTCTTAATTGAGTTTGAACTAAACAGTCCGTCTGTTCCGAGTCATGGTGATAAAAAGATAGAAGTTCAAGGCGAGGTAATCAATATCATCGAGTACAATGATTCATTTCGATATTGCATGCGTATCTTTCCTAATCGTGCTATGAGCGAGAAAATTTTACATTACATTACACTACGAGAAAAAGAAATTTTAGAAGACTTGCATACGGAGTTAAAAGAGTATATTGTGTGATGGTATATAAGCAAAAAGCTTACATACCACCTTGTTTTTTCATACGAGTTTCGATTTTGTGTCCTAGAGCGGTTAGTGTAAATGTAATTGCAAAATAGACCGCTGCAATAATGAGCCATGTTTCAAAAGGGGAGAACGTATTAGCAACAATTTCACGCCCGACTTTCGTTAAATCTGTAATGGAAATAACGGAAACTAAAGAAGAGTCTTTTACAAGAGCAATCATTTCACCTACCAATGTTGGTAATGCACGTTTAAGCGCTTGAGGCATAATAATATAAATCATCGTTTGTGGATAATTCATACCAAGCGATTTAGCCGCTTCGTATTGTCCTTTATCGATGGATTGAATGGCACCACGCAAGACTTCTGCAATATAAGCTCCAAAAAAGAGCCCCAATGAGACAGCACCCGCTAGAAAACGTTCTAATTCAAAAATAGTTGCGATGATAAAATAAAAAATAAAGATTTGAACAAGAAGAGGGGTTCCTCTGATAATTGCAATATAAACCGTTGCAATATCTTTTAAAAACTGGAAACTAGAGATACGCATAAAGGCTAATAGTGAACCGATACCAAAAGCCAAAATAGCAGCAAGACCTGAAATTTCAAGAGTAACGAAGAGACCTTGAATTAATGGTCCTAATTTCATATAGGTTTTAAATGCAACTGTATCATTTTCATAAACACTATCGCCATTTTGTACTTTAAGCGTATAGCCTTGCTCAAGGACTATTTCTTTACTATCACTACTGTTCTGTACAATAATTTTGTCACCTTGGATTTGAATTGTGCCATCCAATGGGGACGTAATAGTCTCTGTTTTTTCATATGCGAAGTATTTAGGTACGCTGGTCCACTTCCAAATATAATTCATATGTGAAGCAGCCATAAACAGTAAATATCCGACAGTCAGATAAAAAGCAACGGCCACAAAGTGACCGAATGCTTTATTGTGTAAAAGTGGTAATTTTTCTTTAGCCACTGCTTACATTACCTTTTTTTGCCAAGCGGTATCATTGAACCATCTGTCATAAATTTTTTGATATGTACCGTCATGTTGTGTTTGGTTCAAGAAGTTATTAAGCCAGTTAAGAAAATCTGGATCACCTTTACGAACAGCAAAACCAAGAGGCTCATAAGTAAGTTCATCACTCATGTGGACCAATTTACCAGCACCTTTTTCCGCATAGAAAATAGCATTGTATGGTTTATCATAAACCATTGCATCTGCATTGCCGTTAAGGACTTCTTGTGCTGCATCTGCTTCTGTTTCAAACGTTCTAATTTTAGCTTTTTTAAACATTTTGCGTGTAGCGATTTCACCAGTAACACCAATTTTAGTAACGATAGTATATTCTGGTTTATCTAAATCATTCCATTTTTTACCCACATGTTTTTTAGCCGCTAAAACGGTTTGTCCTACACTAATGTAAGGGTTTGCAAAATTGATTTTGAGGTTTCTCTCTTGTGTAATGGTCATACCAGACATAATAATGTCATATTTGCCTGTTAGAAGACCTGCAATAATACCATCCCATGCTGTTGGAACAAGCTTAAGCTTGACACCCATGGCTTTTGCCATTTCATTTGCTAAATCAACATCAAAACCGATGATGTTTCCTTGTTTATCTTTCATCTCAAAAGGCATATAACCAGGCTCTAAACCAACGGTTAATTCTCCTTTTTGTAAGATGCTGTTGAGTGTAGATTTTTGCCAAAGGTTGATGTCATCAGCCATAGCATTCAACCCTAGCATTATAAGTAATGCAGCGAGAATTTTTTTCATTGTTGCTCCTTAAGGAATTTGATATCTTTATTTTAGTGTGTTAAGACTTCTTGTAAAAACTTCTGAGCGCGCTCCGTTGCTGGATTGGCAAAAAATGCTTCGGGACTTGCTTCTTCGATAATGGTGCCTTCATCCATAAAAATGATGCGATCACTTACTTCTTTTGCAAAGCCCATCTCATGAGTTACACAAACAATGGTAAAGTTTTCATGCGCAAGTTCGCGCATAACATCCAAAACACCGCCAATCATCTCAGGATCAAGAGCGCTTGTTGGTTCATCAAATAAAATAATTTTAGGCTTCATTGCAAGCGTTCGTGCAATTGCAACACGTTGTTTCTGTCCACCGCTTAGCTCATTAGGATAGCCTTCTGCTTTGTGAACCAACCCAACGCGCTCCAAAAGTTTAAGAGCCATTTCATTGGCGTCATGTTTTGTAGTGTTTTTTACTTTACGTTGAGCAATCGTGATATTTTCTAAAATAGTTAAATGAGGGAAAAGATTAAAATGTTGAAAAACCATACCTGTTTCTGCACGAATTTGGTTAATATCAACTTTTTTTTCATAGAGGTTAAACCCATCAACAAAGATATCACCGCTATCAATTTCTTCGAGTCTATTGATACATCGGATAAGCGTAGATTTACCGCTACCACTGGGCCCGCATATTACAACGATTTCACCTTCAGTAACGGAAAAATTAATATTTTTTAAAACATGAAAATCGCCGTAATATTTATCGACATTTTCCATGCGCACAATAGCTTGACTCATTCAAACCTTTCTTGAATTTATGTGGCGTGAACCATAATTGTAGCAGTAGAATATAAAAGTAAGATAAAGCCAAAATCTCTTTAAAAAGCTCTAATTACAAGAGGGAACATTACCGCTATCGCTTGCAAATGAACTTAAAAAGTGGTAGAGATTTGTTAAATCTTTTGGATCTGTTATATCAGGAGCTTTTGGACAGAACACTTTAATAGCAAAACTTAATTGATTCTTGTCATAAAAGCTTTTCCACTCATTCATTGTATGCTTTTTCCCCATAACATCTCCATTGAAGCCGCAGACATTTTTGAGATTATGGGCATAAAAGATTTTTCCTTTAACCGTGCTTGCCATTAACGTAGAGGGCAACATCGTAAGAGCCACAACTGTGGCTGTCATTATAAAAAAGGCTTTTTTCATTGGTGTATCCCTTGGAGCGAGAAATGTCTATTTTGGAAGTTTTGAAATGTAATTAACAACGTCTGTGATATCTTGCGTACTCATGTTTTTTACTTGCTTTGACATCACTAAAGAGGTGCTATGTGTTTTAAATTCGCTTTCACGATAAAATTTGATACTTTCTAAAAGTTCTTCAGTACCTTGCCCTGCAATAATGCCACTTTTTCCAAACGCTTTGTTGTGTCCATCCGCACCATGACAACCTGCACACTGTTTAAATAATGTTTCGCCTCGATTTGTGGATGGTTCTTGTGCATAGATTAGGGAACTTAATATAAGAAGTGTTAGAAATGAGGCTATTATCATACGAAACATTAAAACCCTCCAATATTAAATGAGTATAAAAATATTTTACTAACTTTGGATTATAGCATGTTATTCTTGCATTGATAAATAAAAATTTTCCTTTTTGGTTCAATTTTCAATTTTTAATCGCTATATTTTCACATTTCATTGTGCTACAATTTCGACTCTATCATTTTGTAAAGGTTTAAGTGTGATCAATTATAGATTTAAAGAGATTGGAGCAGACTTTTTATTGCTTCTTGTGGCTGTTGCTTGGGGTAGTACGTTTGTTGTTGTTCAAACAGCGGTAGATGAAACACCCGTATATACATTTTTGTTTTGGAGATTTTTCTTTGCAGGTATATTGATGGCGCTTATCTCATTAAAACAGTTCAAAAATTTTAACAAAGAGGTTTTAAAAGCAGGTGTTTTACTGGGGCTCTTTATGTTCTTGGGGTATGCTTTTCAGACATTTGCACTAACTTATACATACTCTTCTACAGTCGGATTCATTACAGGACTGAGTGTGATTATTGTGCCTTTTGGTTCCTATCTTATTTTCAAACACAAGGCATCCTTTTTCTCTGTTGCTGGGGCATTAATAGCTGCTATTGGGCTTTATTTTTTAACGCTTAACAGTGAAATTGGTTTTTCATGGGGTGAACTCTATGCCTTTATTTGTGCCATTATGTTTGCTTTACACATCGTATGTACAGGACATCTTTCTCGAAAACATAATATCTATCTCCTCGTGACCTTACAATTTTTAACCGTCTCTTTTTGCTCGTTCCTTGGTGGCATAATAAGCGAAGGAAGTATTGTACCTCCGATACTAGATGGTGTTTTTATTAATGCGATTGCTATTACCGTTATTTTTGCAACTATTTTCGCTTTTTGGGTACAAACTGCAATGCAACGGTTTACAACGGCAGCTAAAACGGCCATTATATTTACAATGGAGCCAGTGAGTGCGGGTATATTTGGGTATTTATTCGCGAATGAAATGCTCAGTTTTTCACAACTGTGTGGTGCAGGGTTAATCTTAGGCGGAATGTTGATTGCAGAAGTTGGGTCATACGCTTATGTGTGGTACAAACAACGCGTCAGTCTCTCTTAGTCTAATGTTTGATGAAGCGCATGGCTGTAAACTGAATAAAAAAAGCAGACGTTGCTACTAAAATGATGGCAGCACCTGCACTCAGATTGAGATAATACGACAATAAAAGTCCAACAAAACAAAAAATAACCGATAAAAAACTAGAGACAATCATCATCCCCTGAATAGACGTTGTGAGTTTTTCTGCCATATACGGTGGAATGGTTAAAAGGGCTATGACTAAAATGAGACCGACTGCTCGAATACTCATCACAACACTTAATGCTATCATTAAAATGAGCAGCGTATACAGTAACGTTGTATTCACACCTCTTAACTTTGCGAATTGAGCATCAAAACTCATCGCAATCAATTGTTTGTAATTGAACAAAACAAAAGCAAAAACCACAATAAAAACAAAAGCCATATACAAAAGATCATCACTGGAAACAGAGAGGATAGCACCAAAAAGGTAACTCATCAAATCAACATTATAGCCGGGTGTTAAATCGGTCATAATGATGCCAAATGCCATACCAAACGCCCATAATACGCCAATGAGTGAGTCAAGCCTTGCATTGTTTTTATGGGTTAAGTAGGCGATGATACCTCCTAAAAAAAGTGCAAATAATGAAGCACCTAATAGAGGAGCAATACCTAAATAAAGAGCTAAGCCTATGCCACCATATGAACCGTGAGCGATACCTCCTGCTATAAATACCATGCGATTGATGACGATGAGCGAACCGATAATACCGCATATCAAACTAACAAGGATAGAGGCAATCGCAGCATGTTGCATAAATTCAAAGGACAAAATCTCAATCATCGTTTCTCTTTAGGATGAATATGGTTGCACTGGGTTGCGCTGATGAGTTCAATCTCACATAAATGCTCTTTTGGATTTTCAAATGCCCGCAAATTATGTGGTTTAGGAACGTCATGGATAAAGAGTGATTTATGGACATGAACCACTTTGGTTGCATAGTTGAGTGCGACGTTAATATCATGGCTAATGACAACGATACCGACATGGCGATTGAGGGTTTTAAGGAGCTTGAAAATATCTATTTGGCCAGCAGTATCGATACTGGCAGTTGGTTCATCTAAAAAGATAATTTGCGCGTCACATGCCAAAGCACGTGCGATAAAAACACGCTGCCGTTGTCCGCCAGAAAGTGCATTGATTTTAGATGTTTCAAATCCTTGCATCCCTACGCGTTTAAGAGCATCTTGTGCAATAGTCTTATCTTCTGTTGTGTAGTGTGAAAATTTTTTTGACGGAGTCAGCCTTCCCATGAGGACAACGTCAATGACACGGATAGGAAAATCTTTATTGCCTAGAGTATCTTGAGGGACATAAGCAATTTTATGGCTGACATGTAATGGATTTTCACCAAATAAATGCACAGAACCATGAGAAGGTTCTAAAAGCCCTATCATGATTTTTAAGAGGGTACTTTTCCCGCCGCCATTGGGACCAATGATGGCGAGAAATTCATTTTTATCGTATGTGAGATTAATGTCCTCTAGGACATTTGTATCGTCATATTGAAAAGAAAGATTAGTTATTTCAAGGTCATGTTGCATAGCGCCATTATATCATTTTAAAGCTGATTGAAATGTTTGAGCGATTAAAAGAAGATTCTCTTTCCACGCAAGAGCAAGAGGGTCAATCACCACCGTTTTCCCACCAATTTGCTTTGCAATGGTTTGAGCACTTTTTTGTGAAAACTGAGGTGCGATAAACACAACTTTAGCCCCTTCTTCTTTCGCCTCTTTGATAATCATCGCCAGTTCACTGGGTTTGGGTTCTTTCCCGCTCATTTCTATAGCAATCTGTTCTAAGCCATAACGTTTAGCAAAATACCCAAACGAAGGGTGGAAAACAATAAATTTACGATTTTGAAGCCCACTGAGAGTTGATTTAATCGTTGCATCAAGGTTGTCTAAACTCAACAAAAATGCTTCATAGTTTGCACTAAACTCTTTTACATGTAAAGGATAAAGTGTACTTAACGTTTCAAAAATAGTTTTAGCTTGAATTTTAACTAAAAGTGGGTCAAGCCAAATGTGTGGATCAAGTCCGCCATCGTCATCATCATCTTCATGATGCGTTTGTTTATTTTCTCCTTCATGATGATGTTCTACCATGGCAATTTTTGTAACATCTTTAGCGGTATCTACGATAAGCATTTTAGGATTGATGCTTTGAAATTTAGGAATCCAAGCATTTTCAAAACCATCTCCTACTCTAAAGTAGACATCAGAATGTGCTAATTGCTTCATTTGGGAAGGTTTTGGCTCATATGTATGCGGGCTACTTCCTGGCTCGACCATGACATTAACATTTACTAAGCCTTTGGCAATTTGCTCAACAAAATATTTTTGAGGAGCAATGCTGACCGTAACAACGGGAGTTGCACCAAAAAGCGTTACACTCAAACCGGCAAGAAAAAGAATAAAACGATTCATAACAGGCATCCTTTGCGACTAAGTTGCATAAAATTTGTGAAATCTTAATCAAATGCAACTTAGTTGTAACTTAATAAAAATTTGCTACTATTCGCAGATGTATAGATTTGAGTGTGAGGTGACGTATGAGCGAGCAAACGAAAGCATTGTGTGATGAGTACGAAATTAAATTTACCACAGCACGTGCTTCAATTTTAAATGTTTTAAAAGTAGCGAAACATCCGCTAAATTATGAGCAGATTAAAGAACAGATGAGTGTTGCCATGGACAAAGCGACGTTTTACCGAAATATTGCTAAGTTTGAAGAGTTGGGCATTGTACATAAATTTGAGTCCGATGATCGCAAATGGTATTTTGAACTCTCAACCACGACACATGCCCATTTTATTTGCGAGCAATGCCATCAGATTACCTGTATCAATGTTGATTTAGGTAAGGTTGAAGGTGAAGTCAAAAGCATTGTCTTAAAAGGTACATGTAAGGAGTGTCACGCATGAAAAGACTTTTACATGTAAATCTTATTTTGCTATTTTTACTGAGCGGATGTGCCATTAAGAAAGAGATTACCTCTTCTGAAGCATATATTGTTACGATTAAAACACCGACGATAGCACTTTCTGATACAGGGTTTTTAAATCGTGGAAAAAACTACGCGAATGTACAAATTTTTGCAGCAGGCAATGCCCTTTTCAATCTTGAAATGATGGGAGATTATATTTGTCTTGATGGTAAATGTTTAGATAAATTAAACTTCAATCAGCAATTTTTTCATCAAGAACATTATGCAGAGCTGTTACAGGATATTATCAATAAAGAGCCTATTTATTATGGGGAGCATCTTCGTACCACACCTTCAGGTTTTGAACAAGAATTCGACTTCCCTCAAAGCCATATTGTCTATAAAATTGAAAATGGTACACTGCTTTTTAAAGATACCAAAAACAATATCTTGATTCGATTTAAACCACTGAAATAAAGGATAACACAATGAAATATGTTGGCGCACATGTTAGCGCAAGTGGCGGTGTTTTTAATGCTCCGATTAACGCAACAGCGATTGGCGCAAAAGCGTTTGCACTTTTTACAAAAAATCAACGTCAATGGGAAGGCAAAGCGCTCACTCAAGCAGAGATTGACCGTTTTAAAGAAGAACTAGAGCGTGCAGAAATCTTACCAAAGCATGTCTTACCACACGATAGTTATCTTATTAATTTAGGGCATCCTGAACAAGAAGCAAGGGAAAAATCTCTGAATGCTTTTATTGATGAGGTTAAACGTTGTGAAGCATTAGGGCTTGATAGGCTCAATTTTCATCCGGGCAGTCATTTGAAGCAAATAAGTGAGGATGCTTGTTTAGAACTCATTAGCGCTTCCATGAACGAAGTGTTACGAAAAACAGAAGGTGTGACATTGGTTGTAGAAAATACAGCAGGACAAGGAAGCAATCTTGGTTACAAAATGGAACATTTACACGCCTTGATGGAAAACAGCATTGATAAAGAACGTGTCGGCGTTTGCATCGATACCTGCCATCTTTTTAGCTCAGGTTATGACATTAGAACCAAAGAAGCCTATAGTCAAACGATGGCAAAATTTGATACAATCGTTGGATTTAAGTACCTTAAGGGAATGCATCTTAATGATTCTAAGCCTGATCTTGGCGCTCGTGTTGATCGACATGATTCAATTGGTAAAGGAAAATTAGGGGTAGAACCATTTGGATTCATCATGAATGATGAACGTATGAATGATATACCTTTAGTGCTTGAAACAATCGATGATACAATATGGGCACAAGAGATTAAACTCCTTTATAGTCTCATAAAATAAACATTTCAAGGAACATGTATGAAACAAACCGTACGCATCGCCACGTTACTAAGTCTTAGTGCGGCAACGCTTCTAGCCTCAGGATACCGCATCCCTGAACAATCCCTTAACTCCGTAGCGCTCAGTGCTGCATATGTAGCGGGAGCTAATGGCGCAGACGCCAGTTATTATAACCCCGCCAATATGGCATTTATGGACAACGGTGCTTTTACTGAAGTTGCTCTCACGTATATTAATTTGCCAAAAGTTACTTTCGAAGGAATTGCCCCTGCTATGAACGGTGATTCTAAGGAAGAACAATTTTTAATGCCAAACTTACACTATGTTTCTCCTTTTGTTGATAATTGGCGCTTTGGTTTATCTATCACAGCACCAGCAGGGCTTTCAAAAAGATGGGATGAAGCGTTTGCAAAAGCAACAGCTCAAGAGTTTTCTCTAAAGGTAATAGAAGTAAACCCAACAGCTAGCTACAAATTTAATGACCAATTTTCTGTAGGTTTTGGTGTAAGAGGTGTATATACAGACGGTGTTGTAAAAAGTGATGCTTCTGGCCTCGGACTTCCTGTGAGTAGAGATCTTAATGGTGATTCAATTGATTTTGGTTATAACTTAGCTGTAAGCTATAGACCGATCAAAGAATTAACCCTTTCATCTACGTATCGTTCAAAAGTTGATTTAACCGTTGAAGGTGATGCAACACTGACTCATCCACTTTTGGGAGCAGGTTATCGTGGAGGAGCTTCTGTTACAATCCCTTTACCTGCAGCACTTACTTTAGCCGCAGCATATACTTATGATAAAACAACATTAGAATTGGTATATGAACGAACGTATTGGTCGAGTTATAAAGAATTAGATTTTAATTATGATACGGCACTTGCTGCATTTGATGCACCGATTGCTAAAAATTGGAAAGATTCCAATGCCTATCGTATTGGTTTGTCTCACCAATGTACCGATGCTCTTAAAATGATGGTAGGTTTTGCTATTGATAAATCACCTGCTCCAGATTCAACATTAGGCTTTGAGCTTCCAGATTCAGATGCGAAGCTTTATTCTATTGGCTTTGAATATAAAATCAATCAAAATCTAAAAGTAGGATTGGCCTATTTGTATGATGATAAAGAAGATAGAACGGTATCCAATTATAATGCGGCAACAAATTCAATAGGAGCCTCTGGAACATTTACAGACTCTTCAGCCCATTTAGTGACTGCATCTTTTAAATATAAGTTTTAACCATGCTTGAATATACGTACCAGAATTTTTACGAGGTAATAGAAGCAAACGCTAAAAAAGCTCCTAAAAAGACAGCTATTTTTATAGATGACCGCAAAGTCACGTATTTAAAATTAAAACAAAATATTGATACATTTGCGCGTTTCTTGGAATTTAGTGGTATTAAAAGCAAAGACAGAGTTGCCATGATCGTTGGCAACTCTGAAGAATTTATCGTTTCACTTTTTGCTATCACTAAAATAGGTGCGATTGCCGTTCCTCTAAATACCTTCTTAAAAAAAGAAGAATTTGAATACATTTTAAATGACTGCAGTGCTCGTATGCTCATCTCTTCTGCTGCTTATGCGAAAGAGACTCAAAGG
Organism: Sulfurospirillum sp. UBA6790; assembly: GCA_002452855.1. The sequence continues at coordinate 11,329 of DKFS01000082.1, read as the reverse complement.
TTGCTTGATACAACGAAAGTTGAAAAAATTGTATGGACAGATAAATACGAACATTTAGATGAACGCAATTATAGTTTTACTGAAATTGATGCTAATTTAGAAACACATGAGCGTTTGAGCAATAAGCCTTTATTGGATGATTTAGCGTGTATCGTTTATACTTCTGGAACAACAGGCAAACCTAAAGGTGCGATGCTCTCGTATCGTAATTTCTTTTCAAATGCCATAGCGGGTTCTATCTCATTTCAAATTACGGAGAAAGATCGTTTTATTGTTTTTTTACCGATGTTTCACTCTTTTACGCTTTCTATTATGGTACTCCTTCCTATGTACACGTGTTCAAGCGTTGTCATTGTACGCTCTGTTTTTCCTTTTGCCAATGTGCTTAAACAAACGTTATTAAAGCAAGTAACCATATTTTTAGGTGTTCCCACACTGTACACTGCATTGTTAAAAGCAAAAATTCCTTGGTATTTTATGTGGTTTAATAAAGTACGCATTTTTATTTCTGGTAGTGCACCACTCAGTGAACAAGCTCTCAATGATTTTAATGCTAAATTTAAAAAAGCAAAACTGTTGGAAGGTTATGGGCTGAGTGAATGTTCCCCTGCGGTATGTGTCAATCGTCTTAACCATCAAAAACCTCTTTCTGTTGGATTACCACTTCCAAGCTATGAAGTTAAAATAGTCAATGAAGAACGCATGGAAGTCAAAACGGGTGAAGTTGGCGAAATCATGATTAAGGGCGATTGTGTTATGCAAGGCTATTTAGGGCATTCTGATGCAACGGATGAAACGATTGTAAATGGGTGGCTTTTAAGTGGTGATTTGGGTAAAAAAGACGAAGATGGTTTTATTTATATTGTAGATCGCAAAAAAGATTTGATTATCTCTAAAGGAATTAATATTTATCCTAGAGAAATTGAGGAAATTATCTATAAATACGAAGGGGTTGATGCTGTTGCTGTTATTGGGCTTAGAGATGAAACTAAAGATGAAGATGTTTTAGCATTTATACAACCTAAAGAAGGTATTACGCTTCAAGAAGTTGAATTACGTCACTATCTTAAAAATCATTTAGCAAATTTCAAGTTGCCAAAGCATATCTATTTTGTTGAAGAACTTCCAAAAAATGCTACGGGTAAGGTTTTAAAACGAGTACTGAAAGAGAAAGTTCAAGCGGGTGGAATCTTGCGCAAAAAGCAGAATTAACTTCATAACCAAAGGGTTATTTTATTATCATCTTGTCATTATACATTTCTCATGTAAGAGTCATATAATTTTTTCACATGGATAAAAGGTTCACTATTGCAGTATTTGGTTGATTTTTTAGAGAGTAAAGACGTACAGACATGCCAAATTTATGAGCATTTAAAATGCTCACTTGATGAAGTAAAGTTTCTACAAATGATGACAAAAGAGTACGTGATAGGCTCAGTAGACATCGGTATATCAGACATTCTTATCAAATTGTTTGGCGAAAAAAACTATGCACATTTACATCACCTCTCGTTAGTGAAAGATTTAATTGAGCAAGGATGGATTGTTCAAAATAGTTTTTTAAATTCTAAGATAGTGGATGTCTCAAACTTAGAGCTCTTAAATAGTAGTGTTTCTCTTAGTTCAGCCTTTTTAAAGCTTTTGGAAGAGGGAACACTCGAAGTAGTGTTACCAGATGTTACTCCTTATGCCGATCATCTGGAATATTTAAAAGACCAATTCTTTCGTATTGAACTGTATCAAAAATTTAGTCAAACCAACCATGGTGCTGCAGAAAATTCACCTAGTATGGGACGCATTAAGAACAAATTGGACCTTTTAGAAAGCAGAATATCTGAGCGTATAAAAGTAACGCAAAATGAGATTGTTGTTGAGACAATTTTTAAAGAAAATGAACTCAGTGCAAAAGAACAACTCATTTTCCTAGCGCTACTTAAAGAAGAGTATGCTGGTGAGTTTGAGAGTTTACGAGATATGAATACACTCATTAGTTTAATTAGTATTGATGATTATGAGAAAATCAAAAATCGTTCCTTATTGGAAGAGGGCTCCAAGCTTATTGAAAATATGATTATTGACTACGATGAGATGCTCAGTACTTTTGGCGGTGTAACGAGAAGCTTTTTTATCTCTGAAGAGATTTTGCAAAAGATTATGCATCCCAATAAAGAGAAAAAAAGTAAAAAAATAAAACTTGATATGCTCATTGGTGAGCAAGAATTATTTGAGCTTATTGACCCAAAAACTAATCTGGATGATGTTATTTTGCATCCAAAAACAAAAGAAGTTTTAGACAATTTATTGAAGCAAATTGATAAAAATGTCGTGAAACTACTGCGTGAATGGGGTATTAAAGAGCGACGTAGCGGTATTGATGCAAAGATTATTTTGTATGGACCTCCAGGAACAGGTAAAACGATGACGGCACTTTCGCTTGCCAAGTCAATGAAGAAAAGAGTGCTTAGTTTTGATTGTTCAAAAATTTTATCAAAGTATGTCGGAGAGAGTGAAAAAAACGTTCGTAATATCTTTGATACCTATAAAGAGTTGTGTAAAAAGACAAAGAGCGAGCCACTTTTGCTTTTAAACGAGGCAGACCAGTTTTTAAGCGCGCGTTCAACCGATAGTGGAGCAAGTGCCGATAAAATGCACAATCAAATGCAAAATATTTTTTTAGAGCAGATTGAACGCTTCGATGGACTACTTATTGCAACGACAAACCTTTTAGAGACGATAGACCCCGCATTCTCAAGACGTTTTGATTATAAAATCGCATTTGAAAAACCAGATTTTTCACAACGTGTTTCTTTATGGAAAAAATTACTTCCTGAAAACGCAACGTATGAAAAAGATTTAGATATTGAAAAACTAGCATTCTATCCTCTAACCGGCGGGCAAATTCGTGTTGTTCTAAAAAATGCAGCCCTTAAAGTCGCAACGAAGAGCGAGCCAATCTTTACATTTGAAGATTTTAAATTAGCAATTGATAGAGAAACAAAAGGCGCGTTTGGCGATGCAAAATCTGTCGGATTTATGCATTAAAAAAATTATATAGTAAGCCTATCTTAGAGTTTTCTCAAAAACTTTGAGATAGATTTGTCTTGAAAAAACATCGAAGGATTTCGTATGACCCCTTTGTCACATATGGATTTTGCACATCCATACTTTGGATCTTTTTTTCTTGTCGTATTTGGTGCAGTCGTTTTTTACGGGATTACGGTATTAGCGCGCGCTATTAGCCGTAATATGGCACGACTCGATACGGAAAAATTAAAGCTAACTATTTATGAATGTGGACCAGAAGTTACCAAACAACCCAATAAAATTTCTGCGCATTTTTATCTTTTTGCCGTTTTATTTATTTTGTTTGACGTGGAAGTTATTTTTATGTTCCCATGGGCGGTGAATTTTAAGGTTCTTGGAATGTTTGGTTTTGTTGAAATGATTTTATTCGTGATCGTTTTAGCTATCGGGTTTGTATATGCATGGAGAAAAGGAGCACTTGAATGGCACAGCATAAAATAAATTACCTTCAAGAAGCAGGACTTCCTGTCGCGCTGACAACGGTGGATAAATTGGTGCAATGGGGGCGTAGTAACTCTCTTTGGCCACTTACTTATGGATTGGCCTGCTGTGCGATTGAGATGATGGCAACGGGTGCAAGTCGTTATGACTTTGACCGTTTTGGAACAATTTTTAGAGCCAGCCCAAGACAAGCGGATGTCATTGTCATCGCAGGGACCCTCACGAAAAAACATGCACCTTTTATGCGCCGTTTGTATGACCAGATGCCTGATCCAAAATGGGTCATCAGTATGGGAAGTTGTGCCAATACGGGTGGTATGTTTAATACCTATGCAACGGTTCAAGGTGCTGATAGAATCGTACCGGTGGATATTTATCTTCCCGGTTGTGCACCACGCCCTGAAACACTCCAATACGCATTGATGCTTTTGCAAAAGAAGATTAGAACAGAAAAAGCATCACGAAAACTAGCACCTAAAAGGTTGGTATGATGAGACCTTATAGCGAAAAACAAAACGTACAAAAAAAACCCTATTACAGCGACCGCTACTACGTTGCACCACTCATCCCGAAAGAGCCTGTTGAAAGCGATGATGTTTTTGCGAATGACATGATGACGCTTAAGGCAAAATTTGAGATTCAAGACGCTTATATCCAACGAGGTCAATTGGTCGTTTATATTCATCCAAACGATAACGTGGAAGTTCTACGTTGTTTACGAGATGAACTTGGTTACAATTTTTTATCAGAGCACAGCGCTATTGACTGGTTGGCAAAACGTGGTGAGTTTGAGATTTTTTACCAAATGCTTTCAACGTCTAAGCGTAAGCGTTTGCGCATTAAGTGTTTTCTAAAGGAAAAAGAGACACTTAAAAGTGTGACAAGCCTCTATAAAAGCGCTGATTGGGCTGAACGCGAGATGTACGATATGTTTGGTGTGATTATTAGTGGCCATCCTTATATGAAACGTCTTTTAATGCCAGATGATTGGTATGACCATCCACTACGAAAAACCTATCCATTGCATGGAGATGAAGCGGCACGTTGGTATGAAATTGACAAAATTTTTGGCAAAGAGTACCGCGATATCATTGGACCTGAAGAGCGTGATGGTGCACGTGTTGATGAAAGTGACACGTACCGCTTTGCACGTCTTGAACATGAAGTTCCTTTTGGTGCAGAACCTAGCAAAGAAAAAACGATCACAGATTATCAAGAAGAAGGTGGCGTTTTCATTGTCAAAAAATTGAAAAAAGCAGATGCTAAAATCTTGAAAGAGAGACCATAACCATGCAAAAAGTGAATCGACTTAAACCATTTTTTGAAAATGTGGTCTTTGAACGTGAAGACAATCATATGATTGTGAATTTTGGGCCTCAACACCCAAGTTCACACGGCCAATTGCGTTTAATTTTAGAGCTAGATGGTGAAAAAGTTGTTAAATCAACACCTGATATTGGGTATCTTCACCGTGGTATGGAAAAGATGGCAGAAAATATGATTTACAATGAGTTCTTGCCAACCACCGATAGGATGGATTATATCGCGGCAAGCGCAAATAATTATGGCTTTGCACTGGCTGTTGAAAAACTCATTGGTCTTGAAGTCCCGCGTCGTGCGAAAGTCATTCGTATGCTCCTCCTAGAACTTAACCGTATCTCTTCGCATCTTTTTTGGCTTGCAACGCACGCTCTAGATGTGGGGGCAATGACTATTTTTCTTTATGCGTTTCGTGAAAGAGAGTATACGCTTGATTTGATTGAAGATTATTGTGGTGCGCGTTTAACCCATTCTTCTGTAAGAATTGGTGGTGTGCCTCTTGATTTGCCAAAAGGATGGTTAGACAATCTTAATAAATTTATCAACCATCTTCCCCTTGATATTGGTGATTACGAAGGGTTGTTGGATCAAAACAGAATTTGGAAAATGCGTTTGGAAGATGTCGGTATGGTAACGCCTGAGCAAGCACAAAGTTGGGGATGCAGCGGTCCGATGCTAAGAGGTAGCGGTATTGCATGGGATATTCGTAAAGAAGAGCCGTACGAACTGTATGATGAAGTCGAATTTGATGTTCCGGTGAGTACAACATGTGATAGTTACGGAAGGTATAAATTGCATATGGAAGAGATGCGCCAAAGTATTCGCATTTTAAAACAACTGATTCCAATGTATGATGACACAACGCCAGAACTTATGGCACATGCACCGCATTATATTTCTGCGCCTAAAGAGCAAATTATGACACAAAACTACTCTTTAATGCAGCATTTTGTTTTGGTAACGCAAGGTATGCGTCCTCCTGTTGGAGAAGTATATGTCGCGACGGAGTCTCCTAAGGGGGAACTTGGTTTTTATATTAACTCCCAAGGCGATCCGTACCCGTATCGATTAAAGCTCCGAACCCCTAGTTTCTTTCATACCGCTTTTTTGCAAGAGCTGTTAGTGGGTGAATATTTAGCCGACGTTGTAGCGATTATTGGTAATGCTAACATCGTCTTTGGCGAAATTGATAGATAGGAGAAATCAATGCAACGTTATGATTTACGCCACTTAAAAGATGATTTTTACGGACGTATGCTTGAAATTATTGATGAGACCAGTGCGGGTGAAGTGTCTATTTTTATGTTTGAAATCGGTGATTTTTCTTCTGTGCAAAAAAGTGCCGATGTGATTAAAGAAGCTGGATGGACATTAATGAACTCACTGAAATTTAATGAAGTAGACTGGACAATTGTCGTCAAGAAAGTCAAAGGTGAAGAACTGTGAGCCAAAAAGAGAAATTTATTCATGCATTAGGACAGACCAACAAAGAACACTTTGCAATGACATGTAAAGATGCCGATGTCATCCTTGTTATCGGAACATTACCTTCACGCAATGATGCTGTACTTGCTCAAGAAATTGAAGCATGTGTGGATTCAGGGACAAAATTGATCTATCTTTTTACGATGGAAGATCCAAAATTAAGTTCCAAAAGTGCATTTTTTAGTCGTTACGAAGTTGGCTCAGAAGAGGGTGTTTTTGCTCTTTTGGCCAAAAGTTTTTTATTACATGTAAAACTTCCAGAACGGCTTAAAACCTATTTTGAAGAGCTTGATGAAGGCTATGTCAGTGCTGAAAGTAATATTGGAGAGGAAGAGATTGAGGAGATTGAAGCGATTTGCTCAAATGCGACCAACATTCTTTTGGTTTTAGGCGAAGATTTGATGTCTCATCCTTGTGCCACACAGATTGCCAATTTTGCAGGACTGATTGCCAACCATGCGAGCAATGTTTCGCTTTACGTGGTAGGCGCACGCCAGGATGATTTGCGTACAGCGACGCCTAATGAAACGATGCATGAAATTGACAATATTCCAAGTTTTGATGGTGTTGTGGTCTATCAATGCCCTATGGTGCAAGACACTGAAGCGCAATTATTGATGGGTTCACCCCAGTTTCAAATGGCGGCTCGTGTTCAAAATAATGAGACAATCAACGTAACCATTAACCAAGAGGTCTATCGCCGTACGTTTGTGCGTGATGATAGCTTAAAAGGCGTCATTGCTTTAATGCCTTGTGACAAAGCAAGTGCCGTCTATCCTTATCATGTAGCAAAAATAGTGAAGGCAGAGCAATGAGCGATGTAGTTATTACGATTGATGGAAAACAATGTGTTGCTAAAGAGGGAGAATATGTTTTGGGTGTTGCACGCAAAAATGGTATTTTTATACCGGCATTGTGTTATGTAACAAACTGTTCACCAACCCTAGCATGTCGTTTATGCTTAGTCGATATTGATGGTAAACGCGCTTACAGCTGTAATGCACGCGCGAAAGAGGGCATGAATGTTATCACCAAAAGCGAAGAAATCGAAAAAGAACGCCGTGCTATTATGGAGATTTATGACATTAATCATCCATTAGAGTGTGGGGTATGTGACCAAAGCGGTGAATGTGAATTGCAAAATTATACATTAGAAATGGGTGTAGATAGCCAACATCATTGTATCGCTGACACACATAGACCAACGAAAAATTGGGGCAAAATTCATTACGATGCCTCTTTGTGTATCGTTTGTGAGCGTTGTGTGACGGTCTGTAAAGACATGATCGGCGAATCTGCGCTTAAAACGGTTCCTCGTGGTGGTATGGAACTGGATAAAGCATGGAAAGATAAAACGGAAAAAGATGCGTATGCCATGTGGAATAAGCTCCAAAAATCTATTATTGGCGTGGCAAGTGGCGCTGAGAGCTTAGACTGTACACAGTGCGGTGAATGTACGGCAGTTTGTCCTGTGGGCGCATTGGTCGGCAGTGATTTTCAGTACACGTCAAACGCATGGGAACTGAAAAAAATTCCAGCTTCCAACCCACACAGCAGTGACTGTTCCTTGATGTATTATGATGTCAAGCACACAAGCATCGCAAATCCTGAACCAAAAATCTATCGTGTCAATAGTGACCATAATTACGCGCCTTTGCATGCGGCGGCTCGTTACGGATTTGACTTTCAAAATGAGGTTGCAGGCAAAGATGAAGCCGCTTTTGCCAAAGCCATTGAACTGCTAAAAACGAAAGTCGATACCATTGCTTTTGACAGTTATATTACTAACGAAGAAGCGTTGATTTTACAAAAACTCAAAGAAAAATTTGGCTATCGATTGATCAATGCTGATGCGAAAGCCTATCAGCAGTTTTTAAAAGCTTATGCTAGTACGGCAGGGACATCGTTGTATAGTGGAGATTTAAATACAATTCGTGAGAGTAACTTCGTTGTGAGTTTTGGAACGGCAATCAAAACCGATAGCCCAAATGCGGGGTACGCAATGAACAACGCCATAGGCATGAATAAAGGTGCGGGCCTTTATTTTCATCCGATTGCCGATCCGATTGTTGAAGCGTATTCAAAAAATTTATTGAGCATTCAGCATAAAGTAGGAAGTGAAGAAGCCATTGCGTATTTACTGCTTGACCTCTTTGGCGATAAAGAGCAGATGCCCAAAAGTGTTGTAGAATATCTTGCAAGCTTTCATACGGTGGAGAAAAAAACCATTCAAGAGAGCATCAAGGAAGATGTGAAAGAAATGGTCAAAGATGAAGAGAGCGGCGAAGAAAAAGAAGTTGTCACATCCATCACAAAATTGGTGGATAAAGAGATAGAGATTGATACAAATGCCCTTGTTGAGATGATGGGCGCTGAAGCGGATGTGATTGAAAAAATTACTAAACTCTTAGATAAAAAAGATAGCTTTAGCCTTATCGCAGGGGAAGACCTTTATACGCATCCAAGAGCTGAAAATATTGCGAAGCTTTTAGGATTGATTGAGCGTTTCACACCGTTTAATTTGGTGATTATCCCTTCGCGAACCAATACGCTGGGTGTTGCACTGATTTGTGAATTAGACGAAACCAAAGGCAATTTTACATTAGGATACAATGTAAAAGGTGACTTCACATTAAGTGCACTGGGTAAAGGTGACTTAGCAATGCCTGCACTTAATCAGCAGGAAGGAACGTTTACGTCAATGAATAAACGCGTTGTTCCTACCAATGTTGCTGTTGGTTTTAAAGGGTACTGCCTTAATGATCTTGCAAATGCATTAGGGCTTGAAGCAGAATGGACGATTGATTATACTTCTGAACTTCCGACACACAAAGGCTTTACGTCTGAAAAATTTGACGCTTTGCCGAATCGTTATGAAAATGACGGCACTGAAAACAGAGGCTATGCCTTAGTCGCACAAAAGAGCGAATGTAGCGATGAAGTCGAACCTTTGAAACCTTTTACATGTAAAGATACTTTGATGGTGTACCGTGCCAATCCTGTGCATCAATTCAGTGCGTTCACCAATAAAGCACATCAGTTAAATGAAGCAGGCGCGCTTTACGCTTCTGCACAGTTTTTGGAAAGTCAAAATCTCAAAGATGGCGACATGGTAAGCTTAAGTAATGAAGCAGGCGCGAAATTGGCCATTGTCATTAAAGAAGACCAACATTTAGGTGGCATGATTCCGTATCTGCCAACATTTGATACAAAAATTGATATTGCGCCGTTTTTTGAAAATGGCTACCGATTTGCTCAGGTTGTATTAAAAGGAGTCAGTCATGAATGAAACAGCTGTGATTATTGAAACAATCGTTAAAGCAGTTATTGTCCTAGCTGTGACCGCAGGTATGGGTGCATTTGCAACCTTTATTGAGCGAAAAGTTTTAGCGTTTATGCAACGACGTCTTGGACCAATGCATGTGGGACCTTATGGATTATTGCAATTAGCAGCGGATGGTATTAAACTTTTCACCAAAGAAGATATTATTCCGCAAAATGCGGTGAAGCCTATTTTTATGATAGCACCTGTGATTGCAGCAACCACAGCGTTTGTTGCGATGGCGGCTGTACCCTATTTTCCAGAATTTACACTCTTCGGATATAAAATCCATCCTATCGTTTCGGACATTAATGTTGCGCTTTTGTATGTCATGGGTGTAGCGTCTGTTGGTATTTATGGACCACTGCTTGCGGGTATGAGCAGTTCTAATAAATGGTCCCTCTTAGGTGCAGCGCGTGCGGTAGTGCAGATGCTCTCTTTTGAAGTGGTTACAGGCCTTTCGGTATTGGCTCCTATTATGATGATAGGGTCTTTATCTTTAATTGATATTAACGATTTTCAAGGTGAAGGGGTTACCCATTGGTTGATTTGGAAACAGCCATTAGCCTTTATTTTATTTGCAATGGCTGGCTTTATGGAAACTAACCGTGCACCGTTTGATACCATTGAATTTGAAGCTGAAGTTGTCGCTGGGTATGCCACAGAGTATTCGGGCATGCGTTGGGGACTCTTTTTTGTCGGTGAATATGCCAATATGATTACGATTTCTGTTTTGGTAAGCATCATCTTTCTTGGTGGCTACAACCCCATTTGGTTTATCCCCGGTGCTTTGGTTATGCTCTTAAAAGTTTCATTTTGGGTTTTTCTTTTCTTATGGGTTAGAGCTGCTTGGCCACACATCAGACCGGATCAGTTGATGTGGGTTTGCTGGAAAGTGTTAATGCCTTTAGCGGTTATTAACATTTTAATTACCGGCTTTGCGTTAATTTAGGGGGAAACGATGGAACTAAAAGATTTTAAACGTAGGGACATTGGTTCAAATTATATCTTTTTTGATGGTGAGGAAAAACCTGAAAATGGTTGGCAAGCCTTTAAACGTTTTGCCAAGCGTACCGTTAAAGGTGAGCTTTTCGTTGGCCTTTGGATTGTTTTAAGAGAGGTGATTCGTTTCGACATTCACACGGTGCAATATCCACTGGAAAAAATGGAAATGAGCCCACGTTATCGTGCAATTCATCGTTTACTTCGTTTATTTGAAAGTGGAAGTGAGCGTTGCATTGGATGTGGATTGTGTGAAAAAATTTGTATTTCAAATTGTATCCGCATGGACACACATGTGGATGAAAAAAGCCGTAAAGTCATCAGTGAATACAGCATAAATTTCGGGCGTTGTATTTTCTGCGGGTATTGTGCTGAGGTGTGTCCAGAGCTTGCGATTGTGCATGGTGTTGAGTATGAAAACGCCAGTGAACAACGTGCTCATTTTGGACTTAAAGAGGATATGCTAACCCCTCTTGATACCTTTAAAGCCAAACAACAAAAAGAGTTTCCAGGTTTTGGTGCATTGAGTGATAATGCCGATGAAGCCGTGAAACAAACACCATTAGCGTATTGAGGTTGTCATGTATGAAGTTATAGCATTTTATATCTTTGCTACGCTCACCATTGCCATGTTTGCAATTGTCGTCACGAGCAAAAATGCACTCTATGCAATGA
>DKFS01000079.1 GCA_002452855.1 Sulfurospirillum sp. UBA6790 | reverse complement strand
AAAGTGTTGTTTGAAGATGAATTTATTATGGCAGTCGATAAGCCTGCTTTTATGACATCCGAAGAAGTAGCTGAAATAAAAAAGCTCCCTCTTTTACATCGCCTTGATCGTGAAACCAGTGGAGTCTTACTTTTAACTAAAGATGATGAGTTTAGAAAAAAAGCAGTCAATGCGTTTAAACGAAGAGAAGTTCAAAAAGAGTATATCGCTATTGTTGAAGGTAAAGTCGTTGAAGCCATGACTATTAATGCACCGATTCTTACCATCAAAAAAGGCAATACCGCTTACAGTAAAATCAGCGATGATGGGAAAGAGGCAATCAGCCATATCGAACCTTTAATGATTGAAGGTAAGCGCTCTAAAATTAAAGTATCTATTGAAACAGGACGAACCCATCAAATTAGGGTACATCTTAAAAGTATCGGTGCTTCCATCTTAGGCGATACCGAGTACGGTGGCCGTCCCTACAAACGCTTGATGCTCCATGCATCAAAAATTATGCTTTTAGGGTATATTTTTCAGACAAAAGAACCTGAAGATTTTCTGAAATTTAGTCTTTGATGAAAAATAATTTCAAAATGAATTAATTCCCTTTATATAGGCTTTACAGCTCTTTATATGGCAAAAAAATCGCTATAAAAAGTGTGCTCATTTTAAGGATTTATTTAGTTTAAAGTATTTGTTTTGTATCATTACATCCTTTTGCCAACAGCAAAATAGATTTGATTAGATTTTAAGAAGGATAGTTTGTGTTTGAGGTTTTAACCGATTCGTTTCGTTCAGCCATCAATAAAATTCGTTTCAGTGATGATGAAAAATCGTTAAAAAGTGCATTAGAAAATTTAAAAAAAGCACTTTTAAAAGCCGATGTTCACCATAAAATTGTACGCGATCTTGTGCGCCAAGTCGAGCTTGATACGAAAGCTAAAGGCATTGGGCAAGTCAATTTTTTACGTTCTCTTAAAACAAATCTAACGCAAATTTTAACGGTACCTGGGAAGCAAGGATTTGTATTTGCTCCAAAACCGCCAACAACGGTTTTAATGGTAGGATTACAAGGTAGTGGTAAAACAACCACAACTGTTAAATTAGCCAATTATCTTAAATTAAAACAAAAAAAAGTATTAGTCGTTGCATGTGATTTACAACGTTTAGCTGCAGTTGAACAGTTAAAACAATTGTGTTTGGCCAATGAAATCGATCTCTATTTTGAAGAGGCAAGTGCTAATCCTGTCTCCATTGCTAAAAATGCAATGAAAAAGGCTAAAGAGGGTTTATACGATGTTGTATTAATCGACACAGCCGGTCGTTTAGCGATTGATGCAGAACTGATGGATCAGCTTGAAGCCATTAAAAAAGAAGTCACTCCTGATGAAGTTTTCTATGTCGCAGATTCTATGACGGGACAAGATGCTGTTCGCAGTGCGGTGATGTTCCACGAAAAAATTACATTAAGCGGTGTTATTTTAAGTAAATTTGACGGCGATGGTAAAGGTGGCGTGGCTCTTGGTATTGCTGAGCAAACATGTGTGCCGCTTCGCTTTATCGGTGTGGGTGAAAAAGTCGCGGATTTAGAGCATTTTATTCCAGATCGTATCGTGAGTCGTTTAATGGGTGAGGGTGACCTTGAAACATTAGCGGAAAAGACAAGCTCTATTATTGATGAGAAACAAGCCAAAGCTCTGACAAAAAAGATTAAAAAAGGTGAATTCAATTTTAATGACTTTTTAGAGCAAATGGAACAGATGAAAAAACTAGGAAGCATGAAGTCCTTGATTGGCATGATTCCAGGGCTCTCCTCTATGGCGGGGAAATTGCAAGATGTCGATATGGAAAATTCCGTTGAGATGAAGCGTATCCGTGCGATGATTGGTTCTATGACCAAAAAAGAGCGTGAAGACCCAGAGCTTTTGAATAACAGTCGCAAACGAAGAATTGCGGAAGGTTCAGGTCTTTCACAAGTGGAAGTCAATCGCTTTTTAAAACAGTTTGCCAATGCTGCGAAGATGGCAAAAAAGTTTTCAGGCAAAAAGGGAATGCAAGACCTTCAAAACATGCTTGCTCAAAGTAAACACGCACACCTTCGTTAAGGTGTGACGGTTTATATCTACATGTAAGTTTTACATGTAAATCTAAGTCGTTTAAAAACAGACAAGAAAACTTAAGGAGACCATAAAAATGGCAACAGTTGTAAGATTAACACGAATGGGTAGAAATAAAACTCCATTTTACAGAATTGTCGTAACAGACAGCAGAAAAAAACGTGACGGTGGTTCAATCGAGACAATCGGTTACTATAACCCACTTAGCAATCCACAAACTGTAAAGTTTGATGCAGAGAGACTTGCATACTGGAAAAGTGTTGGCGCAAAGCTTAGTGACAGGGTTGCTAAAATCACTGGTAAATAATCATGATTGACAAATTTCTCGAAGAGTTTGCCAAGCTTTTGGTAGACAATCCAGCAGGTGTACGCGTTGAGCGAAGCGATGTTGATGGAACATTTTGCGAAGTTGTCATCTATGCAGATAAAATTGATACTGGTAAGTTGATTGGTAAAGATGGCAAAATGATCAATTCACTCAAGACACTTATCTCTGGATGTAAAGCAAAAGACGGGAAATCTTACAGAGTTACTGTCAAAGCTAACGATGAATAATCAATCTTCTCTCATTGAAGTCGCTCAAATTGGGCGACTCGTGGGCTTAAAAGGTGAGCTAAAACTTCACCTGCAATGTGACTTTCCCGAACAGTTTAAAAAAGGCAAAACGTTTACGACCCAAAAAGGTGAAACGCTGGAAGTCTTTTCGTACAATCCTTCTCGTGAATTGATCTCTTTTGTGGGTTACCAAGACAGAGAAGTGGCGGCAAAACTTGTCAATACACTTCTGTTTACCACGCAAGAAAATTCGATCCAAGAATGCGCTCTAAAAGAGGGCGAATTTTTTTGGTTTGATTTGATTGATGCACGTGTGATAGACGAAGATGGCACACTTTTAGGTGTTGTCGATGAGATCGAGCGTATTGCCGTGAACGATTATTTGGTGATTAAAACCGATGAAGCGTTGGTTAAAAAAGGGCTGGCTAAAACGTTTTATATGCCTTATATTGATCGGTATATCATTACGTTTGATAAAGTAAAAAAAGAGGTACTTTGTAAAGACGGTTTGGGTATTCTGGAGAATTCCTAAATGCGCTTGACCTATGTGACCCTTTTTGAAGGATTGATCGCTTCGTATTTTGAAGATTCTATTCTCAAACGGGCTATTGCAAAAAATCTCCTGAGCGTTGATTTTCAAAATCCGAGAGAATTTACAAACAATAAGCATGGTAAGGTAGATGACTACCAAGCCAGTGGTGGTGCAGGGTTGGTTTTATTCCCACAACCTCTTTTTGATCTATTGCGTCATATTAAAAAAGACTCTCATGATGCGTATATTATTTTCCCAACACCTTCTGGAAAATTGTTTACGCAAAGCGATGCTAAACGGCTAGCTGGCAAGAAACATTTAGTTTTTGTGAGTGGTCGGTATGAAGGAATAGATGAGAGAGTGATTGAAACATTTGCCGATGAAGTGTTTTGCATTGGTGATTATGTTTTGACAGGTGGAGAATTGCCAAGTTTGGTGATGAGTGATGCGATAAGTCGCAATATTGAAGGCGTTTTGGGTAATAGTGATTCGTTAAGTGTTGAAAGTTTTGAACAGCCTCTTTTAGAAGCACCGTGCTTTTCAAAACCGCCGATTTATGAAAATAAATCTGTGCCCTCAGAGTTTTTAAAGGGAAATCACGCTAAAATCACAAGCTTAAAAAATAAAATGTCTGAATCTAAAACAAAATATTTCAGACCAGATCTGTTTTCTCGCTTTAGCGTGAAGCATTAGACATGACATAAAGGATCATAAAATGAGAAATAAATATATCGAAGCTTTTGAAGCAGGACAGATTTCTGCGAAGAATGTTCCTGAATTTAGAGCAGGTGACACATTAAGAGTTGCCGTTAAAATTAAAGAAGGCGACAAACAACGTGTTCAAAATTTTGAAGGTATTTGTATCGCTAGACGCGGAACAGGTACTGGTGAAACATTTATGGTAAGAAAAATTGGCGCTAATGGTATTGGCGTTGAGAGAATCTTCCCAATTTTTTCTGATAGTATTGAAGAGATTGTTGTTTTAAGACGTGGTATCGTAAGACGTTCAAAACTCTTCTATCTTAGAGATAGACGCGGAAAAGCTGCAAAAATTAAAGAACTTAGAAAATAATTTTTATCAGGTGGTAACGGTCTTGGTGTTGCCACCTTCTTCTCTTTCCTCCTTTAAATCTTTAATCTTGAAAGTTTTTTATGCACCTTGACGAGCGCTGTATTCATTGTATTTATGACCAGACAAAACGAGTTTGTGAGCTTTTACATCTCAATGAAACTCAGTCAAAAAAAATTGATTCATTGGCTCATCAACATATAGCCTCTTTTGATATGAATCTTACACCCCCTCACAATGCGGCTCCGCTATACGAAGCGATAGCTGAATCTTTAGGTGTGGAAGATTTATATGCTGCTTTCAAAGCAGAATCTTCTCAAAAAGCAAAAGCCTTTATTCCATTATGCGAAGAACACCTTTTGGGTAGCAACGATAAATTATTGACCGCTACTAAGACAGCTGTTGCCGGGAATGTCATTGATTTAGCTGCTGTCATGCTTTATGACTTAAGAGAAGAATTAGAAAAAATTTATCATACGCCCTTTGCAATTGATGATGTAAAAGCGTTAGAAGCACAACTACGTATAACACACACTTTAGTCTATCTTGCCGATAATGCCGGCGAAGAAATTTTTGATAAACTGTATATTAAAACCTTAAAAACGCTTTTCCCACAACTTGATATTTACTATTTTGTACGAGGACGTCCTATCATCAATGATCTTACATGTAAAGATGCTTTGGCTTCAGGAATGAATGAAGTTGCAACGATTGTAGACAGTGGTGTTCCAACCCCTGGTTTAGTGCTAGAATTCATGCATCAAGAGGCTCGTACTCTTTTTGACAAGGCAGAGTGCATTATTGCTAAAGGTATGGGGAACTATGAATGTCTCGGCGAAATGAAAACACATCCCATTTTCTTCTTATTCAAAGTAAAATGTGCGGTTGTTGCCAAGGCTGTTGGTGCTAGCCTTGGCGATATTATTTGTAAAAAAGGGTTTTAGTTACTTCACTTCTTGGTAGGCTTCATATAACTTCTGAACACCACTTTGAATTTGCTCTAGCGTTGAGTTGGTATAGTTGAGTCTTCCAAAAGAGCTGACACGTTTATCCGCAAAGAAGACGCTACCGGGTACAAAAGCGACCCCTTTTTTAATTGCACCATCAAAGAGTTTCATGCTATCTGCACATTTTTTAAAATTGACCCAAATGAACATACCTCCTTCTGGTACAACAAATTCGATGCTGTCGCCAAAATAGTGATGCAAGGCATTAACCATGGCATCTCTTTTGGGACGATAATAATCCACTAAGCGTGTAATATGTGCATTTAATTCACCATTTTTCATCATATACGCACAGATAAATTGAAAAAATTTAGAGTTCTGAAGGTCTGTACTTTCTTTACTAAGTGTTAATGCACTGATAATATCACTCGGTGCTTTTATCCAGCCAATGCGAAAATCAGGGGCTAATGTTTTTGAAAATGTCCCCAAAGCAATTGTCAATTCAGGTAATAAATCAGCAAACGCAGTGGTTTGTTTTCCATCATAACGCAGTGCTTCGTACGGACTATCTTCGAGCAAAATAACCTGATATTTTTTAGCAAGGCGTACCACTTCTCCTCGATTTGCTAGGGTATAGGAATATCCTGTTGGGTTTTGAAAAATAGGAATGGTATAGAAAAATTTTGGTTTATTCTCTTTAAATAGTTTTTCTAAAGCAATGGTATCGACCCCTGTTGAATGTAGTGGAGCTGCTTTAATATCGGCATCATACATATGAAACAGACCTAATGCCGCTAGATAGCTTGGGTCTTCAACCACAATACAATCTTTCGCATCTAAAAATGTTTTACACACTAAATCCAACCCTTGTTGTGAACCATTGGTGAGCATAATCTCTTTTGACGTTGTATGTTGATATTTTTTAGCAATTTCAACTTTAAGCGCTTCGACACCAGAAGCGTTACTGTATTGAAAAAGACGGTTGTCTTGTGTTGCAAAAAGCTCCTTAGCGTATTTTTCAATATGCTCTCTTGGAAACAAAGCCGCATCAGGAAGTCCGCCTGCAAAGGAGATAATGGTATTTTGTGCCGTTAAATCCAAAATGGTACGTGTGAACGACCTTGATGCGGTGGTGATGCGTTGTGCAAATTTGGTTTGCATTGTTATACCTTTAACGTTAATATGAGTGTGTTATTATAAGTTATAATGAATAGTTGTGCTACCAATAAAAAGAGATTATCTTTGTCCATTTGTGCTATAATTTTTTTATGAAACATAAGCACAGCACAAAAAATGACTATATTGAACGCGTGAACGAAGTTTTATGCTATATTCACGGCGATTTGCAAAAGAACTTTAGCGTCGAAGAATTGGCTTTGTTTGTCGCTATGTCCGTATTTCATTTTAATCGTATTTTCAAAGAAATTGTCGGTGAGAGTGTTCATGCGTATATTAAACGCGTTAAACTAGAATATGCCGCAAATCTCTTGCTCTTTAACCCTGATGCCACGGTTACTCATATTATGCATGAAGTGGGGTTTTGTTCGAATGCCTCTTTTACACAAGCGTTCAAAGAGAATTTTGGTGTAACGCCTACAAAGTGGCGTGAAGTGGATAGAGCGAATGAACATCGCGATTTTTCGTTCATCGACAAACCTTTACATGTAAAAATAGCCATGATGCCTAGTTTCGAAGTCGCTTATGTAAGACATAAAGGGTATGACCGTAGTATTAAAATGGCATGGTTAAAATTACAAGAGTGGGCATTGCGCCATCAGGTTCATTTTGACGAACACGTGATGATTGGCTTGCACCATAGCAATCCACGCTTCGTCGAATCTTCAAAATGCCACTATGTTGCCTGTTTAGAGCTACCAAAAGAGCGTAAATTTTACCGCAATGCTGAAGTAGGCGTGATGAAAATTCCCCAAACATTTTGTGCTATTTTTTCATTGCAAGGCGTTTATGGAGATTTGAAAAAATATATGGACGTCATTTACCATGAATGGTTTCCCAAAAGCGACTATGAAAAGGCCTCTTTACCTTCTTTTGCTCTGTATCGGCAAAACCATTTTATTGACCCTTCTGAAACATTTGATTTGGATTTTTGTATTCCTGTACGATTTAAATAGATTTTTTTATGATTAATTACTCATCTTAAGCTGTGCGCAAACAAACCAAAGTTACAATCGTCTTAATATCACAAAAATGACACAAGGAGATTGTCCCATGAATACTTTACTACTGATTGTTCCGCTAGGCGTTGTATTTACGGTAGGTGCTTTTCTTATCTTTGAGCACAGAGCTATTAGTGCGAAAAAACGTAAAGAGGCTGAGGGATTGCCGCCACCAAGTGTTGAAGATTTTTATGAGAAATTCAAACGCTATGATACGCTCTCGAATATGATTGGTTTCTTTGTGAGTAGCTACGTGATATCTTTAGCATTAGCAACCGTTCACTATGACCCAAGTTATGGGGTGTTGCATGCGCTCTCTTACATTTTTGCGACGACGTTTATTGGTACATTAATCATTTTTGGAATGAAATTAAAAAAAAGCATTTTAGTGCAAGTGTTTGCTTCATTTTTGTATGGTGCGCCCCACATTTTAGCAGCCGCTCTTGCTTTTTTAACACGTTATCTTATCGCATAATCAAAGGGTGCTTTTTGCACCCTTTTAGTCTTTTTGGGTTATAATTTGCCAAAAAGAGTACTCTATGAAATACCCTCCTATATTTATTACCGCCACGAATACGGATGTCGGTAAGACCTATACAACCCTTAAATTGCTTGAAACACTTTCTAAACAAGGCCTTAAAGTGGGGGTGATGAAGCCAATCGAAACAGGTGTGATCACACAACCTGAAGATGGCACCAAGCTTTTTGAAATGGCAAAACAGTATCATCCCTCTCTTGAAACATTGACCATCAAGGACATCGTTCCTTACCAATTTGAACTTCCCGCCGCGCCGTATGTAGCAAAAGGAAGGAAAAAAATAGATTTAAATATCCTTCAAAATGCCTATGAAAAGATAGAAGCGTTGTGTGATATCGTTTTAATAGAAGGCGCAGGAGGGCTCTTAGTGCCGATTGAAGAAGATTTTTACATGTATGATTTTATTAGACTTTTTCAGGCCAAAACATTGCTTGTTGGGCATGACCAATTAGGTTGCATTAACGATATTTTACTGAATTTGCATCTCTTAGATAGTTTAGGCGTTGATGACTATGAGTGGTGTATCAATAGTAAAAGTGAAGCAAGTAAAGAGGCTTTCCAAAAAATTACTCTGCCATTTTTAAAGAAACTATTTGGCAGAGTACTTTTTGTTCAAGAAAATATGAAAACTATCGCAGAGAGCTTAGTAGCTAACCGAAACATTGATTCTGATAAACTCTAAAGGTTTGTCAGAGTATTTCACTATAGTTTGGTTTTTATAGGTGGCAATATTGCGGTACCCCATAAATTTTTCAGAGCTTTTCTCTTCATAACGCGTGGTACAACGTCTCTCGGTTCTATACCCTGGAGGCGGTGTTTCATGTGAGTTTTGTTCTGCTAAATTTTTACCAACCAATGTACCGACGATAGCACCACCGACAGTTGCGGCTGTTTTGCCACTGCCTCCACCGACTTGATGTCCCAAAATACCACCTGCAACACCACCAATAACAGCCCCTACGGTTCCACTGCCGTCATTCGAAGAAGATTGCGGGGCGTAATGTGTTTCAATTTGTTCATCCCAACACTCTTGATACGGCGTTCTGGTTGTGACCATTCGGTATTCTGGTTTGCTACTGATGACGCGCACATCCTCTTGAAAGCTCATTGTCTCCGCATAGAGGAGAGAACCTAAAAGTAGAAGGGAACTAGCAAAGATTTGTTTCATGTTATCTCCTTTTTTGGAAGAATTTTAACACAGAGATATCAACGAAGTGTTAATGAAACTTACAGTCATCTTTTGTTAAAATTTTAATAGAATTATCAAGGAGCATTGCGTGAAGCATTTGATTAATACACGGGACTTTTCACTGGAAGAAGTAGAGCAAATCCTCGCACGAGCAAGTGAGTTTTTAGACGAAAAACCACGAGATATTTTGAAAAATAAAACCGTAATTACGATTTTTTTTGAAAATTCGACCCGAACACGTAGTAGCTTTGAAATCGCGGCAAAACGTCTTGGTGCGATGGTCGTAAGCCTTGATGTTTCTCGTAGTTCTTCCAGCAAAGGTGAGACGCTCTTTGATACTGCTGCCAACCTTGATGCAATGGGCCCTGATGCGATTGTTGTGCGTCATAAAAGTTCAGGCGTTCCGCATATCTTAGCCAATTACGTTAATTGTCCTATCGTCAATGGCGGCGATGGTAGCCATGCCCATCCTACGCAAGCTCTTTTAGATTTATTTACGATGAAGCGACATTTTGGTGATGTCAGAGGCAAAAAAGTTGCTATTGTCGGCGATATCAAAAATTCACGTGTAGCCAATAGCAATATTGAACTGCTCGCACGCATGGGTGTAGAAGTCATCCTTGTGGCACCACCTCATTTCTTGCCGCAGACTACTTTAAGAACGTATCATCGTATTGAAGATGTTATCGATGAGGTCAATGTGATTATGAGCCTTCGTACCCAAACTGAACGCCACGCCAATCAGATTTATGCTTCGTTAAAAGATTATGCCAATGATTTTTGTATTACGTCAAAACTGATGAAAGACCGCGACATCATCGTCTTACATCCAGGTCCCGTACATCGTAATGTTGATGTGGATGACTTTATGATGAAAGATCCTCGTTCAAAAATATTGGAACAAGTTAAAAACGGCGTAGCTGTGAGAATGGCTGTTTTGGAGAAGTTGATTGAACATTGAGTTTGCACAAAAACTCAATCAATTCGGTTGCACAAAAACACCGTTCTTTTTTGTTATTGATTATGCGGCAAAACATTTTTATGTTAGTGAACTTGATGCTTTAGATGATGACATTTTCTTCTCTTTTGAACGTGATAGCAACGTTCACGACCCTTTTACATGTAAAAACTTTTCATGGCATAAAATGTATCCTGATTATGCATTGTATCAACAAAAAATCAATGCCATTCAGCGCGAAATTGAAGCAGGCAATACGTACGTATTAAATTTAACGGCTCAAACACACGTTGTGCCTAACGAGACGATGCTGACTCTTTTTCATGCAGCAAAAGCACCGTTTAAACTCTATTTTAAAGATCAATTCGTCTGCTTTTCGCCCGAGCGGTTTGTCAAAATTGAACAAGACACCATCAGTACGTTTCCTATGAAAGGCACGATTGATGCGAATCTTCCGCATGCAACCAAATGCATTTTAGAAGATGAAAAAGAAAAAGCAGAGCATGTGATGGTGGTTGATCTTTTACGTAATGATTTGTCAATGGTGGCAAAAAACGTTTGTGTGGAGCAGTTTCGCTATATTGATAAAATTCAAGCAGGTGAGAAAGAGTTGTTGCAGGTGAGTTCTAAAATCACAGGAAAATTAGACAACACTTGGCATGAAAAAGTTGGCGATATTCTTGCGACGTTACTGCCAGCGGGCTCTATCAGTGGTACGCCTAAAAAGAGCAGTGTCGCGATAATCGAAAAGATTGAAGGCTATGAGCGAGGTTTCTTTACGGGCGTCTTTGGTGTCTATGATGGCGTGTGTTTGGACAGTGCTGTGATGATTCGTTTTTTAGAAAAGACAGATGAAGGATTTGTCTTTAAAAGTGGTGGAGGCATTACGGCACTCAGTGATGCGCAAAAAGAGTATGAGGAGTTGTGCGATAAAGTCTATATCCCGTTGCTTTGAGACACTCAAAGCCGTTGATGGCACGGTTCAGTACATGACTTATCATCAAGCTCGTTTTGAAAAAACGAGACATCAGCTTTACCAAGCCCATGATACGCTTGTATTAAGCGAATACCTTCAACCGCCTTCTGTGGGAACTTACAGAGTGCGGATTGAATACGATACAACGATACAAAAAATTGAATATTTACCGTATATTCCACGTGAAATTCAGCATTTTGCGTGTGTGGAGTCTTCTTTCTCGTATGCGTATAAATCGTGTAACCGAGAAGAACTTCATGCGGCGATAGTACCGAATGTGGATGATGTTATTTTTACATGTAAAGGGTTGTTGCAAGACACGTCCATTGCCAATATTGCTTTATGCATTGATGGACACTGGTACACACCCAAAAAGCCACTCTTGGAAGGCACAACGCGGGCTAGATTATTGGAAAATGGTATGTTGAAGGCTGAAAGTTTAGACATGAAAAGCCTTCAAAAAGCGCAGAAATTTGCTATAATGAATGCTCTTATAGGATTTAGAATTATTGAAAATGTATTAATTAAGGAATAAGTTTTGAATTGGGATTTATCAGCACTGTATGAAAATGAAAATGCACTTGAAACCGATTTGCTGGATGCAAAAAACCGCGCAATCAGCTTTGAAAATGTGTGCAAAGGCAAGCTCAAAGAGTTACATGTCAATGAGTTTTTAGAATCGATTCGAGAATATGAGTCGATTAATGAAAAGCTTGGTCGCATTATGACATATGCTTTTTTGAAATTTGCCACCAACAGTGACAACGGTAGTTTCTATGCCAGATACCAACAAGAGCACAGCTCTATTGCTGAACATTTGCTCTTTTTTGAATTGGAATTTAACAAACTTACAAAACCAAAACAAGAAGAGTTGATTGCTTCATCACCGCATTATAAATTTTATTTAGAATCGTTAATGGAAGAAAAACCCTACCAACTGTCACAAAAAGAAGAACGCATTCTTCTCAAAAAAGAGATGACATCAGGTTCTGCTTTTAGCCGTTTATTTGATGAGCATTTTAGCCGCCTCACATTCAGCTATGAGGGGAAAAAACTCTCCGAAGAAGAGATACTTAGTAAACTGCAAGATGCAAATCGAGAGGTTCGCAAAAATGCTGCCAATGCGTTTACGAAAGGGCTTAAGCCTCACCAACCTCTTTTGGGGTATATCTTCAATATGATTAAAACAGATTTGTCCAACGAGTGTGAGCTTCGAGGCTATAAAAATGCTGAACAACCGCGCCATCTTGACAATAAAATTACCCAAAAAAGCGTTGATGCCCTCATCAAAAGCGCAGAAGATAGTTTTCATTTGGTGCATGAATATTATGCCCTCAAAGCTAAATTGCTAGGGTTTGATACCTTGTATGAGTATGACCGTTATGCGCCACTTGAAGATAAAGCATCTGAATATGATTTTGAAGCTTCAAAGAAAATTGTTTTAGAAGCGTTTAACCAGTTTAATCCTAAGTTTTTTGAAATCGCTTCGATGGCATTTGAGCAAGGGTGGATAGATGTTTTTCCCAAAAACAAAAAACGAGGGGGCGCTTTTTCGCATCCAGCCACTCCTTCAACACATCCCTACGTACTTTTGAATCATACCAACACAAGACGCGACTTATTTACATTAGCGCATGAATTAGGACACGCCATTCACCAATACCTCTCCCGTGATGTGGGTTATCTTGCCAGTGATACTCCTCTGACAACTTCTGAAACGGCTTCTGTGTTTGCTGAAATGTTGGCGTTTGATGCTATCAAAGAAAATTTAACGTTGGATGAAAAACGTTCTTTATATGCCAGTAAAATTGAAGATATTTTCTCCACATTGTATCGCCAAATCAATTTTACGACATTCGAGCGAAAAGTACATGCACATGAAGGGGAACTAGACCTTCCTACGTTTAATCGTTATTGGATGGAAGAGAGCCAAAAAATGTTTGGCAAGAGTATAGAGCTTAGTTCTAATTATCATTTATGGTGGAGTTATATTCCACATTTTATTCATTCACCTTTTTATTGTTACGCGTACAGTTATGGTCAATTACTTGTTTTAGCCCTTTATGGACTGTATAAAAAGAGCGATAAAGCACTGTTTGTTCAAAATTATACAAGTTTCCTAGCTGCGGGTGGTAGCCAAAGCCCTAAAGAGCTGATTAAAAAATTTGGCTTTGACATTGAAGATGAGCAGTTTTGGCAACTGGGTATTGGCGAGATTGAAATTCTCTTACAAGAGTTTAAAGGAATGTGTGATGCTTGAAACATTGTTGGGTAGTGAAGAGTTCCATGGATTAATGAAACAACATATCAAAGAGGTACTTGAGTTATTACTGAAACGCGGTGTGAATTTTTCTATTTTGACCAATATCTCCGATGTGAACTTTGACCCTGTTTTGCCTGTTGAAATTAGTCAAAATTTCAAACCTATTACCATGTTCTTTTTAGCAGGATATACCTTTGAAAGTACGCAAATTTATAATAATACGTTGAGTTTTGAAGCAGGCTTTGGAAATGATAATTTTGGCTCACTCGTTAGTTTCCCATTAGAAGCCATCTTGCAGATTATTGTTGAAGAGATTCCTGTCTTTATTAATCTCAGCACACCACCGCCAAAAGCTGCAGTAAAAGAGCCACAAGAAAATGGACTCAAACGCTCTATGAATGCGTTTTTGTCCAATCCTCATAATCAAAAATTGATGAAAAAGTAGCCTTAAGAAGGTTTAATGTCTTGTTTGCTCATCATGTAGTTAATTACATTATCGATGAGTGCATCGTGTTTGCGATCTTTAATGTAGCAAAGATAGAGCATACGTGTTAATTTCAAGCCTTTCATCTTGGTCGTAAAGAGTTCACCTTTTTCAACTTCATCCGCAACGATGTGTTTGGAAAGAATCGACACGGTAGGGGTTTCTTCAATACTTGCTTTCATCAGTGTATTTTTTACAGCGGTTGAACTTGTGACAATACTTTTGACTTTAAAACTTTTACAATCAATGTCCATTTTCTCAAATGTTTCATGAATGATTTTACGCGTGTTAGACTCTTCTTCTCTGCATATCCAGTTGTACGAGAGTAAATCTTCTTTTTTAACCAATTTTGGAAGCGGGGAACGACTGGTAATGACAAGCTCATCTTCAAGCCACTCTCGGTAGATAATGCCCTCTTGGAAAATAGGCGCTTCAATCAACGCTAAATCTACTTTTTTGTCCAGTAGTTTTTCTGTAATTTCTGCGGCATCTTCTACTTTGAGCATGACATTGTTTTTTATAGCTTCTTGAATGTCATTTAAAAAGTTTGGTAGGATGTAATTGCCAATAACAGGCGACGCTCCTAATACAAAAATGACTTCTTTATTCACAAGACGTAACATTTCTCTCTCAGCAGCTAAAAGATGCTTTTCGAGTTTTACGGCCATTTTAAAAAGCTCTTCCCCCGCGGTTGTGAGCTTAATACCATTTTTTTTACGATCAACAATCTGAATATCCAAATACTCTTCAAGTAATTTGATTTGTTGTGTGACCGCAGGTTGGCTAATGCCTAACTTTTTGGATGCTTTAGAAAAACTTTTTTCTCGCACAACGGTTAAAAAGGTTTCTACTTTAGAGAAATCTTTAAGCATAAAAAATCCTTCAGTATATTATAAATTTCTGTTACAACTTTTACTCATTATAACTAAAAATAATGGCAAAAACAATGACATTTTAGATTAGTTTTAAGTCTACATGTTTAGTGCCTTTTGGGGCACACAGAGTTTGGCTTAAACTTTTTTCGCTATAATAAATAGAATTTATATCATCACAAAGTAGATAAACGATGCAAGATTTAGAGATGCTCAATGAATCACAACAAGATGCCGTCAAATGTGTCGATGGACCTGTTCTTATCTTAGCAGGTGCTGGCAGTGGTAAAACCAAAACGATTACATCAAGACTAGCGTATTTACTTTCACTAGGAATCCCGCCTGCCAATACGCTTACACTGACGTTTACCAATAAAGCAGCGAGTGAAATGCGTGAACGTGCGATGGCGATGATTGAAGAGCATACTTATCCTCCTTTACTCTGCACATTCCATAAATTTGGACTCCTTTTTTTAAAATTTCATATTGAAAAAATAGGGCGTAAAAATAGTTTTGTTGTGATTGATACCGATGATAAAAAACGTATTTTAAAGAGTTTTAATACCAGTACGGAACTGCCTACTGGAATGATAGCCAGTGAGATTTCACGCTATAAAACTTCTTTGCTTGATCCTAAAACGGCCTGGGAAAAAGCAGAGCAAAAAAGCTATCAAATAATCGCAAAATTGTATGAACAGTATGAAAATTACTTGCAAGAAAACAACCTTGTCGATTTTGATGATTTATTGGTATTGCCTTATAAAATTTTAGAATCCGATGAAGCATTGTGCGAACAAGTGTCTCAAAGGTATCAGTATATTATGGTTGATGAGTACCAAGATACCAACGAACTTCAGTACAAGCTCCTTCGAAAGTTGTGCCATAACCACAATAATCTATGCGTGGTCGGTGATGATGACCAAAGCATTTACGGGTGGCGTGGTGCGAACATCAAAAATATTTTAGAGTTTCATGAGTCATTTGAAAATGTCAAAATTGTCAAATTGGAAAAAAACTACCGTTCAACATCTCAAATTTTAAAAGCCGCCAATGATTTAATCGAGCATAACAGAGGACGCATCGGAAAAGTCTTGGAGAGCACTAAAGGCGATGGCAAAGCGATTGAAGTCATGGACTCGCACGATGAAAATCAAGAGGCTTCAACGATTGCGAAACGCATCAAGAAGTTGATTCAAAGTGGTGTAAATCCAAAAGATATTGCTGTGTTATACCGTATCAATGCGCTGAGTCGTTCCCTTGAAGAAGGGCTCAATAAAGAGCAAATTCCTTACAATATGGTCGGTGGCGTGAAATTTTACGAAAGGGCTGAGGTAAAAGATGTCATTAGTTATTTAAGAATGATAGCAAATCCTCATGATGATTTTTCTATTAAGCGCATTATAAACCGCCCGAAACGTGGTCTTGGAAAGGTGACGATTGAGCGCATCTTTAAAGCAGCCTACGATAACAGGCAATCCGTTTACGAGTATATTACATGTAATGAAGCTACGATTGAAAAAGAAGCGACTAAAAAAGCCGCATTAGCGCTTAAAGAGTTTGTCCAAAATATTGCACATATGCAAAGTATTCAACAAAATTCGACCTACGATATGATTGATGCCATCGAAGAAGCATTTGCGATTAAAGAGTACTATAACAACCAACCAGACTCGATTGAACGTCTTTCGAACATTGATGAGTTTTATGGTCTTTTTAGAGATTATGTCAAACAAAACCCACAAATGGGTGTCGATGATTTTCTTAATGAACTTGCTCTTCAAAGCGACCAAGACCAAATTGACAGTGAAAATATCTCGATTATGAGTATCCATGCGAGTAAAGGTTTGGAATTTGAATATCTCTTTGTCATTGGCTTAGAAGAGGGATTTTTCCCTCTCATTGGCGATGGAAGTGATATTGAAGAGGAGCGCCGTTTAGGGTATGTCGCCATTACGCGTGCGAAGAAAGAATTGACGCTGAGTTTTTCTGGCAGTCGTTTCTACAAAGGACGTAGAACGGAACTGACCAAAAGTCGCTTTTTAAAAGAAGCCGGTGTGTGTGAGGGCAGTCTCATTTTGGAAAAAACCACTTCGTTTAAAAAAGGCGATTTGGTCAAACATAAAATTTTTGGGATAGGGCGTGTCACGGAAGTGAGTAAAGTGGGGCGAGAGTTTAAGTTACAGATTAATTTTAGCGGTACACGAAGGGATATCTTGGCTTCATTTGTGGAGAAAATCTAGTGGATAACCGCCTTTTCGTTGCCTATAAGCCAGCAGGCATGGTCTCCAACCACTTTTTAAGCCGTATTAAAAGACGCTATAACATTAAAAAAGCGGGTTTTTCTGGAACACTTGACCCTTTTGCGGAAGGTGTGCTTATCATCGCTTTTGGGCAGTTTACAAAATTGTTTCGATTTTTAAAAAAAGCGCCAAAAACGTATCGTGCGACGCTTTGGATTGGGGCGAAGAGTCCGACACTGGATAGTGAACAAATACAAAGCGTTCAAGAGATGATGCCTTTTCATCCTGATTCGATTCATTTTATTCTCAACAGTTTAGTAGGCGAACTGACCTATCTTCCTCCAAAATATTCTGCCAAAAAGATTGAAGGGCAACGTGCGTATGATTTGGCCCGTAAAGAACAAGATTTTGAACTTCATGCAATAATGAGCAGGGTGTATGATTGCCACTTGGTGCATTATGCACACCCTTTTTTAACCTTTGAAATTACCATTTCTGAGGGTGGTTATATCCGAAGTATTGGCGAAATGATTGCCCAAAAATTAGGATTTGACGGTTGCTTAAGTGCGTTAAATCGCCTCAATGAAGGGAAGTTTGTTTACCAAGACGAGCTAGAATTAGACCCATTGGCGTACCTAGATGTTGAAAAAAATGAGTATTTAGGCGATAAAAACGATATATTATTGGGCAGAAAGCTTTTGGTTGAGCATTTTGCAAATCAAACGGAGGGCATCTATCAATTAGTCATTGATGAAATGCTAAGTATTGTGCAAATCAGCGCAAATGGAGTAGAATATTTACTCAATTTACTATCGCTTAAAAAGGCGTCATCATGTTAATACTTACACGAAAAATTGGCGAGGGTGTTGTTTTGAATGAAAACATCACTGTCAAAGTCATTGAAATATCAAAAGGTGTTGTAAAATTGGGCTTTGAGGCACCCAAAGATATGTTGATTTTGCGCGAAGAATTGGCACATGCCATTAAACAAACAAATATTGAAGCTAGTAAAAGCATTAGCTCAGATGCACTATTAAGTTTGAGCCAAAAGTTAAAATAATGCAGTATCAAGCCTTTGCTAAAGTCAATATCTTTCTAAAAATTATAGGAACCCGTGGTCATTACCATGAGTTAAATTCGCGCTTTATGCGTGTGCATTCATTGTACGATACCTTAGAATTTGTACCTAAACGCACACAAGAGCCTTTTGAGCTGCGTGGAGATTTTAATTGTGCCTTAGAGCACAACACCGTGTATAAGATTTTTTTAGCGTTACAAAAAGCAGGCTTTGCCAAAGAGGTAACCTCTGTCATGCAAGAATACGCTTTACATGTAAAAAAAGTGATTCCAACAGGAGCGGGGCTTGGCGGCGGTAGTAGTGACGCGGCCACCTTTTTAAAGATGCTCAGTGATGTCGGTGGCTTAAAGCTTGGTATTCGCGAAAAAATGGAAATAGGCTCATCCGTAGGAGCCGATGTTGCTTTCTTTGCCTCTGAGTATGTGAGTGCAAATGTACGTGGTGTTGGCGAGATTGTTGAGAAGTTCGATGAAGAAGCATTGCCGATTGAGGTCTTCACACCGCCAATTGCTTGCAATACAGCACATGTTTATCAAACATTTCGGGAATATTTTTTGCAATCTATTCAACCAGAATTAGCTCAAGAGATGATGCATCTTAAGAGTATTGATATATTAAAATCTTATACCAAAGAAGCACTGAACGACCTTTTTGCCGCTTCTTTGAAAGCTTACCCTGCGCTTCAAGCTTTTGCCAAAGATGGCTGGTTTTTCAGCGGTAGCGGAAGCAGTTTTTTTAGAATAGTGGAGAGATAAAGATGGGCGAACCTGTTGCACGCAATAAAAAAGCGTTTCACGATTATGAAATTTTAGAAAAGTTAGAAGCGGGAATGGTTCTTCAAGGCAGCGAAGTCAAAGCCCTCAGGCAAGGTAGGGTAAATCTCAAAGATTCGTTTGTCAAAATTATCAAAGGTGAAGCCTTTTTACTCAATGCGCATATTTCACATTTATCGACGGCAAATCTAAACTATGCACCTAATGAAAGGGCTCCTCGAAAGCTCTTGTTGCATATGAAACAGTTGCGTAAGTGGGACATGAAAGTCGCTAAAGACGGCCTAACGATAGTGCCATTAGCCATTTATTTCAATGCCAAAAATCTTGCTAAAATTGAGATTGCTTTGGCTCGTGGAAAGAATGAGCACGACAAACGAGAGAGTCTTAAAGAGAAAGATGCCGCACGCGAAGCTAAAACGGCAATCAAAAATCATCTTTATAAAGAGTAATTTACAAATCATTTATGCAAAACTTGTAAAATTAAGTCTGAAGAAACAGAGGATAGGAACATGAAACAACTCAAAACCATAATAATAGCCTTAATGGCACTTCTTTTTTTAGTCGGATGTGGCTCGGAACCTACTAAAAATGTTACAAATGTTATTGAGACATATAAAGATGGCGATAAAGTAGAGTTAAAAAGCGTTTCAGGAGCAAAAATAACACTTTTGCGTAAAAATGGCGGCTTTGTCATTGAAGATGATGAAGAAAAAATTATCATGTTTGATATTTTTGGTACGTTTTGTGCACCTTGTCAAGAAGAAGCACCTTCTTTGATGGACTTTCAGTTGCAAAATAGTGATGATGTGATGCTGATTGGGCTGAACTTTTTTGAAGAGGTGAGTGATGAGTATGTTGTCGAAAATTTTGCGGCAAAGTATAACGCTTATTATTTTATCAGTAATGCACCGACGAATAAAAAGCTTGTTCAGACGATATTAAGCGATATAAAATACAAAGAGACGCTTCAAGTTCCTTTTAAAGTGATTTTAAAAGATGGGGCATATCAAAAAATAACCGATATCTATAATAACAATCCTGAGAATAAATTTTATCTTGGGAAAGTTGGTTTGGATATCATTCAAAAAGATATTGATAAATTAACAGCAAAATAGAGGTCAATAGATGCCCAAACAGCAAAGCGAGTTTCAAAACGAAGTCATCGAAGAGAGTGAGATAAAAGAGCCTCGTTTGTATAAAGTGTTACTTCTCAACGATGATTATAGCAGTATGGATTTTGTCATTAAAGTGTTAATGCAAATCTTCCATCACAGTTTTGAGAAAGCGACGGAGATTATGCTGAGTGTCCATGAACAAGGCAAGGGGTTGTGCGGGGTCTATGTGCATGAGATAGCTGAAACAAAAGTGGAATGTGTACGTAAAATGGCAAAAGAGGAAAAATTTCCACTTCGTGCCATCATGGAAGAGGAGTAAAAGTACCAAATATGAGGCTAGCGCTTTGGGTGAGCTTTGACAAAAAAGCGTGTAAAAGAAAAATTTTCTGCTTCGAAAGAGGCAAGCTTTAGCGCCACAGCGGTTAGCGCAACCTAGTGGGCTTCGCTCAGAAGGCGTGTAAAAATAAAATCCAAAGGAGTCGATTATGGTTAGCCAAGAACTCAATTTCGTTTTTAACGATGCGATAGCGTTTGTGCGCAAACATCGCTATGAATATATTACCGTTGATCATCTCTTTTTTGCGATGCTAAGTAACGAGCATATCGTAGAACTTTTGATTCGTTGTGGACTCAGTATCACATTCTTGCAACGCTCTATGGAAAAATATTTTATTGCGAATCCGCAGGTCGTTCCTAGCGAAGAGAGCTATGAACCTGTCGAAACAGTCGCTCTTACCCGTGTTATCGAATCGATGATGTTACATGTAAAAAGTGCTGGTAAGACAGAAGCCAATGTGTATGACCTTTTAATCTCCCTTATGGATGAAAATAATGCCTTTTGCGTCTCTTTGTTATTGCAACACGGTGTCGATAAGCTTCTGATTATTGAAGAAGTCACGGCTTTAACATCGCCTCAACATAAAGAAGATAGCAATGGCGATGAAAAAGAGAGTGCTTTAGGAAAATACACACTGGATTTAATCGCTCTTTCTAAACAGAACCAAATAGACCCTCTCATTGGTCGAATTGATGAAGTAGGGCGCGTGATGCAAGTCTTGTGTCGCAGAAAGAAAAACAACCCTCTTTTAGTGGGTGAGCCAGGCGTGGGTAAAACAGCCATTGTTGAAGGACTTGCTAAAAAAATCAGCGAAGGCAGTGTGCCTGACATTCTTAAAAATACCGCTGTCTATGCCCTTGATATGGGTGCATTACTTTCAGGGACAAAATACCGAGGAGACTTTGAAAAACGTCTCAAAGAGATTTTAAATGAATTAGAAAACCTCAAAGGTTCTATCTTATTTATTGATGAAATTCATACGATTGTAGGGGCAGGAGCGACAGGTGGCGGCTCTATGGATTTGTCCAATTTACTTAAACCGGCTCTTGCTTCTGGAAAAATTCGCTGTATCGGAGCGACGACGTATGGTGAATTTAGAAACTTTTTCGATAAAGATAAAGCACTGAGCCGTCGTTTTGCAAAAATAGATGTTTTAGAGCCTAGCATTGAAGATTCGTTTTTGATTCTCAAAGGGCTTAAAGGCAGTTATGAAAAACACCATGGTGTTAAATACCCGACTGAAGTCATCAGAGCTTCGGTTGAGTTAGCAAAAAAATATATCCACGATAAATTTTTACCTGATTCTGCCATTGATTTGATTGATGAAGTGGGTGCATCTTTTCATTTGGCGAAAAAACGTAAAAAAGTTGTTGAACTGAGTGACCTTGAAGGGGTGCTCTCTAAAATCGCCAATATTCCAAGTAGAAGCGTGACCAAAGATGAAGGCGAGGTGATGCAGCATTTAGAGGCAAACCTCAAAGCAAAAATCTTTGGACAAGATAAAGCAATTGAAACCCTTGCTAAGGCGATTAAACGAAGCCGTGCAGGTCTTGGCAATCCCACATCACCGATTGGTGCATTTTTATTTGCAGGTCCAACGGGTGTGGGTAAAACTGAAGTGGCGAAACAACTCGCTTTTGAATTAGGTGTTCATTTTGAACGCTACGATATGAGCGAATATATGGAGAAACATACCGTAAGCAGACTTATTGGTGCGCCTCCTGGGTACGTAGGCTACGATGAGGGTGGACAGCTCAGTGAGGCGATTAAAAAACACCCTTATACGGTTTTGTTGCTTGATGAGATTGAAAAAGCGCATCCTGATATGCTCAATATCTTATTGCAGATTTTTGACAGTGCAACTTTGACGGATAACAATGGTACGAAGATTGATTTTCGCAATGTCATTATTATTATGACGTCCAATCTTGGAACAAAAGAAGCGCCAACGCTTGGCTTTACGAAGAGTGAAAGCTCACGCACTGACCATGCCATTAAAGATTTCTTCTCTCCTGAGTTTAGAAACCGCTTGGATGATGTGATTCATTTTGCACCGCTTAGCGAAGAGATTATGATTCATATTGTTGAAAAAATGCTCCATGAACTTACCGAACAGCTTAAGTCAAAACATGTGGAAATTGTAGCGACCTTAGCGGCTAAAAAATACCTCGCCAATGAAGGATATAGTAAAGAGATGGGTGCGCGTGTGATGCGCCGTGTCATTCAA
This sequence comes from Sulfurospirillum sp. UBA6790, assembly GCA_002452855.1. The sequence continues at coordinate 684 of DKFS01000079.1, read as the reverse complement.
GAAATGATTAAAACACCGCTTTCAGAAGAGGTTCTCTTTGGTAAACTCAAAGAGGGTGGTGTGTGTAAAATTGACTATAAGTCAAAAAAATTGGTTTTCGAATACAGCGGTGGCAAATAAGATTCTGATTCCTCAACTGCACCCGCTTGATTTCACATTTCCAAATCCCTCGGACGCTAGTTCTGAGGGACTTTTGGCATGGGGTGGAGATTTAAAGCCTGAACGACTGCTTCGTGCCTATTCTAAGGGAATTTTTCCTTGGTTTAACGAGGGCGACCCTATTTTGTGGTGGTCTCCCAATCCTAGACTTCTTTTGTATCCCACGTCCATTAAAATCTCTAAAAGTCTTATAAAAAGTATGAAACATTTCGAGATACGTTATGATACGTGCTTTGAGACGGTGATGCGTCAATGCCTTGAAACGAGACTTGAAAAAGGGCAAAAAAGTTGGATAAGTGAAAGGCTGATTGAGGCATTTTGCTTTTTACATGTAAAAGGGTTTGCCCATTCGGTGGAGACGTTTTTTGAAGGGAAATTAGTCGGTGGACTTTATGGTCTATATCTTGGTGGCATGTTCTGCGGTGAGTCGATGTTCTCTATCAAAAGCGATGCGTCTAAAGCTGCAATGGTAGGGCTGTGTCAAAAAATAGAACAACTCGGTGGTGATTTTATTGACTGCCAACT
>DKFS01000067.1 GCA_002452855.1 Sulfurospirillum sp. UBA6790 | reverse complement strand
CAAAAATAGCACTGTCTGTTCCTGTTCTTTCAATTGAATTATTCGAGATTTTCACTTCTAAAACACATTTTCCTATCTGAAAATTGCCAATATTGCGAATTTGTCCACTAATCGCAAATGATTCATTAACAAGTATTTTTTTCTGAACAATATTCTCCAATCTAGCAATTTTTGTATATTTATCAAGTACATAAATGCTAAAGACAGCTAAAATTGACATGACAAGAATATTGGTTAAAATAGGAGGCAGTAATGAAGATTTACCATCTTGGTTTTGAATGGTTAAAAAAAGAAAAAGAGAAAAAAGCATCACAATAACAATGATCGCGATCCAATGTAAGAGTGTAAAATAAGGCAATGCTTACTCCTTAATAACATTCTGCTTTCACAGTTGCATTGACTTCCCCTGTATAGGTAAAATCATCAAACACTGCTTTATAGTTAATAAAATCATCTTTTTGAATGTTTTCTCGAACTAGTATCGACTGAACAGCAATAGGCTTTAATAGAATAGGTAACGCTTTTATTCCCGTTGCATTGGTTTGCTTCGTTACGTACGTATGAACAAGGCAAATGTTAAAAGGTTTTGATGCATGATTGTATATGTTTGCTTCAACGATTAATGAGTCAGAAAAAACAAGTTTTTTAACCATAGATACTTCCGTTGAAGTAGTACGTAAAAGCGTATTGAGTTTATATTCAATCATAAGAGGAGTGATGGTAAATAAAATGAGAGCAAAAATAATTAATAAAAGAGCAGCAACGGATGATCGCTTAGCCACAATAATGGCTAAGACAATCAGTACAAAAAATGTAACAAACAACCAAATAAATGCTAGATAATCATACAAACCCATATGTTTAAAATAGGTCAATAATGATAATTTTAAAGCATCAATGATCATTACGGTTATTTTTCTCTTCTATGCCGCTGAGTCCAAAACGGCGTTTGAGTTCTGTCGATATAAGATCGGGATGAACATTCTTAGCACCCAATGCGACTAACGTATGAAACATTAAATCAGCTGCTTCATATACAATCTCTTTTTGCTCACCATCTTTGCAAGCAAAACAAAATTCTCCAGCCTCTTCAACAACTTTTTTTAAAATAGAATTATCGCCTTTTTGTAATAAAGAGGCAACATACGATGTTTTAGGATCGGCATGTTTACGCTCTTGAATAATATGATAAAGTTGGTCAGTAATAGAGTATGAATCAATCACTTTTTGAGGTTCACAAGGTTTTTCTTCCAGGTCGATACGGTTGAAAAAACATGAACTTCTTCCTGTATGGCATGCAACCCCAATTTGTTCCACTTTGAGAAGTAACGTGTCGCTGTCACAGTCTAAAAAAGCCTCTTTGAGGTATTGAAAATGTCCACTGGTCTCACCTTTTTTCCAGAGGCTTTGGCGGCTTCTGGAAAAATAGTGGACGACACCTGTCTCTAGACTTAGCGTTAAAGCCTCTTCATTCATATAGGCAAGCATTAAGACTTCATGTGATAGATAGTCTTGTGCAATGACAGGTAAAAGAGGTGTTTTCACCCAATCAATTGACGTTAATAATGCAGGTTTCATTTACTGATACTAACGGCTTTTTGTGCATCTTTGGTATCAACCCAAATATTGGGGACTGCACCGCCAGGTGTTAAGAAAATTTTTGCATCTTTGTTCTCTTTGAGAGCCTCATTAAATTTACCTTGTACTTCAATCTGACGAAGGGTTAAAAGAGGTGAGGAGATGCTATCACTGATTTTTTTGTTGGCATAGGCATCGGCATCCGCTTCAATTTTAATTGCATTTGCTTGACCTTGCGCATTGATTTCTCTCGCTTTTGCTTGACCTTCTGCTTCAGCAGCACGTTTTAGTGCTTGTTGATTCGCTATTTCAACTTCATACCGTGTACGTTCAACTTCTTGTTTTGCTACTTGAACTTTTTCAATTTGCTCTTTAATTTTTGCCGGAAGCACAATTTCACGAAGCTGCATTGTCAAAAGCTCAACTGGTTTGCCTGGTTGCGCATCAATAGCTTTACGAATTCCTTCTTCAATATTGACGGCAATTTCATTACGTTTTTGCGGAAGCTCTTCGGCATTAAATTTACCGATAACACTTCTTGTCACATCACGAACAACAGGATTAATAATCTTGTCTTCCCATGACATACCCCATGTCGCGATGGTCTGTGGTGCGGTTGAAGGCTCTAGTTTGTATTGAACCGTCAGTTCAATGGAAACAGGAAGTCCTCTTGCATCGAGAACGGAAATGGCAGCATTACGCTTAATACCAGAACCTCTTTGAATCACTTCTCCTAAATCTTCATTGGAAGAGTAATTCATAACACGTACTTTTGTATCCACGATAAACACTTGTTGAATAAATGGAATAAAAATGTGAAAACCAGGTTCCATCGGGATAGGCTCAAACTTACCGGTTGTTGCTTTAATTCCCATTTCACCGGAATTAATAATAACAAATGGTTTTGCGACAACAGCGATGACCACTAAAGCAATAAGAAGATAGAGAATTCCTGCTTTCTTGCCTAAATTTTTGAAAAATTCAGGTGGTTCCATATTGAAAGAAGGTCTATTATCGTTATCACCTCCACTGCTATTGCTTCCGCCATTCTTTTTCTTAAAATAGTCATTCAAATCTGCTGGCATAATTTTCCTTTGGTTAGATAAATGTTAAAAGATGTCTGTATTTTGGATTTCGTCCGTAAACGACATCAAAATAGGCATCTTGAAGTTGTTTGGTGATTGGTCCGCGTTTGCCTGTTCCAATAACATAATTGTCAATGTCTTTAATTGGAGTGACTTCTGCGGCTGTTCCTGTAAAAAATGCTTCATCAGCAATATACGCTTCATCACGAGTAATCCGTCTGCGTTCAATCACGATGCCTGCTTCACGAGCCAATTCAAGAACGGTTGCTTGAGTAATGCTCTCTAATGAGGTATCGTTAGGAGGTGTGATTAAAATACCATCACGTACGATAAAGAAGCACTCTCCACTTCCTTCGGCGATAAATCCATCTTCATCGAGTAACAACGCTTCTTCATATCCCGCTTCTAATGCTTCGTATTTTGCCATTTGAGAGTTAAGATAGTTTGCAGCTGCTTTTGCTTTGCCCATCATCGAGCGAACAGGGTTGCGTGCAAACGATGAAATTTTAACACGGATACCGTTTTCAATACCGTCATCTCCAAGATAACTTCCCCATTGCCATGCCGCAATAGCTGTATTGACAGGTGCTTGAGCGTGATTAAGTCCCATAATACCATAGCCTAAATAGATAAGTGGTCTGATATAGACATTTGAAGTAAAGTGGTTTGATTTTAAAAGTTCAAGTTGCGCTTTTTCCAACTCTTCTAGTGTAAATGTTGGCTTAATACGTGTAATTTTTGCTGAATTCAAAAGACGTTTTGTATGTTCTCTGAGTTTAAAAATTGCAAGACCATTTTCAGTCATATAAGCGCGTGTTCCTTCAAAAACACCGTTACCATAGTGAAGTGTATGGGTTAAAATATGTATTTTTGCTTCGTCCCATGCGACAAGTTTGCCATCCATCCAAATATACTGTGCTTTATCCATTGTTTTACCTTATTGTAAAGTCATTTTGTAAAGAGATACTATGTTAGCCAAAATTTGATTAAAGATAGTTTTAGTATGATAAATGCGTTATAATAAAGTGACATTAAAGGAGATGAAACATGGAAGCGAAGCTCTATTTTGGTTCTACATGTAAAAGCACAGAGGTCACGAAAAATGTTTTAAGTCCATACGATGGACACGTGGTATCGAAGGTGAGTCTTTGTGATAGCAATGACGCGCTTACCATGCTTTTAAAGGCACAAGAAGCGTTTTTACATGTAAAAAAAATTCCTCTGCATCAGCGTATTAATTGGTTGTTGGATGTTGCTCAAAAACTGGAAAATATACGAGAAGAAATGGCGTTAATTATCACAGAAGAGGTGGGTAAACCCATTCGTTTTTCACGCAGCGAAGTGGATCGCTGTGTTGAGACAATTCGATTATCCGCGTATGCCATGCAACATGTTAATGGGGAAACGTTCGATACAACAGCTATGCCAAGCGGTAAAAAGAGTTTGGCGTTTTATAAACGCGAGCCTGTGGGCGTTGTTCTCGCAATTACGCCGTTTAATTTTCCTCTAAATCTCGTGGCTCACAAAATTGCCCCTGCTTTGGTTGCGGGGAATTGCGTTATTTTAAAACCAACATCACAAGCCCCTCGCACGGCATACACTTTGGCTAAACTTTTTATCGAAAGCCCTTTTGCCTCTAGCGATGCTTTAAGCCTCATTTACAGCGGAGCAGGTGTCAATGAAACACTTGTTGGCAGTGAAATTCCACGCACAATTAGCTTTACGGGCAGCGTCAGTGTTGGCAAAGAAATTATGCAAAAAGCAGGTATCAAAAAAGTAGCGTTAGAGCTTGGCGGTAATGCTGCAACGTATATTGATATTTCAGCCAATATCGCTTTAGCCGCACAAAAATGCGTTGTAGGCGCATTTATCAACTCTGGGCAAGTTTGTATTTCGTTACAGCGCATTTATGTGCATCAAGAGATTTATGAAACGTTTGCACAGGCGTTGGTCAAAGAGACACACGCTTTAGTACTAGGCTCTCCATATGAAGATGAAACGTTTATTGGTCCTATGGTGAATGCCTCAGCTGTAGAAAAAGCCAAGGCCTGGGTGCAAAGCGCCATTGATGAAGGCGCAAGACTTTTATGCGGTTTTACATGTAAAGATTTACTGTTTACACCAACCATTATGGCCGATGTCACAGAGGAGATGAATATCGTTTGTGAGGAGGTGTTTGCTCCTATTGTCTCATTGATAAAAGTGAACAGTTACGAAGAAGCAAAAGCGAAGATGAACCACTCGGCGTATGGGCTTCAATACTCTCTTTTTTGTAACGACTTAGCGATGGCGCAAGATGCTATTGAGACATTAGAAGCGGGTGGCATCGTGATTAATGATATTCCAACGCTTAGGTTTGACTTACAGCCTTATGGAGGCATCAAACAAAGCGGTATTGGAAAAGAAGGCCCTTATTTTGCACTGCTAGATGACTACACGCAAATCAAATCTGTGGTAATATGCTAAAACTAGATCAATACAATGACTAAAGGAAATAATATGTTAAATATAGGCGATAAAGCCCCTACGCTCACACTCCCAAATCAAGACAATGTTGAGATTTCACTCAGAGATTTAGAGGGCAAATGGGTTGTTCTTTATTTTTATCCTAAAGACAGTACACCTGGTTGTACAACCGAAGCGTGTGATTTTACGGCAACATTGCCGCAATTTGAAAATTTAGGTGCAGTTGTTTTAGGCGTCAGTCCCGATAGCACCACTTCGCATCAGAAATTTATTGCTAAGCAAAAGTTAGAGATTACGCTTCTTTCAGACCCAACAACCGAAACAGCGCAAAGTTATGGCGTATGGCAACTGAAAAAGTTTTGTGGTAAAGAGTATATGGGTATCGTTCGCTCAACTTTTTTGATCAATCCTGAGGGCAAAATTGCAAAGATTTGGTCCAATGTTAAAGTCAAAGACCATGCGGCTGAGGTTAAAAAAGCATTAGAAGCACTCCAATAAGGAGCGCTTCTTAATTACTTACGGAAATTGTACATCCTACCCACTCTTCACGAATGGCATCACTTGGTTTCAACTCATCTTTGATGAGGCGCTCAGGTGCAATGTGATATTTGGTACTTAAATTTTGAATAATCGCATCCGCACGTTTTTGGGCAAGTTGTTCTAATGAAGCAGGCTCAATGATTACCGTTTTGGCAATCTCTGTAATCAAATTATCGTTAATCATCGCAGCATCAAGTTTTTCTTCCTCGTACGTTTTCATGAGCTTATTGTAGGCATCACTGGAGTATTTTTGAATGAAAAGTTTTTTAATCGCTTTGCTGTAACTGTCATCTTCTTTGCTCTTCTTAGGAATCATTTGTTCAATTTGCGCAGTGATATTATTCTCTCTCAGTGCTTGGGTATCAATGGTTTCGCTATAACTAGGCGTGATATGAAGTTTTAGCGCATCACGCTTTTCTAAAATTTGCTGATATTGAACCATTTTTTCTTCTTCTGAACCGATAAGCGCAAATTCGCCTGCGGCGAAATCAATACTTTTCAGGTTTTCAGTTTCAATACCTAAAATGGAACCTAAAAGTTTAAAGGGAGACGTTACAATGCCTGTGATAAGGTTACCGATGGCTTTCCAAACGATACTACCATAACGAAAATCTGGGTCGTTCAAATCACCACTGACAGGAAGGTCAATATCAATTTGCCCTTTTGAATCTTTTAAAAGCGCGATAGCAAGATCAAGCGGTAAATTGACAGCATCTTTACTTTCTATTTTTTCCCCTAGTGTGAGTGAGTCAAGATTGATTTTATTGGAACCTTCCATCAATCCTTTTTTAATTTTATAGTTCAAATCCATAGAGAGTTTGCCCTCTTTGATGGCATAACCGACAAACTTACCGGAATAGGGTGTGAGAGAAGGCATATCAATATTTTTAAAAAGAATTTTGAGATTGCTTCTGTTTTTAAAATCAAGTGGCAATAAGGAACCATCAACTTTAGCATAGCCATACTTTGCCACTTTTCCTTCGAGTTTTAGAACCGAAGGTTTGGTACTTTTACTATCGAGTGTTGAAATAGAACCATTTAATTTATCGGCAAATGTCGCAAAAGGGAGGAGTAAAGAAGCATCTTGAAAATGTGCCGTTCCTCTTTTCAACGCAATATGTTTGATATAAATGTCCATCATGTCATTTGTTTTGGTTTGCTTGGCATGTGTTGCAACTTTTTTAGTGCTTTGCGTCGAAGGTGCTGTTGTTTTCATAAGCCCTGTAAAATTCGTACTGCTATCTTTTTTAATGTCCAAATTGATATAAGGTTTATCAAGCGTGACATTTTGGATAGCAAGTTTGGCAGGTGAAAGATTATAAGCGAAGTTATCAATATTGAGCGTTTCCCACGCTACAAGCGACTTATGATTTTTATCTCCTAATGAAAATTTTGAAATATTGGCTGTTCCCTTGAGATTAAGAGCCAACTGTTTTGCAAAAGATGCTTGCATCGTAAGAGAAGAAGAGAGTGCACCATCTTGAATTAAAATAGTCGTATAAGGTTTGATATAAGGTTGCGCCTTTTCAAAGGAGAGCGCTTTGGTGTGAATATCCATATTTAAAGTGGCACTTTTAGGAATGAAAGTTCCTGTAAGCGCTAATGAGGCTGTTTTATCCAGTGTACTGTTAAGGTCAAAGGCAATGCTTTTAGTGGCATCGTTTGTGATATTAGAAACAGCGACACTTAGTGGTGAAAGAAGTATTGGAGCAGCTTTCACATTGTTATCGGCAATGTGAATTTGCGCTGTATCGACTAAAAGGCGTTTTAGTGAAAACTTCCATAATGTTGCAGGTTCTGTGTTAGTGGTATTCGTATGTTTGGTGCTATTGGTTTCTTTAGGTAATTGAAACAGTTGTTCCAGATTGGTCGAATACCCTTTCTCCAAAGTAAGATAAATATCGGGTTTAAGAAGCGTTGCTTCTTTGATATTTATATTTGAGTCTTGCAGGTCAAAATTAATCGCTTCAGTTTTTACCAAAGGAATGTTGATAACCGTTTTTTTCTGCGCATCTTCAAAGCGTACATTTTCTAAGGATGCTGTTGCATTTTCAATGCTAAAGAGAGGTTTTTCTTTGCCTAGATCCAATAAAAAAGGCAGTGTTAGCGAGAAATCGCCTTGTGCCAATGTTGCAGGCATAGTAGGTAAAAGGTATTTCCAAAAAGAAGAAAGTGCGAGTTGATTGACTTTCAGTTCACCATAAAATTTGAGAGGTTCAATCGTTGCACTGGTTGCCAGTGAAATTTTATCTTCATTTTGAAGTGCTATTTTAAGTGCATGAATGCTCAAATCGTCTTTGAAAAAGCTAAGATTATTGACAGAATAGTTAATGGGTCCTATATCCAAAGCAAAAGGGGTGCTAGAGCGTTCATCTTTGAAAGAGATTCGTGCATTCTCTATTGCGGCATGTTCAATAGCAAAAGGAATGGTTAAGTCATCTTTTGAAGTTGTGTTTTGATCTGGGGTAGTACTTTTATAAGCAAAAAGTTGGAGTAATTTGAGTGAGCCTTGTGTGTCTATCGTCATGTCGATCAAAGGTTTGTCAAGAAGCAATGTTTTGACAAAGAATTCTTTTTTAAAAAGGGAAGAGGGTTCGTAATTGAGATAAAGATGATCAACCGTTACCACTTTATGGGCAGTTGAATCCAGTAAGGAAAAGGCGTTAATATCGAGTTCAAATGTAAAAGGGTTGAAACGCACTTGTTCCATTGAAATTGTGAGGTTAAGCTCTTTTTGAAGGGTTGAAGGAAGTTGTGTTCGTACCCACCACGGTAGAATAACAAATCCACACAATGCATAGAAGATGGGGAGAAAAATCAACCAAAACAACACATTTTTGACGTATTTTTTTAGCATATTGACTCCTTAATGATGGGACTTTAATTTATTATACAACAAAACATCTTGCGTATTAGAGTAATATTTCAAAGAGAGATTAGTTTTTTTAGTCATTTTTGTCATAAGTGACATGTGCTATAATTTTTTACATGTAAAACAATAAAAGAAGGTCTATGTTAGTTCATATCTGCTGTTCCGTTGATAGCCATTTTTTTCTGCAAAAATTACGCAATCATTACCCTCATGAAAGATTGATTGGTTTTTTTTATGACCCGAATATTCATCCTTATAGTGAATATCAGCTACGACTCTTAGATGTCAAACGCAGTTGTCACAATTTGGGTATTGAATTGGTGGAAGGCGATTACAATTATGAAGCATGGATTGAAGCCGTAAGAGGGTTAGAACATGAGCCCGAAAAGGGCAAACGATGTTCCGTATGTTTTGATAACAGGTTAGAAGAAAGTGCTAAAAAAGCGCTTGAAATTGGCGAAAATATCATTACAACCACGCTACTAACAAGTCCTAAAAAATCGCTACAACAGTTAGAGAAATCGTTATTAGAAATTGCCCAAAAATACCAGCTACAAATCGTCGCTCCTGATTTTAGACAACACGGTGGAACCCAAGAACAATTTGCATTGGCAAAAGAAGCGATGTTATACCACCAAGATTATTGTGGATGTTTGTTTGCTCTTGAAAAACAACGAGATCAACAACATCGTTTTGCCGATGAACTCTGTTGTCCTGTGCGACCTCAAATTTTACCGAGTTCCATTGAAGAGCGCATTGAGCTTTATCAGAATGTGATTGCAGCAGAAAAGAAACACATAACATTTCGTTTGGTGCGCGAAAAGTTTTTAAACTATCGTTTGGTACGCGCATGGATTAAAGATAATAGCCAAGTGGTGATACCAAGTTATATCGTTTTTTATTCTACATGTAAAAAAGAGTATGTGAAAACCAAGCTTGAATTCATAGCCGATACCATCGGTTATAGTGCAAAAGAAGAGATACGTTTTGTTCCGTTAGCCTTTTTTAACACGTTGATGAAAACCCACTACACTTCCGTGAACGAGATGCTACAAAATCCCCCATCTGTTGAACAAGAGATTTTGTTTCGAAATCATTTTTCAAAGAATTTTTTGAGCTCTTTAACCCCTATTATCATTCTTGATGAGGTTGTCTCTCCCACATATGAACTCTATTTATCCAGTAAAACATATCCTGACATTAGAGAAAATTTAGTATTTATTAGCTAAAATATTTGAATTTTGTTAGAAGGTTTCAAAGATGTTAATTGATGTTGTAGAGATTCAAAAAATACTGCCTCACCGTTTCCCTTTTTTGCTTGTTGATCGTATTACGGCACTTGTCCCAGGAGAATCGATTGAGGGTTTTAAAAATGTAACAATTGGTGAACAAATCTTTCAAGGACATTTCCCCGATCATCCAATTTATCCTGGTGTTATGATTATTGAAGGTATGGCGCAAGCTGGCGGCGTACTTGCTTTTAAAAGTATGGATGCAGAAAATCAAGATGAAACAAAAAACAAAGTGGTTTACTTTATGAGCATTGATAATGCAAAGTTTAGAAACCCGGTTCGACCAGGCGATCAACTGGTGTACAAACTCAGTGTGATTAAACATAGAGGAAATATTTGGGTCTTAGACGCTAAAGCGTATGTGGATGATAAACTTGTCGCTGAAGCAGAACTCAAAGCAATGATTGTGGATAAATAATATGTCAGAAATTCACCCAACCGCCATCGTAGAAGAGGGAGCGAGTTTAGCAGACGATGTCAAAATCGGAGCTTACGCATTTGTATCCAAAGGCGCTGTATTAAAAAACGGCGTTGAAGTGATGCAAGGAGCGCAAATATATGGCATTACAAAAATTGGAGAAGATACAAAAATTTATCCTTATGCTGTTATTGGAATGCCTCCTCAAGATACAGGGTATAAGCCCGAAGATGATGTGCGTGTTGAGATTGGCCGCAATGTAACGATTCGAGAATTTGTAACGATTAATGCAGGGACACAAAAAGGCGGTGGATTAACTAAAATTGGCAATAACTGTTTTATTATGATTTATTCTCATATCGCACATGATTGTCAAGTAGGTAATAATGTCATTATGGCCAACAATGCTACGCTTGCAGGTCATGTTCATGTTGGCTCTTTTACGGTTATTGGCGGTATGACGCCTATTCATCAGTTTGTTCATATTGGGGAAGGTGTTATGATCGGTGGCGCAAGTGCCATCAGTCAAGACATTCCTGATTTTTGTTTGGCTGAAGGTAATCGTGCTGTGGTAAGAGGTTTGAACAGCGTGGGACTTAAGCGTCGTTTTGATAAAGATGACATTACTGCCATTCAAAATGCGTTTAGACAACTTTTTAGAGGTGAAACTTCCATCAAAGAGACAGCTGCTAAGTTATTAGTGAGCGAAACAAACGAAAAAGTATTGCAGATGTGCAATTTTATCATGGAATCCAAACGAGGTATTCCATATGAGAGGAAAAATAATGGTTAATAGAGAGTGTAGTTTTTGTGGAACTAAAGAGAGCAATGATACAAGATTGATAGCAGGCGATGATGTTTTTATTTGTGAGCACTGTGTCATTTCTGCCCACAAAATCTTTTTTGGTGATGTCCCAGAAACGTCTGTTGGAAGTCATGAAGAAGCTTTTGACCAAGAACTTTTAGCTCCTAAAGAGCTTAAAAAGGTATTGGATGATTTTGTCATTGGGCAAGATCAAGCCAAAAAGATTTTTTCCGTTGGTGTGTATAATCACTATAAACGTATTTTCAAACAAAGCACCATCCAAGATGACACAGAGATTTCAAAGTCTAATATCTTATTGATTGGACCAACGGGTAGCGGAAAAACATTGATGGCACAAACATTGGCACGATTTTTAGATGTGCCTATTGCCATTTCAGATGCAACCAGCTTAACCGAAGCCGGTTATGTGGGCGAAGATGTTGAAAATATTTTAACAAAATTGCTCCAATGCGCCAATGGTGATATCAAAAAAGCAGAACAAGGCATCGTGTTTATTGATGAAATCGATAAAATTGCGCGTATGAGTGAAAACCGTTCTATTACCAGAGATGTTTCAGGGGAAGGTGTTCAACAAGCACTTTTGAAAATTATTGAAGGTAGTATTGTCAATATCCCACCTAAAGGTGGACGTAAACATCCTAACCAAGATTTTATTCAAATCGATACCACGAATATTCTTTTTGTGTGTGCAGGTGCTTTTGACGGACTCGATGAGATTATTAAACGTCGTATCGGTAAAAATGTTTTGGGCTTTGAACAAGAGAAACGTACTAAAAGCCAAGATGAGAGCCTTTTTGAATTAGTAGAGCCAGATGACTTAGTTCATTATGGACTGATTCCTGAACTCATTGGACGTTTACATGTAACTGCAAAACTCTCAGCCATTACGAAAGAAGATATGGTAAGAATTCTGACAGAACCTAAAAATGCTATTTATAAACAGTATCAAAAACTTTTTGCAATCGATAATGTTGAATTGACATTTGATAAAGAGGCTTTAGAAGCTGTAGCTGAACTTGCAATTAAGCGTAAAACAGGTGCGAGAGGACTTCGAAGTATTATGGAAGATATTATGGTGGACATCATGTATGAGCTTCCTGAACTTGAAGGCTATGAAGTGATGATCAGTAAAGATGTTGTCACCAAAGGTGAAAAACCACTTTATATTAAAAAAGACAAAAAAAGTGCGTAATAAAGGATTAAAGAGATGATTTTGGACAAAGTGATAGGGTTTTTCTCAAGCGATATGAGCATTGACTTAGGAACTGCCAATACCTTGGTATTGGTTAAAGGCAAAGGTATTATTATCAATGAGCCTTCGGTTGTTGCTGTTCAGCGTAATCGTTATGGAAAACAAAATATCTTGGCTGTGGGTAAAGAAGCCAAAAATATGGTGGGAAAAACGCCGGGTGACATTGAAGCAATCCGCCCTATGCGCGATGGTGTGATCGCCGACTTTGATATGACAGAAAAAATGATTCGCTATTTCATTGAAAAAGCACATCGTAGAAAAAGCTTTTTAAGACCTCGCATTATTATCTGTGTACCTTATGGATTGACACAAGTTGAACGTAAAGCTGTACGTGAATCTGCAATGAGCGCAGGCGCACGTGAAGTATTCTTGATCGAAGAGCCAATGGCAGCTGCGATTGGTGCAGGACTTCCAATTCGTGAGCCACAAGGAAGTTTGGTTGTTGATATTGGTGGTGGTACCACAGAAATTGGCGTTGTTTCACTTGGTGGTTTGGTTATCAGTAAATCGATTCGAGTTGCGGGTGATAAAATAGACCTTGCCATTGTGGATTATGTTAAGAAAAAATATAACCTTTTAATTGGTGAGAGAACAGGCGAAGAGATTAAAATAGCTATTGGAACGGCTGTTCCTATGGATGAACCTCTCTCCATGATGGTCAAAGGACGTGACCAAGTTAGCGGACTTTTAAGCCGCATTGAGCTTACGAGTGAAGATGTAAGGGACGCGATTAAAGAGCCTCTTAAAGAGATTGCAGATGCACTGAAAGATGTCCTTGAAGTGATGCCTCCTGACCTTGCAGGTGATATTGTTGAAAATGGTATCGTCTTAACCGGTGGTGGCGCCTTGATTCGTGGATTTGATAAATACCTCTCTGATATTGTTAAATTGCCAGTATTTGTTGCTGACGAACCTCTTTTAGCGGTTGCTAAAGGTACGGGCAAAGCACTTGAAGAGATTGAGTTATTACAACAATTATCGAATGAGTAAACTTAAAATATTTTTTTTGCTAGCTATTTTTGTCTTCGTATCGTTTCGATACGGGACAGAAGCTAGGCATCTTTTAGGGGGGATTAATACAAAAATATTATCCACCTATGTTGATTTTAAAATGAATATTGAGTCAAAAATCAACGAACATATTGCTCAAAAAGAAGAGATTGATCGCCTACGTGCAGAAAATCAAAATTTGCAAAAGTCAGCGGTACTCTCCATCGCTTTTGCAAGCAAACTGAATGATCTTTTAAAAGAAGAGAACAGTACAGCCTACCATCCTGATGTTGCTTTAGTGAAATCAATTGGATATACCGACTTGAATGACTACGGTAAGGTATGGCTAAGTTTTAACGATTTTAATCAAAGCAAAATTTATGGTCTTTTAGAACAAGGCTATGCCGCAGGTATTGTGGTTTCAAATGATGGAAACCCTCAAGGCTTGCTACTCAGTGACCCTAAATCGATTTTTTCGGTTTATATTGGTGCTTCGAAAATGCAAGGTGTTTTGCAAGGGAATCGTAAAGAAGTGCTTGTACGATACATTTCGCAATGGCTACAACCTCAAATTGGAGATGAAGTTGTGACCAGTGGACTGGATGGAATTTTCTTCGAAGGAATAAAGGTTGGTACGGTTACGCAAGTGATTGATGAAGAGTCCTCCAAAACCGTTGTTGTTCAACCGTATGTAAGCTCGCATGTTCCTGCTTATATGCATGTCATTTTACAAAATTAGTATTGAACCCAATTTCTCTGCCGCAAGATATTGGTTTGAATACTACC
>DKFS01000026.1:1347-18307 GCA_002452855.1 Sulfurospirillum sp. UBA6790 | reverse complement strand
CAGTTCTGCGCTTCGCTTGACACCATTAAGGGAAGCCACATTCACTTTTGTAATATACGCAATATTTAAAAACATTTTTTCTCCTTTTATCTTTTATTTTGATTTTGCAAAATTAACTGTTTTAAATTTATTGATTGCATAGATTGCTATATAATCCCTTGCAATTTCCCAATTTTGTTCAACATTCGCCAAAAGGTTTTCTAATGATTCATTAAACTCATTAGAAAACCTTGCTTTCTCTGCATTCTTCAAAGATGAAAACTTCAAGTCTTTAAAGTAGGATACTAACTGTTTATAGTTTTTAACGCTTCTAAGTTTAAACAGCAAATCTTTATCGCCAAGCTCCGCACAAAAGAAACCAACGCCATCGCCAATTTTCTTAGCATCTTCATGAATACCCATATTATTTCCTCCCAAAACATTTTTTAAATAACTTTGTTCAAACGCAAATAACTCTTTTCCAAAACCTTGTGAATTATTTTTTAATATAGAAAAACTCGCCACAAAATACTCTTTTCGCACATTACTAAATGAAAGGATTTTTTGGCACCAGTATTGCAGATTTAAGTTAAGTTCATCTTTGCTTTGCGATAAAGAAAAAACTTGAAATATATTCCCTAAATATTTAAAAAGCGACTCTTCTTTTAATTTCATAAAAAATTGAATCAGTCGATACGCTTTGGTATATTCACTCAGTGAAGTTTTAAAAGTTCCATCATCGGTATAGATGATAAAACTCATGTATTGCAGAAGTTCAAACAATATTTTTGAGTTTTCAATCGTATCTTCATCAAATAATGATGCTAACTCGTCTTCTTGCAAACTCTCATGCTCACTTTCAATATGATACATTACTGAAAAAAGATACATAAAAAACTTGACTTCAAACTCTTCAGCACTTTTGGAGATATAAAAATATTTATTAACGATTTCGTCGTTTTGTAAAACTTTAAAAAAATCTATATTTGAAGATGTCGTAATAACTTTTCCATTTTCATCTCTGTATTCTCTTCTATTATCATTAATTTGCAAAAACTTTTTAAATGTATTGAGAGCTTCTAAGTTGGACGAATTGGGATAAATAAAATACGAATAATTATAAAATCTTTGCATGCGCCCACCAAACCAATACATTAAGGCATTCCATTTATCAATTTTATACGTTTGCGGTTGTTTGAGCATATCGTGAAAATAATCTTGCCCATCTTCAAAAGAGTGAATTTTTGAATCAATTGATAAAATATCATCACTTGCAAAGTATTGGCTAAATCGCTCAATCGCCATATCTAATGTCATAGCAACAATGACTTCATTATTTTTGTTTGGAACTTTCAAAGTACCGTTTGATTCAGTTTCTGGTTTGAGCTTTGTTCTTTCACAAAAATCAAGATAAAGCCTTTCTGCTTCTTCTCGACTGAGCCCCAATTCTGATATTTTTTTATACAAATAAACACCATTTCTCAGATCGTTTTTTTGCCCACCTTTAGTATCAAACTTTTTATCAATTATAAAATCCATCTTTGTTTCATCAAAATACCATCGATCGTTATCTGTTTGATAAACGATTTGATTGTCTTTTAAAAATGAATTGAGAATTTGGCTATAAACTTCATTTTCTTTGTGTGCATCAAATTCTAAGATTAATTCATTTTGATGCAATGAGATAGTTATATCGAGGTTTTTATTTTGGAAAAACTGGTAGAGATTCACGATCCCGTTATTGTAGAAAAAATCCTTACATGTAAAGATTTTTGTAACTCGTGTATTGTCTAAATTAAACAAGCTTTGTTCCTTCATTTCATCCCCCTTCCAAGCATAAACCCAGCCCCATAGCTATTCTTCTCTCCTGCCCCACACGCCAACACAACAAACGCCAGTTTCTGGCTCACCTCATCTTCATTCGGCACGATTTTAAATTTGTTGCCAAAGAAGCGGATGGATTTGCCGTCTTTGTGGATAATAATATTTTGGGGGACTTTGTTTTTGATTTCGATGAGTTGAATGAAATTATCTTTTACATGTAAAGGCTCACCAAAGAAACTTTTGTACTTTTTTTCGGCATTTTCATGGAGTTGTTTTTGGAGTTGCACGATGTCGCCGCTTTCGTTTATGGTCCAGTATTTACCGTTTTCTACTGAGACGATAACGGGTGTGGCGCTGTAGAGTTCGCTGATTAAAAATTGGGGAACGGTTTTTTTGTGGGTTTCGACGACGAGGAAGTTTTCATTGTTGATGTTTTGGCGGAGCGTAGTTGAAAGTGTGTCGATGAGCGTTTCATCTAGGGAACGAATAGTAAAAGGGTACGTTTCACCGCCTTGATAAGTTTTCTTTTTTATATCCTCATCTTTGGGCTTAAAGCCACTAAAAACGTAATATTTGAAGCCCTCTTTTTGGTGGACTTCGCCTTTTCCATCTTGGTACATGCAAAAGCTGATGTATTTGGAAAGCAACTCAAAACTACTCTCAAATGCCATCTCTTTTTTCAAATATGCTACGCATCTCAGTTCAAAATATTTCATAATTATCATCCTTTTTTAAGATTTAATAATATTACTACGATTTTATTACATCTTTGACAAATATTTTATTTTGAAATATTTTTTGATAAAATTTGTAAAAAATTGAAAGATACTTTATGAGTCTGAAAAAAACCAATGCTGCTCGTTTTTTAGATACGTTGAAACTTCCCTATGAGATGACATCGTATGACGTTGATGAGGAAGATTTGAGTGCAACACATGCTGCGAGTGCTTTAGGGGTTGATGCGGCGTGTGTGTTTAAAACGTTGGTCGCGCGCGATGATGCGAAGCATATTCTTGTTGCGTGTATTCCTGCGGCTGAAGAGATTGACCTGAAGGCACTTGCGCGGGTAGCCGGTGTTAAGCGTTGTGAACTTGTTGCCGTTAAAGAGTTATTGGGACTCACGGGCTACATTCGAGGCGGTTGCTCACCCTTTGCTATGAAAAAACCCTACCCAACGTTTATTCACCAAAGCGTTCATGAACATGAAAATGTCTATGTCAGTGCGGGACTTAGAGGGGTTCAACTCTGCCTGAGCCCTAGTGTGTTAATCCAAGGCACAAAAGCCCTCTGCGCAGCAATCATCAAACTTTAAAATCATCTTGATTCCAGAGCTATTCGTAGTTCATCAATGTCTGTATGTGTTCCAATAATGCGCAATGGAACACCTTGGGCATTTCGCTCCATAATGCCTCCTTGGTCTAATATCCATTTATACGTTCCGTCTTTGCAGAGCATACGATGTTCATTGCGGTAATGCTCTATTTGTCCGCTAAAAAGTGCGGCTAGTTCGTTGAGACATTGCGTAAAATCATCAGGATGAACACGCGTGCTCCACTCTTCGATTCGATTGCCTATTTCATCAGGTTCGTATCCGAGCATCTTTTTCCATTGATTTGAAAAATAGACTTCGTTGGTTGTAGCATTCCAGTCCCATACACCATGACCAGCAAAATTCATGGCATCAATATAACGTTGTTCATTTTTGAGCATGAGCCTTCTCCACCTTAATGTTACATTGATGAAATCATAGCACTCAAGCGTTGCAAAACTGTTGTATTAGATGATGCAACGCGTTTATAACACTTGAAGTGTACAATGCCATGAAGAAAACTTTGGGAGAAAAAGATGTTTGAATATATCTCTTTTTTTGAAAGAGTTGAAGATTTACATGTAAAACTCGATAGCGGACGTTATCTTTTTTTTGTAGCTGAAAATACAGATATTACACCTTTATCGACCTTAAAAGAGATTGTTTTCACAGGTGCTATCTTCCCTCGCCTCCTCTTTCAAAATACGATACACGACCAAGGTGTCATTGTCGCAAAAATGAGTGATGCCACTTCGTATCAAATTATCCCGATGGATGAGTTAAATCAACTGCATGTCGATAATGAGATGAATTCTATCTTAGCGATTATCGATGGATACTCAACTTTGACAGAGCATTTCTTAGAGCTGTTATATGCGCTTTTACCCGAACAAAGTAAACTGGTTGGCGCAGGAGCTGGAAAAACAAAACTGGACGCTCCGGAGCCTGTTTTATTTGATCATGAGAAGCTTTACACCAATTATGCCATTGTTATTTCATCAAAACAGACCATTGGTCTTGGCGTTAAGCATGGATGGAAGCCTGTGATGGGGCCTTTTATCGCGACACACAGCGATGGAAACATTTTGCAAAAAATCAATTTTAAAGATGCATATCAAGTCTATCAAACCACCGTAGAGCGAGTCAGCGCTTTTCGTTTTAACACTACGCCTTTTATGACAATTGCGCAACGGTTTCCTTTAGGTATCGTGCGTTATAACAAAGATTTTATTTTAAGAGAGCCTATCAGTACCGATGGTAGCAATCTTGTTTTAGTCGCTAAAATTGACCCCAATTCTGTTTTATCCATTTTAGAAGCCACCAATGACGATTTGATTCAAGCCGCTGGCGATGCAGCAGCCAATGCATATTATGAACATCCTCTTTGTTCGTCTGTTTTAGTCATTGATTGTATTTCACGCTTTTATTTTTTAGAAAATGCCTATCCTGAAGAGCTGCATGCCATACGCAACGTCTATCCCAATGACGTCATATTGTGGGGCGTCTTGAGCCTTGGAGAGATTGCCAATGCCAATCAAGAAGGTATTGAGTTTTATAACAATACATGTGTTGTAGGCACACTGTAGAGGAGCCTTTCATGTTTCAGTCTATTTCTTTCGTGCGCCAAGACGAGAGTGCAAATATGCTCATCGCTGTTGAGCCAAATTATCTCCTGTTTGTTGCCGATGGTTGCGATGAATCTTCACTCATAAGCCTGTATCCCAACCATCGTATCTACTCTATTCATATCCCTGCTATCATTTGGGAACAAAAGGCTTATCATGATGCAATGTTATTGTGTGAGCTGGATGCTTCCACACAGATTGCGTTTTATACCATACACGATAAGATTAATGCGCCGTGGTTGATAAAGAGTAAAAGTGCTATGCTGTTTGTTCATTGGCTCGATCCTAATATTTACACCTATTTAGATAATCTTTTTAGCATTACCAATGATGACATTACGCTCGTTGGTGCAGGATGTGGCACAACACTTTCTCCGAGTGCCCCTAGTCTCTTTTTCAATGGAAAACCTTATGATAAAAATGGTTTTTTACTGCTAAGTTCTCATAACACTATGGCGATTGGAGCCAAGCATGGAGCACATTATTTTAACGGTTTTTATACCGCTCGTATGCACAATAGTAATACCATCGCTACGATTAATGGAGAGAGCGCTTCTGTTTTTTATACCAAAATGATTCAAAAGCTTTTCCATGAAACTACCAATAATGAATCCATTTTCACAACAGGACTTAAATATCCTTTAGGATTAGGAACCACGCAAGAAGAAAAACCGTTGCGTGTTCCTGTGGCGATTGAAGGAGGACATCTCATCACCTCAGGACCGATTGAAGATGGCTCTAATCTCTCTTTTATGCAGTCCATTGTCCCCTCTTTTTTCAATGCTCCCACACTTTCCAGCTTGGAAGCAAAACAAGCAAGCACCGATTTAGCACATAAAGAGTGTTTTATCATTGAGTGCATGGGAAGAAAAGAGGTATTAGGAACATGTTTTGATGATGAAATTAAACATCTTGCAAAACAATTTAATACATGCCAACTGGTTTATGGTATCTTATCACTAGGAGAAATAGCCAATCGTTCTGAAAAGTACATTGAGTATTTCAACGAATCTTGCGTGGTAGGAGTTTTCTAAAATGCAACAGCTCAATGAACAATTGCTTATTACTTTTGAATGCGTCAGCGCCATTGGAACATCATTACATCTCAATACGATGGTCGAACATTTTTTACATGTTTTTTCACGTAAAACAGGCGCCATTGCTTCTGCGTATTGGGAATACGATAAGCAAAATAAAACCTACAAGCAGTTGTGTCTTTATGGGAAAAAAGCCTTTGCAAATCTTTTTAAAACACCATCACTCAAAATGTACGATGGGCTCATTACGCATGACGCTTCTAGCGGAAAATCCCTTTTACATGTAAAAGTCAATGAAGATTGGATTGTCTTTTTATTCCAAGCGAATAATGAAGAGTTAGAGCTGTTACAATCCATTATTTCATCGTTTCATTCAAAGCTCGAAAATGCTGTTCACGCGTGTAAAAATCACCTCGAGCTTCTTGAAATCAACCAGACACTTGAAAAGCGCATCGAAGAAGAAGTTTTTAAAAACAGAGAAAAAGACCAGCATATTTTACAACAATCGCGCCTGGCACAAATGGGCGAAATGATTAGCATGATAGCGCACCAATGGCGACAACCACTGGGTTCCATCTCCGCAGTTGCGGCTTCTATCAAACTCAAAACGACGCTCAATCGTTTTGATTACACAACGCTAGAAGGACGCGAAGAGAGCAAAGTGTATCTGCAAGAATCTATGAATAAAATCGAATCGTATGTTCAATTTTTAACACATACTATTGATGATTTTCGAAACTTTTTCAAACCAAACAAACAAAAAGAGAGCGTCACGCTCTCACAACTGGTCAATAAAACACTTGAAATTATCGGAAAAGCATTGGAAATTAATGGTATCACAGTGACCACCGAAGTACACGCAACCAATGAAATTTTTACCTATGCCAATGAAGTGACGCAAGTTATTTTAAACATTCTGAAAAATGCAGAAGATGTGATTAAAGAGCGCCATACACCTTCACCGCACATTCGCATAATTGTCGGTGGTGATGAAACATGGCAAACGATTAGCATTGAAGATAATGCGGGCGGAATTCCAGACGATGTTTTACCCCATATTTTTGAGCCCTACTTTTCCACAAAACATGAAAAGAATGGCACAGGACTGGGACTCTACATGTCAAAGACGATTATTGAAGAGCACTGTAGCGGAGAGATTGCCGCTACAAACACCTCAGTCGGTGCTCGCTTTATGATTAAATTAAAAGAAGGATAATGGATGGCTGCGTATCACACCTTATCAAAGCTGATTAAAAAAGAGTATTTAAAATCAATTATTTTTCCTTTGCTAATGATAGAAGCGATGCTACTTTGGGCATACTTTTGGAGCAATGCCTATGTCAATGAAACGACAAAAAATGCTCTTATTGAAGAGACAAAAATTCAAATTAAAGAGATTAGCAGTCGCTCTGCTACTATCGTGAATGACGAATTTAAAATGGTCGCCAATCTAACCTCTCTTTTTCAAAAAGAGCATGAGAATTTTTTTGCTTCGTATGATCCTTTACATGTAAAAACCGATAACCCTTTTTATACGCAATTACCTAATGGCATCATCACCAATACAAAGCAAAAAGACAACTCGTGCACCCTCTTCTTTTCTGACATCAAAAAAGAGACTCCAAACCGCATGGCAAAGGCTATTGCGACAGAAAAAATGGACGATTTTTACAACAATATTTTAAGCAGCAATCCCAATATCGCCCAAGTCTATTTTAACAGTTACGATTCGATGAATCGCCTTTGTCCGTTTATGCCAGATGCACTCAATCAGTACGCTCACGATATTGATATTCCCAGCTTCAATTTTTACTTTCTTGCCGATGAAAAACACAATCCACAGAAAAAAGTGGTTTGGACAGATGCATATTTAGACCCAGCAGGTCAAGGATGGATGATTAGCGCCATCGCACCTGTGTATAAAAACAATTTTTTAGAAGGGGTTGTTGGAATTGATATTACGATAGAGCAACTGATTAAGAACATTTTATCTATCAAGCTTCCTTATGTCTCAATGGCAGTCCTTGTCGATGACAAAGGCAATATTTTGGGAATGAATGAAGCGCTAGAGCCTTTTTTAGGTCTTAAAGAGTTAAAATCACACAATTATCACGCTCCTGTTGAGACAACAATCAGTAAACCCCAAGATTTTAATCTTTTTACCAACAAAACCAATGCTTTAGCCATGTATTTAAGTCGTATCATTCAAGAAAATACTGCACTCTCTGAATTTAGAAGCAATAACGCTTCTTTTTTAATTACACAAAACAGTATTCCAGAAACGGGATGGAAATTTATTTTACTCTTAGATCGTGATTCACTGCTTGCCACTAGCGTTAAATTGAAAGAGAAAACAGATTTTATCGGTTATGTCGCCCTAGGATTAATGGCACTTTTTTATCTTATCTTTCTTTTCGTGCTTTTAAACCGTGCGAGTCGTTTCTCGCAACAGATTTTAAATCCTTTGTATGAGCTAATTGAAGCAACTAAAAACCTTAAAGACAAGCTCATTACTACCAAACTCAAACGCTCTCGTATTTCAGAGATTAACATTCTGCTCGATAACTTTACGGCCATGAGCCACGAACTACAAGACCTTTATGATTCGATGGACAGGAAGATTAAAGAAGGTATTGTGGAAAATATGGAAACGCAAAAAATGATGATTTATCAATCTCGTTTAGCACAAATGGGTGAGATGATTAGTATGATAGCGCATCAATGGAGACAGCCTTTAGGCGCTATTTCCACGGTCACAGCCAGCATCAAACTCAAACAAAATCTTAAAAAATTTGACTTAGAAACCCCAGAAGGACGCAGGGCTCAAGAAGAATTTTTAACAACAGCCATTGGAAAAATTGAAAACTATATTCAATTTTTAACCAACACTATTGACGATTTTAGAAATTTTTTCCGCCCCGACCAACAGCATGAAAAATGCTCTTTAACCTCCGTTATTGAAAAATCACTGAAAATCATCGGTAAAAGTTTGGATGTCCATAAAATCACTTTACATGTAAAAAATACTTCGGAACATGAACTGATGACATATGAAACGCAAGTGACACAAGTTTTAATTAATATCATTAAAAATGCACAAGATGCCATACTTGAAAAAAAGTTAGAACATGGTACTATATGGCTCAATGCGTATGAGCAAAATGACCTGTTTATCTTAGAAGTAGAAGATAATGCTGGGGGCATTCCAGAGGGTGTCATCGCAAAAATTTTTGACCCGTATTTCTCAACAAAAACAGAGAAAAATGGCACAGGATTGGGGCTTTATATGTCAAAAACAATTATTGAAGAACATTGTCACGGTTCATTGCAAGTGCATAATACCGACAATGGAGCCAAATTTATCATTAAAATACGTGGAGAGTATAGTGCAAATCAGTCTGAATGAACTTTTAGCGCTCACATCTAATCTTCATATATTATATGCAGAAGATGACATTGTTTTACGAGAAAATACGGTTTCTTTACTGAGTGATCTTTTTGAAAAAATTGATGAAGCAAGCGATGGCATTGAAGCGCTTTCATTGTACAAACAAACTCCGTTTGAATACGACATCATCATTACTGATTTAAATATGCCGCATATGAATGGAATGGAGCTCATTAAAAGTGTCCAACTGATCAACCCCAATCAGCTCATTATCGTCATATCAGCGCACAATGAAACCGAATATTTTTTAGAAAGTATTCGCAACAATGTCAATGGCTATATCTTAAAACCTATCGATTTTGACCAGCTTCTTGAAACACTTTACAAAGTCTCAACGCTTGCAACCGAACGCAAAGAGAGTGCCAATAATAAAGCACAACTTCAACAAATGATTGAAGAAAAAAATGCTCAACTAGCGCATAGTTCACAACTTGTCCATGATTTTCTCACGATTGACAAAGTCACAAAACTTCAAAATGCAACGATGCTGTATGCGTTTTTAGATAAGTGCCCCATCAACCATGAACTCACAATTATGCTTTATAACATTGACGATTTTAGTTTTATCAATCAAACTTATGGTATCGACCTTGCCGATGATATTCTTAAAACCGTCGGAGAATATTTACAATACAATATTGCAGAAGATGTACACTTATACCGTTATAACTCCGATGAATTTGTCATCATTTTTGATCCAAAAATTATCCATCCTGAGATGTTTGCGGTACAAATACAAGCCTTTTTCCGTGAAACACCCGTGGGTGAATTTCAACATAAACCTCTGTATGTCACGCTTTCCTGTGGTATTGCTACCAGTAAAGACCCATCATCCCTCCTTCCAAACGCACGTATTGCTTTAAGAGAAGCTAGAATGAGAGGATTACCCAATCAATACAATATTTACAATGCAGCAGACCTTTTTCTTAAACGTTTTGAAAGTGAAACCAATTGGATACAAAAATTCCGTTTAGCGCTTGAAGAAGACCGTGTAGTACCCTATTTCCAACCTATTGTCGATAATAAAACAGGAGAAATTGCAAAATACGAATGCCTCGCACGCATTGAAGATGATGGTGAAGTTATTTCTCCATCGCATTTTTTAGAAGCGGCTAGACGCAGCGGATTGATGAGCAATCTAACACGCAGTATGATTAATAAATCGTTCAAAATCTTTTCACATCAGAAGGTTGAATTTTCTTTAAATATCACCAATGAAGACCTTTTAAACAGCAGTTTTATCGAATTTTTAATGGCGAAACAGAAATTCTATGAGATTGACCCTACATTCGTTACTTTTGAAATTTTAGAAGATATTATTTTAAGCGACCTTAACCACGTGCCACTTCAAAACCTCAATATCTTAAAATCAATGGGGTATCGTTTGGCATTGGATGATTTTGGAAGTGATCGATCAAATCTCAATCGCTTAGAGAGTGTTGGCGTGAGTTTTCTTAAAATTGATGGTCAGTTTATTAGCGGAATTGATACCAATTTACGCAACCAACATATTGTAGAGACGATTACCAGTATGGCTAAAAAAATGCATATTCAAGTCATTGCCGAGTATGTCGCAACACAAGATGAATATGAGACCGTTAAACGCTTAGGTGTCGATTTTTCGCAAGGATTTTATTTCGATGTGCCACATCTTTTTAATCACTCTTCGTAATGAGTTTATAGCCACGATTTTTGAGATTAATAATAGAATCTTCATAGCCTAGCTTATCACGAACCCGTTTAACCAAAGCGCGCAGGGTCGAGCTATTGACTTCATCATTCTGCCAAATCTCTTGGGCGAGCTGTTCATTGCGAACAAACGCATTGGCATTTTTAACAAGGATGTACAATAACGACTCTTCCTTCGTGGTCAATTCTTCTTCAAGACCTTTTACATGTAACGTTTTCATTTTCATATCAAAAACCACGCCATCGTGTAAAACAACCTGCGTTATTTCACTTTTTAGCTGTCCTTGTTGTAACAATGTCGTTGCCTTAATCATCGTATTAATAAGCAATTGCGAATCAAAAGGTTTGGTTAAAAAACTAAAAATTCCTAAATCAATGCTTTTGAGAAAATAATCCGTCTCTTTATACGCAGAAATTACAATGACCATTTGAGAGGGTTTTTTCTTCTTAATTTTTTCGATAAGGTTCAAGCCGTTTTGATTAGGAAGTTGAATATCGCTGATAACAAGGTCATAGGTATTTTCCAAGTATTTGGCATAAGCGTCTTCTGCACAGGTACACGAATCAATTGTGTCAAAAAAATCTGTTAAAAAAATAGTTAATTCTTCGTTTAAAGCGGTATCATCTTCTACCAATAGTAAAGATAACGATTGACGCACTTTGTTTCCTCAATTCGTAGATTTATCAGGTAATTTCGCTAGAATTAGGTTAGTATATCAAAAAATACAACACAAATACAACGCGTGGAGTATATAATACATTTACTAAATCCTTAGCTGGAGTTAAGTTATGGAAAATGCTATCGATCAACTTATCGCTTGGAGTAAAGATTTAAATGTTCTTTATGTCGAAGACGATATATCGCTTCGTGAAGAAGTAAGCCTGTTTTTAAGTGATATTTTCGACCAAGTTGAACTTGCCAGTAATGGGGAAGAAGGACTACAAAAACTCGCGAAAAATCATTACAATCTTGTCATTACAGATATCAGAATGCCCGTCATGGATGGCATCGAAATGATTGAAAAAATCAAAGAACTCTACCCAGAACAGCCCGTACTTGTGACTTCAGCACACAATGAAATTGAGTATCTCGTCAAACTGATTAATTTAGGTGTGGATAATTTCATTACAAAACCTTTGCAAAGTGAACAAATTTTTAAAGTTTTACACAAAATCGTTGAGCACATACACCATAAAAAGGAGTTACGGAGATATGAACAAGATTTACAAGAAGCTAACACAAAGCTAAAAAAACTTGCCAATATGCAATCAAGGTCGCTTGATCTTAAAAGCTCTATTTTAAAATCGTATAAAGAAGCACTTGATAAAGCAACGATTGTTTCCATGACAGATAAATTTGGTGTGATTACCGATGTTAATGAAAACTTCTGTAAAGCTACCGGTTACACGAGAGAAGAAGTATTGGGCAAGACGCACAAGCTCATCAGTCATCCACTCACTGACAAAAAAATTTATGCTGAAATTTGGAAAACAATTTTAGAGAAAAAAACGTGGCAAGGCCTTCTCATCAACCAAACACGCGATTTAAAACCTTTGTATCACTTTACAACCATTGTGCCTATTTTGGATAGTAAAGGTGAAATTATTGAATTTATTGGCATTATTCAAGATTTAACGGAGCTTCATAAACACAATGAAGAACGTGCACAAGAGAATCTCGCTTTGGCAATGAGTCTTAAAGAAAATGAACTCTTAAAGCATATTCCTTTTGCAGCGGCACTGATTCAAGATGATCTTGTATTTAAAAGTCACAATAAACTTTTTGAAGAGATTGTTAGTAACCATGCCAATGAGGCGACATTGACGAAACTCACGAGTAAATCCCTTCATTTAAAAGAGTTGATCTATTTTGAAGAAATGGATTATTTTGCCAGTATCGAATCCATCAAAAGCAATTGGCCTTATGAAGGAGATATAACGTTTAAAGGCTCTATTCAGTCCATTAGTCATATGCAAGAAGTATTGGTAAAAATTAGCCTTTATTCAGATAAGACGTACTTGATTTGTATTATTAAGCAAGAGGATTTTGAATTATGTTGCCAAGTTCAAGAGAGATAGCTTTTCACACTGCTATTTCTCGTATGAGTTTAGCAGAAGATGATTCTTCCCTTCATATCATTGATAACGAGTGCCATCTCCATATTATTAATCTTGCTGAGCTTAAAATTACGAAAAGCACCTCACTCTCTCACCTTTATGATCATATGTTATTTGATTATTATAAACGACCTTTTGCCATAGGTAAATCGCTTGCTTATGTCTCTTTTTCACAAAAAGGGGCTGAACATATTATCGACATTCGTTCTAAAATTTTACCTATCCACACACTGCATTATAACGATAATGAAGTTGTCACCAAAGCAGAACTCAGTGAACATGATGCGCTTTTAATCACGGGAAATGAACGTGGAAGAAGCTATATTGTTAGCACACAAGATGGAACTTTGCAAGCTGAGTTACCCGTAACCAGTGATACAATCAGCGCTGTGGCGATTAGTGAAGAGTTTCACCTTGCCGCACGTGCCTCTTTTTCAAAAGACCTTGTCGTCTATAAAACCAATAGCTTCAGCATTCTTTTTGAGCAAAAACTGGAAACCGTCATTGAGATGATGGCAATTTTGGATAGCCAATATCTCCTAGCCATTTTGCGCAATGGAAAGCTGGTTAAAATCGACCTTTATCGCCAAAAAATTATCAAAGAAGTCTCTTTGGACCACAGTCTATGGCCTTCGGTACTTTCAATCTCACACAGTAAAAAGTTTTTATATATCGGCACACGCGAGTCGATGCTGTTTGCTGTTCATATTGAGACGATGGATATTTTGTATCAAGTTAAACTCCCCTATCAAGGAATTACGACGCTGGCACGCGGTAAACGCTATTTTATGATTGGCTTTAAAACGGGAGAAGTTCTTTTTTACAATCACAGAGAGTTTGAAGAAGAGTTTATCAACTATATTAAATTACGACAAATCAAAGAAGCCGCACTCTTATTTCAAAAAAATATTTTCTTAATGTCACATCGCGAAACGAAAAAAATTTACGAATGCTGGTTAGAAGAGAAAGAAACTATTATGAATCTTCTTTCTCGAGGAGAAATTGCACAAGCACAGGCTTTGGCTGATCCTTATCTGTTTCATCCTAAGTGCAAACTTGAATTTAATGAAATTGAGATGCTGCAACCCGATTTAATGGCATTGCATCGCTATATCAGGAGCTTAAGCTTTGCCGCAGCGTACGACCTTGTGACGTCAAAACCAGAGCTAAAACAAAGCTCTCTTTATACGCACATGGAATCCTTATGGAATAAAAACCTTCAAAAAGCACAAATTTTGCTCTCTAGAGACCCTCAACATAACAAAGAGCAAGCCAAAGACACACTACGCCTCTTTTTAGACGTTGAGGTGAAAAAGCCTATTATTGAGAATATGCTCAAACGCTCAGGCATTTTTACATTAGCCGAGACTTCGGTGAAAGAGAAAAATTTTGCGTTTTATTTCAAATTGGTTGGACAAAATGCGTTCTTAGAATTGACACCTCTGTATCAAAAAGTATTGCAAGTTGCAGAACGCGTACAACATGAAACACTCAAATATATAGAAGAGAAAAACTATCAACAAGCGCTGATTCTTGCCGATATTTTACATCAGTTCCGACCTTACCAAAATCAAGCCAATCGTTTACGAGAAGTCTCAAAAGCTTTGATGATTTTGGAATATCAAATAACGCATCATATGCTGATGGAAGCCGTAAAAACACAAGACCAGTTTCAACTTCAAAGTAATTATGAACTTATCCAAACACTCGAAGAGATGAAAAAACAGTTTCAAGAAGAACAACTTATATTGCTCAATAAAAAAGAGTATGCAAAAGTTTTTGCAAATGTAGCACCCTATATGGAGATTGCAACATGCAAGCAAAATGTCGCTAATATCATGCGTAAATTGTATATCGAACAATTCAAAGATGCTGTTTTAAGCCAAAATCAAGCTATTGATTGGGAAAAATCTTTTGTCAATTACTTTCACTATTTTGCAAAAGACAAACTTTTAGTTGAATTTGCAAAAACGTATCAAAAACTTGAAGCGTTACAACATATTATCGTTTCCAAGCCGCCAACTGAAAATCCTAAGTATGTGAAAACACTCTTAAGTAAGCAAAATGAAGCGGTTATTAATAAGAGTTAATCCATCTCATAGGAACGGCTTGTTATAATCAAAACTATTTAAATTAAACATAAAAGGCTTTACAATGAAGGGACTTAAAACGTATGACTACACAAAAGAGCAATTAGCTGCTTTTCAATATGCCATCGTTAAGACAGAAAAAGGTGACATAATCATTAAGCTCAACCCTGAAGAGACTCCTATTGCTGTTGCAAATTTCGCAACGTTAGCCAATGACAAATTTTATGATGGTCTCATTTTTCACCGCGTTATCAAAAACTTTATGGCACAAGGCGGTTGCCCAGATGGAAGAGGAACGGGTGGTCCTGGTTGGTCTATTGCTTGTGAATGTAAAGGTCAAAAAAGCAAACACAAACGTGGTTCACTCTCTATGGCACATGCAGGACCAAATACCGGTGGTAGCCAATTCTTTATCTGTTTTGTTGATTGTCCACACCTAGATGGAATGCATACTGTTTTTGGCGCGATTGCTAAAGATGATAAAGAAAGCTTTAAAGTGCTTGATAGCATTAATCAAAACGATAAAATCCTTACCATTGAAATTAAAGATAAACTCTAATACCTCATTACATGTAAAGTATTTTTACTTTACATGTAATCTTCTTTTTCCCCTTTTTTTTGCATAAATCAATCTTTGCTTTGTTATAATCTCTCATTATTTTTTATCAAAGGAACGTTATGATTGGTCGTATTAACTCCCTTTTTCCATTATGGGCACTTCTTTTTTCAATAACTGCGTATATGATGCCTCAAGTTTTCACACCGTATAAAGCACAAATTGCGCCACTCCTCATTGCCATTATGTTTTTTATGGGTGTCACATTGCGTTTAGAAGATTTCGCACGCGTGCTTAAACAACCAAAAATTATTGCTATCACGGTTGCATTACAATTTTTTATCATGCCTTTAGCGGCATTTCTACTCTCAAAACTGTTTGGATTTTCCACAGAATTACTGGTCGGTATGATACTTGTTGGCGCTGTTTCAGGAGGAACTGCCTCAAATGTTATTACCTATTTAGCCAAAGGAGATGTTGCACTTTCCATTACCATGACGATGACCTCTACACTTCTGTCTGTTTTTGCGACACCTTTTTTAACGTGGATTTATGTCGGGCAAAGTGTTCCTGTTCCAGCACAAAGTATGTTACTAGGCATTTTACAAATGGTGGTTGCGCCTGTTATCTCTGGTGTCGTTGTCAATTACTTTTTACATGTAATGATTAAACGCTATGAGCCGTACCTTGCAACGCTCTCAATGGTAGCTATTGTATTTATTATCGCCATTGTTGTCTCACTCAATCAAAAAAACATTGCAACTGTTGGATTAATGACGATTTTTGGGATTATGCTTCATAACGCATCAGGACTTGCCAGCGGTTATTTTATAACTAAATGGTTAGGGTACGATAAGAAAATTTGTAAAACCGTTGCGATAGAAGTCGGTATGCAAAATTCAGGCCTCGCCGTAGCGCTGGCTATGAAATACTTTACGCCGCTTAGCGCATTACCAGGCGCTATTTTTAGTGTATGGCATAACATCTCTGGTTCTATTCTTGCAGGCTATTGGTCTAAACAAAAATAACCTCTTGGTTCATCCAGAAACAGCGTTTTCTGACTGGATGAACGCTCAAATATTAGCAGACAACTTACCAACCACTTTTCCTAAAATTTGAACATCATCTGCATTGATAAGTTCAGGTGAATAGGCTTCATTATCGGAGACGAGTGCTACCATGCCATTGGCTTGTAACTGCAAACGTTTAATAAACAATCCAGCAGGTGTTGAAACAATATAAATACCCGATTTCATCGCATTGGTGTACTCTTTATTGATAAAAA
>DKFS01000026.1:0-1285 GCA_002452855.1 Sulfurospirillum sp. UBA6790 | reverse complement strand
AGTGTCATCATTTCACTCGACTCATCATCATTCAAAGCCCCACCACCTGCGGAGGCATAAATGTCTTTAAAGTAATGAATACGTGCAAATTTGTCGGTTTCCGCTTGCAAACTCTCCACAATTTGGTCAAATAAAAGCCAATTAATGGATATTTTACGTTTCGCACAAAATTCTAAAATTTCTTTATAAGGAATTTTATCTCTGTTTTTCATAGTAGCAAGGGTGAGCTGATTAATGCCAAGGGCTTCGGCAACATCTTTATCAAACACTTTTCTATTACCAACTTCTTCGGAAAGAACATCTTTGATTTTATGCAAAACGGCTAATATATCTGGCATTTTTACCCTCCAATATTTCATTTTGAAATATAATTATAGCACATTTTTATTTTTTATTACAATAAGGAAAATTTTATAACAGAGGTGCCCTATGAAAAGTATAATCTGTACCCTAAGTCACTCACGTAAAGCATACAATGAATTTATGAATCGTTTTGAACAGAAGATGTTGGTCATCAGCAACAAAATATTTTAAGAAGAGCCTTAGCTCTTCTTTGTGGTTGCCTTTTGAAAGTAGAGCCAAATAATTCCTAAGATACTAAGCAGTATCACTGGAGCCATATAAGGATTATCTGAAAAATACGAGGCAATTTTCATCAAAATTTCACCGGCTTGAAAACTTGCCACTCCAAGTCCAACAGCCCAGATAATTGCTGAGACAGTATTAATGATATGGAATTTCAGTAGAGGATATTTTGTAAGTCCAATTGTAATGGGGACCAACGTTTTTAATCCATAAATAAACTTTTGGATAAAAATAATTTTATCTCCATAGCGTTTCATCAAAATATGACTCAGTGCCAATTTTCGACGATGTGCTTTGATGTAAGGCATCAACGCTTTTTTATTATAACGTCCCATGGAGAATAAAAAGGCACTGCCAATAACATTGGCTACTGCGGCAATAGCAATAGACGCACTTAAATCCATTTTCCCCGCATAACTCAAAACCCCCGCAGCGATAATCGCAAGCATTCCTCCTCCGAAAGAATACGCAAACAATAAAATATAACCATAGGTCGAAAGAGAACTTAAAATATCTTGCACATGAATCCTTAGTTGCTAATTTGCTGAATTGTTTTCATAAACTCTTCAATGGCATACGAAGAGAGTAACCCATCTGATTCTACAATCTGTTCAGGGGTAATATTATTACCGTAAAGTTCTATATTTTGGTCATGGTCATGTGTCATGACAGAGCCATCAACAGAAAAACCAACAAACAA
>DKFS01000092.1 GCA_002452855.1 Sulfurospirillum sp. UBA6790 | reverse complement strand
TTGGGTTGCAAGATAGCAATGGTGTTTATCTCATTAAAGAGCTTATTGAAGTAGCAAAAAAAGGCGGAGGTCTTGTGAAGTACAGTTTTCCTAAAGTAAAGGATGGTAAACCACTTCCAAAGTTCTCTTATGCCGTTCCTTTTGCACCTTACAATTGGATGATGGGAACAGGTATTTATGTTGATAATGTTCAAAAAAATGTCAATATCTTGGAAAACAGAATTAGCGACAATATTGCTTCACAAATTCAAACATTTTTATCTATATCGCTTGCATTGGTTCTTTTAAGTCTTGGAGCCACATTTCTGAGTATTAAGAAGACGATTTCTAAACCTTTGAATGACCTTATCCTAAGAGCTGATAATCTTTCAAGCGGGGATGGGGATTTAACACGAAAATTGGATGTTATCGGCAATGATGAAATTGCGCAAGCGAGTAACAGTATCAACCGCTTTATTGAAAAAGTACGCATCTTAATCAGTGAAGCTAAAAACCTCTCCAATGAAAACTCTTCTATTTCGCATGAACTCTCTTCTACGTCACTTGAAGTTGGACGTGCGGTAGAAACTTCTATGCAAATTGTTGGCAATACAACCTCAAAAGCAGCCTTACTTAAATCAGAGATGGCGCAAGGCATGCAAGAGGCCAAAGAGGGAAAAACAGAGTTGGTAAAAGCCAACGAGTTCTTAAGTGATGCCAACAGTGCTATTTTAGCTCTTACCAAAGACATTCAAAGCAGCGCGGCTACGGAAATTGAATTGGCGCATAAAATTCAACAACTCAGTCACGATGCCGAACAAGTCAAAGAAATTTTAGTTGTCATTGGTGATATTGCAGATCAAACCAATTTACTTGCACTCAATGCCGCCATTGAAGCAGCGCGCGCGGGTGAGCATGGTCGAGGATTTGCCGTAGTTGCGGATGAAGTGAGAAAGTTAGCAGAACGTACACAAAAAAGTCTTCAAGAGATCAATGCAACGATTAATGTTATTGTTCAATCGATTGTTGATAGTAGCGATCAAATGACACTCAATTCTAAAAAGGTGGAATCTTTAGCGACTACCGCAAGTAGTGTCGAAACAAAGATTAACAATATGTTTGCGGTTATGGGCAATGCCACACAGGTATCGGATAAGACCGCTGAGAATTATCTCAAAACGGGTTCTGATATTGAAACAATGATTACCAATGTGAGCCAAATCAATGACATTTCCAGTCAAAATGCTAGGAGTGTTGAGGAAATCGCTAGTGCGGCTGAACATCTTAGTCGTATGACCGAAACTTTGAATCTCAAGCTCTCTGAATTTAGAACGTGAGGTAAGCTTTCGTGCTAAGCAATGAATTGTCGATTATTTCAACCGCTATTGTTTTAATGTTTGTGATTGATCCTTTTGGAGCGGTACCTGTTATCCTTTCGATTTTAAAAGATGTGGATATTAAACGCAGACGAAGGATCATCATTCGTGAGATGATTTTTGGACTTGGTATTTTAATGCTCTTCCTTTTTGGGGGAGAGCTTTTTCTCAATATCTTCCATCTTGAAACCGAAGCTGTACGTATTGCTGGAGCGGTGATTTTTTTTGTCATTGGTATCAAAATGATTTTCCCTGGAGAAGAAGGGAGCAGTGGACTGTATGGCGCTTCAAAAGAGCCTTTTATGGTTCCCATCGCCATGCCGCTTATTGCTGGACCTTCAACACTTGCCACATTGCTTGTTTTAGGCAAATCAAATACCGCCTCTATGCCTTCCTTATTTACTTCTTTGCTTCTTGCATGGTTTGTATCCGCTGTGATTATGTACCTCTCTCCTTTTTTATACACATTACTTCGAGAAAAAGGACTTTCTGCTCTTGAGAGGCTTATGGGAATGCTTTTATTAATGATGTCTGTTCAGATGTTTATAGACGGCATTAGAGGACTTATTCACACGTTTTAATTTTTACATGTAAAAGATGCCATCACTTGACCAAGTCTTTATACTCGTGTTTAAAATGTTCGACCTTAGGTGATACAACGAACACGCAGTAGCCTTGATTCGGATTATGTTTGAAATAGTCTTGATGATACGCTTCTGCTTTATAAAACTGCTCCAAAGGTTTTACCTCTGTCACAATCGGTTGTGTAAATTTCGTTGAAAACTCTTTGATAGAAGCTTCTGCTTGCTCTTTTTGTTTTTGATTATGGTAAAAGATAACCGAACGATATTGGGTTCCAACGTCGTTACCTTGTCGGTTCAATGTTGTAGGATCGTGAATCAACCAAAATATTTTCAAAAGTGCCTCATACGAGATAATTTTAGGATCAAACGTAATTTGCACCACCTCAGCATGATGTGTCGTTCCACTACATACTTGCTCATATGTTGGATTTTCTTTATCACCACCTGCATAACCGTTTACAACATCTATGACACCGCGTGTCTCTTCAAAAACAGCTTCCAAACACCAAAAACATCCACCACCTAGCGTTGCAACTTCATAATTCATGTTAGTCTCCTTAGCAAAAGCGAAATGATTGACTCCAAAAAAAATAAGCCCTAAAAAGAATACTTTAAACATCTTAGCTCCTTTTCAAAAAATTATAGCATGCCAATCTAAAAGCCTGCCAAGCCTTTTGGTATAACCTATTTATGTTATAATACCTCAAAAAAAGAGGCTCTCATCATGAATAAAAAGCCCTCTTTGCATCTTGAAAAAACCCGTGAGGGAGTGATACTCACGCTCAAAGGTGCATGGGTGAACAAGACAATAGCATCTTTAGAAAAAGAGATTAAAACATTTACATGTAAAAAATCTTTAGCCTATACGTTTGACCTTTCAGCCATTACTGATTTTGATACCCATGGGATTATGCTGATTTTGCATCTTAGCAAACATATTCAAAGTATGAACTGTTCTGTCACTATGCTAGGTGCAAACGCCTCCTTAGAAGCACTTTTGCGTATTTGTGAACAGCATTATCCCCAAGAAGAAATCATTGAGAAAAAAGAGGTTTTTTTTATTTCTTATCTTGAAAGCATCGGAAAACAGATGGTCGATGGATATAAAACATTGGCTTCCTTCTTTGCCTTCACGGGGGAGTTATTTCATTTTGTTGTCGCTGCTCTCCTCAAGCCATTTACGATTCGCTTCAAAGCAATGTTTTATCATATTGAACAAAGCGGTGCGGGGGCTATACCTATTATTTTGCTGACATCCTTTCTTATTGGCATTGTTATTGCCTATCAAGGTGCGACACAACTTGAAAAATTTGGAGCCAATATTTTTATTGTAGAGATGGTAACCATATCAGCCGTACGTGAATTAGCACCCTTGCTAACGGCTATTGTAGTTGCTGGCAGAAGCGCTTCTGCGTATACGGCACAAATTGGGGTTATGAAAATTACCGATGAAGTCGATGCCATGAGTTCTATGGGTTTTTCACCCTGGAACTTTCTCGTTTTACCGCGCTTATTCGCCTTAATTATCTCTTTGCCATTACTCGTTTTTTTTGCGGATGTTATTTCTGTTTTTGGAGGTATGGTCATTGCCTCAACAAAACTTGATGTGAGTTTTGTTGAGTTTATTGACCGTATCAAAGAGACCGTTGCATTAAAACATCTTATTATCGGTCTGGTCAAAGCACCTATTTTTGGCTGCATTATTGCAACTATCGGCTGTTTTCGCGGCTTTCAGATTGACAATAGCACAGAGAGTGTGGGTAAATACACCACCATTAGCGTTGTCAATGCCATCTTTTGGGTTATTGCGATGGATGCGCTTATATCAGTTCTACTTACGGAGATGGGACTGTGAAGCATAATAGCATCATTGAAGCTAAAAATATTATCACTCGCTTTGGAAAACAAACCATTCATAACGGTGTTAGCTTTACAATTAACAAAGGTGAAATTTTTGGCCTCTTAGGCGGTAGTGGCAGTGGTAAAACAACCTTGCTTCGTGAGATGGTCATGTTACAAAAAATTCATGGCGGACAAATGCGCGTTTTGGGCACAAACGTTGAAAAAGCTTCAACGCATGATGCACAAAAACTCAGAGAGCAATGGGGAATTTTATTTCAATTTGGCGCACTCTTTACTTCACTCACTATTTTGGAAAATGTTACTGTTGCCATGCGTGAATATACGAATCTTCCTGATTGGCTGATTCGAGATTCAGCATTAATGAAACTTTCTATGGTCGGTCTTCCGAGTAAAGTAGCGACCATGTATCCTTCCGAACTGAGCGGCGGTATGAAAAAAAGGGCCGGTTTGGCCAGAGCCTTAGCGCTTGATCCCAAATTGCTCTTTTTAGATGAACCTACTTCTGGGCTAGACCCACAAAGCGCACGCGCATTTGATGAACTCATCGTGACATTACGCGATACATTGGGAATTACCGTTGTCATGGTTACCCACGATAAAGACACAATTGAGCATGTTTTGGACCGTTTTATTATTTTAGGGAATCAAAAAGTTATGTTTGAAGGCACAATGGAGCTTCTGAAACAAACGACAGATGAAGCATTGAAAAAATTTTTAAATTGAGGCAATAATGGAAAATAGATTGAGTTATATTTTGGTAGGAGCGTTTGTTTTTATACTCCTCATTGGTGGAGTTATCTCCATTCTATGGCTAGGCAATTATTCCGATAAGGGAAACTTTAAATTTTACAGAGTTGCGACCAAAGAGTCTGTCTCAGGACTCAATGATAAAGCGCCTGTAAAACTTCGCGGCGTTCAAATCGGTGAGGTGCGTAGCATCACCATTAATCCCGATAATGCCGAAGAAGTTTTAGTTACAATTCGCGTGCAAGATAATGCACCCATTAAAGAAGACACTTATGCACTCATTGAAGCGCAAGGTATTACGGGGCTTAGTTACATTCAACTTCAAGGGGGAACAAATGAGGCAAAAGACCTTAAGACCGGTAATAAATCTGAAGAATATGCCGTAATTCATTCGCGTCCTTCAACATTTTCAAGGCTAGATAAAACCATCACTTCTGTGAGTGCAAAAGCAGAGATGATTTTTGAACGTGCCGATACGCTCATGAGTGAGAAAAATATCAAAAATATTGAAACCATTATCGAAAACAGTGCCAAAATCACAGAATCTACACAAAAAACATTAGCCAATTTAGAAGCACACAATAAAGAAATCAATCGTTTGTTAGAAGAATCTATCGCAGCAGTCAGTAGCATTAAAGAGATGTCTCGTTCGTTCACTTCAGCAGTTGATAACACAGGTGTCGATACAATGAACAATGTCAAAGAGGCTTCACAAAGTGTTAAAAAAGTTATGGGTGGACTAAACCAAAAAATGGAAGCAGGTGCTTTTGATATTGATATTTTAGTCAAAGAAAATCTTTTACCCCTTCAAAATACGATTCAGGAATTGCGTGTTTTGATGAATGAAACAAAAGACCTTGTTTCCAATTTAAAAGATAGCCCAAGTGATCTTCTTTTTAAGGAAGAGACGATTGCACCGGCACCAAATGAACGATAACAAAGGAGTTAAGATGAAATATGCAAGTTTAGTGCTTTTCACATTGCTATTCTTTTTTAGCGGATGTAGTGTCAAAGAAGTTGCTTTGAAACCCTACAACTACACTTTAGAGCCAATGGTAAAACTAGAACGTTTTGATACGCATACCAAAGACGTCCTCAAAATTGCACATATTGATGCTCCCAGCGGTCTTAACTCTAGAGCGATTTTATATAAAAAAGATGG
>DKFS01000038.1 GCA_002452855.1 Sulfurospirillum sp. UBA6790 | reverse complement strand
CGTGGGTGTTTGATGTTTTTATCCCATGAAATCTCAGAAATGTGAAGGAAACCTTCGATGTCATTGCCAAGATCAACAAACGCGCCGTATGGTTCAATGTTGCTGATGGTTACTTGGATTGAATCACCTGTTTCTAACTCATCTTTGATTTCATCCCAAGGATCAGGCATCGCTGCTTTGACAGAGAGAGAAAGATGTCGTTTGTCTTTATCGTATTTGATTGCTTTAACAGGAATAACTTCGCCTTCTTGATACAATGTTCCAGGATTGACAGGTCCTTTGTAGCTGATTTCACTGTAATGCACTAAACCATCAATGCCGCCAACATCTACAAACATACCGTATGTTGTAATCTTTTTAATCGTTCCTTCAACCACTTCATCACGGTCAATAAGTTCTTGAACGATTTCTTTGCGTTTTTTGCGTTCATCGTCTAGGAATTTTTTACGAGAGATAATAATAGATTCTGTTTCATTATCGATTTTAATGACTTTTACTTTTAAACTTTTTCCAACAAGGCTGTTCATATCTTTCACAGCAGCTTGTGAGCGAGGAAGGAAAAATTCAATACCATCTTTGTTTTCAGCGATAAAACCACCTTTGTTTTTTCCAGTGATTTTGACATCAACAACCACGTCATCTTCTTCTTTAAAATCAGCGATAAATGATTTAATTCTATCTTTACGAAGGGCCTTTTTGTGCGAAACCACTGGTCTTTCGTTTCTGAATCCTGTAATCACTACAGGGATTACATCACCTACTTTGCATGTTATGTTACCACTCTCATCTGTCACTTCTGATGCATTAAGACGTCCTTCTGACTTCTTACCCACATCCACTAAAATAACATCTTCTTTGATTGCTACCACAACACCATTGATCAGTGCGTCTCTCTCAGAATCTTTGAAAGACTCTTCCAACATCGCCGCAAAATCCATCTCCTCATGTTCGTCTACGGCGTCAGTATGAACAGCTTTGTTCGCCTCATTTACCATTTGCTACCCTTTTTATTGATTTTTGACACATTTAGCTACATGTAAACATGTAAAAGTTGCCTATTATACTTTAATTTCGCTTATTTTGCCAACTATTTTTTCAATAATCCAATCTGGCGTAGATGCACCCGCTGTCACACCGCAAAGTTTTTTTCCACTAAACCATGAAGGATCAAGATCTTTTTCACTTTCCACTAAAAAACTATCTTCACAATACTCTTTACAAATGCTGTGCAGCTGTTTGGTATTGGAAGAATTTTTTCCGCCAATCACAATGACGACATCTGATTCTTTTGCCAATTCGCGTGCAGCATCTTGATTCTCAAACGTTGCATTGCAAATCGTATTAAAAACGCGTACTTCTTTATAGCGTGTCTCTAAATAGTTGGTGATATCTAAAAACTCATTGATTTTACGGGTTGTTTGAGAAACCACGGCAATTTTATTGCCTTTAAATTTAATTTTTTCTAATTCAGCAACACTTTGGACAACATAAGCGCCATGAATCGCATAACTCTCTACCCCTTTGACTTCCGGATGATCCGCATCGCCAAAAATGACAATTTCATACCCTTCCATGCTCATTTTCTCACAAATTTCTTGTGGCTTAGTGACATAAGGGCATGTTGCATTAATGACTTGAACATCGCTGGCAAGCAATGTTTCTAAATCTTTTTTTGGGATACCATGTGTTCTAATAATCGCGCGTTCGACACCGTTTGCTTCAGAGATGTCATGCAGTGTTTTCACGTTAAAGTTTTCTTTTAAACGATTAATCTCTTCATTATTGTGAATCAATGGCCCAATCGTCGATGCATTTTGCGTATTCTCAGCAATTTTGATTGCACGTTTTACGCCAAAACAAAAGCCATAACTTGTTGCTAATTTAATCTGCATACGTAATAGTTCCTATCGCTGAGAGCAATTCAACAAAATTGGGGAAAGAGGTATTAATACACTCAGTATCTTCAATTTTCATCGTCGTTTTAGTGCCAGCAATCGAAAAACTCATCGCAATTCTATGGTCACCGAAACTATTAATGGTGGCACTTTTAAGTGTCCCCCCATTGACTTCATAGCCATCCTCAAACTCGTTTACTTCAATGCCGCATAAGCGGAGATTTTTCACCACGCTCGCGATGCGGTCGCTCTCTTTAACGCGCAATTCACTGGCGTTTTTAACCAAACTCTTACCTTTTGCACAAGCAAAAGCAATCGAGAGAGCGGGAAGCTCATCGATAAGCCAGGAGATATTTTCAGAAACTTCAATCCCCTGTAATGCTTTGCCGATAATCACAATATCACCGACACTTTCATACAGGCTTTCTTTCTCAATAAACTGAACCAAAGCTCCCATACGCTCAAGTACTTTATAAGCTTCAATACGCGTAGGATTTAAAAGCATATTGTGTAATGTGACTTTACTTCCTTCATTAATTGCGGCAGCAACAGCAAAGAAAAAGCCGCTGGATGGATCACTTGGCACTGTTATATGAAGAGGATTAAGCGGTTTTGTTTGAGGATGAATCGTTACATGTAATCCTTCAGAAACAACATTGGCACCCATTCCACGAAGCATTCGTTCGCTATGATCGCGACTGAGTTCTGGCTCACGAAAAGTTGAAATGCCCTCTGCCTGAAGTGCTGCTAAAATAAGGGCACTTTTCACTTGCGCAGAGGCTATTTTACTCTCATAATGAAACGCATTGAGCTTTTCTCCTCGAATACTAAGAGGCGCATAATTGCCATGATTCCT
Source organism: Sulfurospirillum sp. UBA6790 (assembly GCA_002452855.1). The sequence continues at coordinate 86 of DKFS01000038.1, read as the reverse complement.
GCCATCAATTTTTGCACCAATTTCGCGTAAAGGCTCTGCGACACGGCGCATTGTACGCGAACACAAATATTTATCTCCGTAAAGAA
>DKFS01000030.1:17162-19020 GCA_002452855.1 Sulfurospirillum sp. UBA6790 | reverse complement strand
TCACAGGAAGCTTTTCAATAATTCCCGCGGCTGCACCATCTTTCATTTTATTGTATGTATCATCAATCTTTTCGTTCTTTTTGGCTTCAACAAGTTCTAAGAGCTTTTTATTTTCTTCAAGCATCGCTGTTATGCGCTTTTCTTTTGCTTCAATTTCTGCTTTTGTTTGGGCAATGGCGTTCTCTTTTTCTTTTAACGACGCTCTTTGTTTGTCAAACAACGCATTAGTCGCAGCTTGAAGTGCTTCGAAGGATTGACGTGCTTCATCTACTTTTTCGACTTCGTGCAGTAATTCACTTTTGCGCTCTTCAAAAATTTGTGTACAGTCCGTGGTTTCTGCATACAAAAGGCTACTGATGACTAAAATCCAAAGATGCTTCATGCATGTCCTCTTTTACTAAGCTCTCCTGCAAAGAGGAGTGTCGATACTTCATCCAAATAAAGTTGCTCTTCTTTTTTAAGTTTTTCCATCATGGCTTGGAGTTCTTGCTCTTCTAGGTACTTAAATTTCTCATATTCAATGTGAGCCTTTTGATACTCGACTTGAAGTTTTTTCGTCTGCTGTTTGGTTGTAAGCAGCTCTTGTTCGTAACGTTTTTTTTCACGATTGAGAATCATCTTTTGTTCTCCCACCATCGTTAAAAGAGAAATAACGCCCGATTGAGGGATTTGTATGGCTGCAATATCTTCATAAATTGAGGCTATCTTATGAGAAAGTAGCCTCTCTTTATTTTGACTTTTAATCAGTTCTTTTTCGATAGCATCACGCTTTTGCTTTCGTATTTTGGCTATTTTCGAGAACTGACTCTTCATCCATTTTCACCTTTACATGTAAATTATAAAATGATGGTATCGTTCCTATCAGGGCTGGTTGAAATGAGACCAATTTTTGTGCCCGTTAAGACTTCAAGACGTTTGATATATGCTTTGGCTGTATCAGGTAAATCTTCAAATTTACGACATCCTACAACACTTTCCCAACCTGGAAGTTCTTCGTAAATTGGGATAATATTTTCTAAATCTTCAGGCAAGCTCTCTACTCTTGTGCCATTGATTTCATACGCGACACATACTTTAATGGTCTCAAATCCATCTAAAACATCGAGTTTCATAATGGCCAATTCATCACAACCATTAATACGACTTGCATAGCGGCATGCTACGGCATCAAACCAACCACAACGACGCGCACGTCCTGTTGATGTACCATATTCATGCCCTTTTTCACGTAGTTGATCCCCATCACTGTCGAAATCTTCCGTAGGGAAAGGACCATTACCGACACGTGTACAATAAGCTTTTACAATACCGGTTACTTTGCCAATATCTTTTGGGTTCAAACCTAAACCAACACAAGCACCTGCACTGATTGTGCTTGAACTTGTTACAAAAGGATAGGTTCCATGGTCCACATCAAGCATGGTACCTTGCGCACCTTCGAGAAGCACTTTTTTCTCTTCGTCTAAATATTTCCATACCATTTGCGTTGTATCGGCTAAAAAAGGTAGAAGAACAGTAGCATAACCGTCAAGTTCCGCTTTGAGTGTTTCATAATTGGGTGTTACGATTCCTAATGCGTTAAACACTGCTCTATTTTCATCGTAAAATTCAATAAGAGATAAAGCAAGTTTTTGTGTGTCGCGAAGTTCACCTAAACGATGACCGCTACGCTCGATTTTACTGCCATAGCTTGGTCCAATCCCACGACCCGTTGTGCCGATTGCTTTTGCACCGCGAAGCTTTTCTTTTGCTTGGTCGATTAAAATATGATGGTTTAAAATCATATGAGCCTTGTCGCTGACAAACAAACGGCCTTCGAGTTTATCGAATTGCGCCATCTCTTTAATCAAAGCTTCAG